>DASYBQ010000182.1:0-9174 GCA_036500625.1 Pseudonocardia sp. | reverse complement strand
AGAAATCTATCAAATAATTGTCGCACCGCGCAAGTCCAGAATTTCGGCCGTCGCGGCTTGACAACTATAGGAGCATCAACGCGATGGCCGAGGCATTCAACTCCCTGTTCAAAGCCGAACTTGTCCGGAACAAAGGCCCCTGGCGTGGAATCGACGACCTCGAACTCGCCGTCGCCGAGTACATCGACTGGTACAACCACCGCCGTCTCCATGGCGAACTCGGGCTCGTCCCACCCGTCGAGTACGAGACTATGCACCACAACACAAGCACCGCCAGGCAACCCGCCGGCGCGTGAGAACCGAGTCTCCATCAAACCCGGTACTTGACACAGAGCTGACCACCTCACCATGACGACCACAAGAGACCACACCGCACCACTGACTTGACAACGATAGAAGCGTCTCCGCCGACCCCCGAGTTGGTCGCCAAGGTCAGCGACGTCGTCGGGCTGTACTTGGCGCCGCCGCGGAACGCGATCGTGCTCTGTGTGGACGAGAAATCGCGGATCCAAGCCCTGGAGCGGACCGCGCCGACGTTGCCGATGCAGCCCGGGCGAGCCGCCAGTTGGACACATGACTACCGCCGAGACGGCACCACCACCTTGTTCGCGGCGTTGGAGATCGCCACGGGGCAGGCCACCGCGGCCTGCAAGCCCCACAGCATGCGAGCAAGCCCAGCACAGGAGATCACGAATCAGTGAGAGAGACGCCGCTGCCGCAGCCCTGTAGTACTAGAGCGAGGCGGCCGCCGCGCGCCGAGGATTCACGCGGCTCGAGCGAAGACACTAAGGACACACCATGATCGAACGCGACTCCATCCGGGTCATTGAGCCCTCTGACGACGCTGATGCGGTGTCTCTTGACGACGGTGGCCTGCCCATTCTCGAATGGGTCAGCGGGTGGATATTGCGATACCTGGACTCGGATGGGCAGGTGCATGAGCACCTCATCGCCGGGCAGCTCGAGGATGTCGAGCTGGCCGTGCAACAGGCCCGGGCGTATCTCGACCGCCAGCCGCGCTCGAGGAGTTGGCCGCACAACTAGGTGCTGACACCGCGGATCGCGGTCAGCCCAGCGTGAGTGCCATGCTCATCGCCAGCAGGCCGATGATCAGGTAGGCCGTGTAGTCCTGCACCGAGCCGGTGTGCGCGGCGCGCAGCATGCCGACCAGCCTCGGCTCGGGCTTGCGCAGATACCACCACACCAGTGCCGAGGCACCCAGGATGCTGACGGTGATCAGCAACAGCTCGCTGGGTTGCGCATACTCGAAGTGGATGTCCATCGGTGGCAGCACGACACCGCGACCAGGGGTGGGGTGCAGCACGGAAGCAGCGTAAGAGTCGGCGTGCAGCAGGCCGCTGGCGGCCGGGGCCATCAACCGGTCGAGGAGCATCCGGGGCAGCACCCCGAACACCAGGCAACAGCCGGCCAGCGCCACGAACGCGCCGATCATGGCGGGGCGCAGTGCTTTCAGCTCCGGATAGTCCCGCTCCCGGCGGCGGAAGAATGCCAGCCAGCCGGCCCGGCCCAGGGCCGCGATGGTGATCAGTTGGGCAACTACCATCAATCCGAGCGTGCCGTATTGATGGTCCTCGAGCAGCCCCTGGTGGATCAGGCTGAGCGAAACGTAGCCGTTGAATGGTGGAATTCCCGCGATCGAGGCGATACCGAGCAGAAACGCGGCCGCCAGTAGCGGGCGGCGCCTGGCCAGCCCACCCAGGTCGGACAGGTTCGTCTTGCCGGTGGAATGCACGATGGCGCCGGCGCTCAGGAACAACAGTGATTTGAACAGTGCATGGTTGAGCAGGTGGTAGGTGGCACCGGCGACCCCGGCGGCCTTGCCGCTGCCCAGCCCGATCATCAGCACGCCGATCTGCGAGACGGTGTCGTAGGCCAGCAGCCGTTTGAGATCGTCCTGTGCCAACGCGAGCACCGCGCCGAGCAGCGCCGACACCACCCCGAGTACCACCAGCACGGCGCGGACCGACACGACGTCCGGCCCGTACACCTGGTAGACGAGCCGGGCGATCGACAGCACTCCGAAGTTGACCATCAGTCCGGAGAACAGCGCGGAGACCGGGCCGGGCGCGGCGGTGTGCGCATCGGCGAGCCAACCGTGGAAGGGCACCAGACCGGCCTTGGTGGCAAACCCGCTGACCAGCAGGGCGAGTGCGATGCGGTCAGCGGTGCTCGGCCGGCCGGCCAGCGCATAGTGCAGTTGGCCGAAGTTCAGCGCGCCGTGCCCGGAGTAGAGCATCCCGGCGCCGAGGAAGACCAGGAAGCTGGCGGTCGTGGTCAGCACCAGGATCTTGAACGTTGCCTCCAGCGCGATGGGGCGCTCCAGGAAGAAGCCGGTGAGCCCGTAGCTGGCCAGCGCGGCGACCTCGAACCAGACGAACAGGTTGAACAGGTCCGCGGTGAGCGCGCCGCCGATCAGCGCGGCGATCAGCAGCTGGAACAAGCAGGCGTAACCGCCCAGCTCGCCCGGCCCCAGACCGCCGAGCTCGGAGAGCGTGTAGCACAGCAGCAGCATGCCGATCGCCGACGCGGCGAGCGCGAACAGCAGCCCGAACGGGTCGCAGGCGAACCCGACCCCGAGCACCGTGGCGTGCACCGGCCCCCAGCCGCCCAGGTAGTGCACCAGCACCTGGCCACCGAACACCGTCGGTGAGATCAGCAGCAGGATCAGCGCGGAGCCGGCGAGCGCGGCCAACGAGATGATGACCGGTAGGTGCCG
Source organism: Pseudonocardia sp. (assembly GCA_036500625.1). Lineage (GTDB taxonomy): Bacteria > Actinomycetota > Actinomycetes > Mycobacteriales > Pseudonocardiaceae > Pseudonocardia. Next base: position 6,437 of record DASYBQ010000182.1, on the reverse strand, counting down.
CGACACCCGGGCCAGCAGCGGCGCCGCGACCGCGCCGCAGATCGGGATGACCACCGGCAGCGGAAGCAGCGCGGACTGGGTGGCCAGGCTCGGCGCCAGGCTCATCCGCGCATGGCCCGGATCCGTGCCGGATCGAGCGAGCGGTAGTGCTGCGCGATCCGTACCACCACGGTCAGGAACACGGCACTGAGCGCGACACCGATGACGATTGCGGTCAGGCAGAAGTTCTGCAGCACCGGGTCGGCCACGTTGCCGGCGGCGAGCTGATCGGGGCTCATCCCCTGTGGTGGGGACAGCAGCACCGGCGCGGTCGACCCGGCCCGGTAGGCCAGCGACACCATCAGCAGGTAGGTCGACGCCTCCATCAACGACAGACCCATCACGATCTTGATCAGGTTCCGCCGGCTGAGCACCGCGTAGAGACCGACACAGAACAGCGCGGCGGAGGCCAGGTAGTTGACCACGATCACGGCCGCGCCTCCCCCTGCTGGCCGCCCTCGCTCGGCGGGTCGCCGTCGCGGTCGGGTGCCCAGTCGTGTCGCATGCCTAGCAGCGCGAACACCACGATGGTCAGTCCGGTACCGACCTCGATCAGCTCGCCGAAGGAGAACAGCTGCACCACGCCCCCGCTGCGGATGGTCTCCGGGGCGGTCAGCGGGAGCCAGTTCGCGGTGAACGAGCCACGCAGCAGCAACCCCAGCAACTCCGTCACGATGATGAGCCCCGCACCGGCCAGCTCGACCGTCTCCAGGACCCGTTGGCGCACCAGGCCACGAACCCGCCCATACCCGAACGCCACGTAGACCAGCAGCACGACGCCCAGCGCCACCGCGCCACCGGGAAACCCGCCACCCGGCGAGTACCCCCAGGCGACCAGGTACAGCCCGGCCACCGCCAGCACGGGCAGCACCACCCGAACCGCCCCGCGCACCACCGCGGTCATGGCCTGCGCGACCTCTGGCGCGGGCGCGCCCAGTGGCTGCTCGTCCGGTGTGGCCGGTCCCTGGTCGGCGTGGTAGCCCTCCTCACGCTGCTCGGCGCGACGCGACCGACGCTCCCGCTCGGTCGGCGACTCGTCCGGATCCACCTCGCGCTGCTCGCGTTCCCCGGCCTCGTGCTCGCCGAGGTAGCCCGACCTCGGCTCGCGTGTCCTGGTCAGCACCACCACGCTGACCACCGCCGCGAGCAGCAGGAACGTCTCACCGAAGGTGTCGAAGCCCCGGGTGCCGTAAACGATCTCGTTGACCGGTTCGCTGAGCCGCCACAACGGCAACGCGATGCCCATCGCGTACCGCGCCACCCCCGGCAGCGGACCATCCTCTCTCGGCAACCCGAGCAGCGCCACGACCAGTGTGGCGCCCAGCCCGCAGACCAAGGTCAACCCGAGCCAGGGGCGGTGCTTCGGCTCCCGGTGCACCGCCGCCGGGCGGTTGGCTCCGTGCGCGGTCGGGCCGGACGCGCCGGGCAGGGGCGGCTCAATCACGCTGGGCCTGCTCGCCGAGATCCTCGGACTGGGCCACCACGGTGCGGGTCTTGCCGATGGCGATCAGGTACAGCACCGGCAGGGCGATCGTGCCGACCACGACCTCGGAGTGCGCTACGTCCGGCGCGCCCAACACCACGAACAGCACCGAGAGCATGGTTCCCACCACGGAAAGAGCCACCACCGACGCGTTCAGGTTGCGCAGCAACAGGACCAACACCGCGCCGGCCAGGACCAGCGCCAACAACAGGTAGTCCAGTACCCAGAACATGCTTATCGGCCCGGCCCGCCAGCCGGCGAGCCGGGCGCGGGGCGCCGCCGGGCGGCGACCTCGTCGCCCGCCGCGCCGGACCACATCGGGACCCCCACCTTGTAGGCGGCCCTGGCCAACGCGTGCGCCGCCACCGGGCTCAACACCAGCAGCAGCAGCGCGACCAACAGCGCCCGGGCGCCGTAGTTGCTCAGCGGTCCTTCCCCGACGGCCAGCGCCGCCAACGCCGGTACCGCCCCCATGGTGATCGTCTTTCCGGAGCACTGCAGCCGGGTGTAGAGATCAGGCATCCGCACGATGCCGACCGCACCGGACAGTGAGAAAGCCAGCCCGACGGCGGCCAGCACGATCACCACGGTTTCCCTCACAGCAGGCCCCGTTCCAGGTAGCGCGCCCACACGATGCCGCCCAGGTAGGAGAACGAGGCCAGCCAGAGCGCCACATCGAGGTAGACCGTGCGATCGGCGTAGGCGGCGAAGAACAACACGGCCAGGGCCGCCTGGGTCGACGCCGCGTTCAACGCCACCACCCGATCCGAGACCGTCGGCCCCAGCGCGAGGCGAACCATCAGAACCACCGCGACAGCCATCTCAGCGATGGCCACGGCCAGGTACACCTCGCTCATCCCTTCACCTCGTCCTCACCTCTGTCCCCGCCTTCTGTCCTCGCCGCCCGCCCGCGAGGCCACCGCGCCTGGTCGGTCAGCTTGGTCAGCGAGCGCTCCACCGCGCTGTTCACCTCGGCGCGCTCGCGCTCGTCACGCGGCAGCTCAACCGCGTGGTACTGCAGCTCACCGTTCGCCCGGTCCAGATCCACCAACTGGTTGTCCACGATGAGCGAGGTCAGCACGCCCACCGCGGCCAACGAACCGACCGAGTGCCGGGTGGTGGACACCACGAGCATCCCGCTGCGCAGCGGGATGCTCGGCCGCCACACGCGCAACGCGAGGCGCACATTCGCCAGCACGACCTTGCCCGCCACCACCCCGCAGAGCACCGTCAAGGCCCACAACCGCGCGGGGTACAACAACCACCACGGCCCACGCCCCGGGCCCAATGGGGCGAGGGCAACCGCAACCAGCGCGGCGATCCCGGCGCCGAACAACAGCTGCTCCGCGTCGAACGTCGCACTCAACAGCAACCAGACCGCGAAGGCCCAGCTCCACAGCCCCGGATAACCGCGCACGAAGCGCCGAGTATCCCGCCGCCGGAACGACCAAACCGTTGTCACTCATGTCTGTCGCGCTGTCTGTCTGGCAATCCCCTGAAACCGTAGAGACTTCGCTTAGTGTGATCTTGTAGTTGGGTCGTGTTGTTCGCGTCGCGCGCGAGTTTGGGCAGGCGCTGGTGCCTGCCCGCGCTGTGCGCCGGTTGGGGGCCGTCGAGGCTCCGGGGTCGAGGGCGGCCGTAGGCCGTCGCCTCGGCGATCGCGTCAGCGACCCTTGAGGCTGGAGGTGCGGCTCCCGTACCCTGCGCGGCGCGTCATCGGATTGCGCGGCGGCGTAGCCGCCTCCGTGGTCGTTGTGTCTGTGGGTGAGCACCGTCGGTCAGGCCACCTCGGTGTCAGTGTCGGGATCCTCGGTGTCGGGGTCGGCCTGTTGGGCCAGCTCGAAGTCGATCGGGGAGATCATCCCGATGGAGGAGTGTCTGCGGGTGCGGTTGTATTCATCGATCCAGGCCGCGACGCGGCGGCGCGCGGCCGTCTTGGTGGCGAACTGCTCGCACGAGCGCAGCTCGAACTCCAGGGTGGAGTGCCACGACTCGATGACCGCGTTGTCCAGTGCCGATCCCGGTCGCCCCATCGATTGGGCGATGCCCAACCTGGTACAGGCGGCGCGGAACAGCCCCGCAGTGTATTCGCTGCCCTGGTCGGTATGTAGTACCACCTCGCTCACCTGCCCGCCGCGTACCGCGACCGCCATGGCCAACGAGCCGTAGGCCAGCTCGGCGTCGTGATGGGCGCTCAAGGCGAACCCGACGATGCGCCGCCAGCACATGTCGAGCACGCTGGCCAGGTGTAGTTTGCCTTCGGCGGTGTCGATCTCGGTGCCGTCACCGAACCACCAGCGCTGGTTGATCCCTCGCGCGGTGAAGTCCCGTTTGACCAGGTCCGGGGCGCGCCAGCGGCCTTTACTCGGGCGGGTGGTACTCCGACGGTCATGTTTCGCCCGCGCGCGCAACCCTTGCTCGGCCATGAGCTCCGCGACGGTGTTCTGGCTGACTATCCAGCCCATGTCGCGGAGATCCCCGGTGATCCTCGGTGCGCCGTAGGTGCCTCGATGACGGGCGAACAACACCGCGATCAACGCCGCCAACGCGCGCCGCCGCGCCCGCCGAGGCGAGCCATCGCCATGGCGCCACTTGTAGAACCAGGCCTGCGAGACCCCCAACGCCCGACACGCCAGCCCGTGCGGCACCCCATGCTCAGCCCCCTGGGCCGCGAGGAACTTGGCCACGGCTACCGCCGTCCCATCGCGTCCTTAACCCAGAGGGCCACCGAGCGCTTGAGCACATCACGCTCCATCGCCAGCTCAGCGTTCCCCCGCCGAAGCCGGGCCAACTCGATCCGTTCATCCTCGCTCAGTCGCCCGTTGCCGTCCTTGCCCTGACGGTCCAGAGCCACCCAGTTCGCCAACGTGCCCGCGTTGATCCCCAGATCCTTCGCGATCCGCGCGATCGGATGCCCGGTCTCACGGACCAGCCGAACCGCGCCCTCCTTAAAATCTTGATCAAACTTCCGACGTGACTCTGGCATCGCCCCTGCCTCCTCCTTTAAGGCGATGTCTCTACGTTACGAGGGGAAGCCCAGTCGCGCGCGGCCGGTGCGCTGACGGGTCGATCGCCGACATCGGCGTGGAAAGTGCGCGAGCCGCCGTCTCAGCACAGTTTGGCCGCGGAGTGTGTCAGCGGCGCGATTGCGGGTAAGCCCACGGTCGTGCGGCGGATCATGGCTGAGGCCTTGGTGGAGAGGTTGGCGGACTGGGGGGTCGACACGATCTTCGGTCTGCCCGGCGACGGCATCAACGGGATCATGGAGGGGCTGCGTCGCCACCAGGACCGGATTCGCTTCGTGCTCGTCCAGCATGAAGAAGCCGCCGCGTTCATGGCCACCGGATACGCCAAGGCGACCGGCCGTCTGGGGGTCTGTCTGGCCACCTCAGGGCCGGGCGGGATCCACCTGCTCAACGGCCTCTACGACGCCAAGCTGGACCACGCTCCGGTGCTGGCCATCACCGGAATGCAGGAGACCTCGGTGCTGGGGACCGGCTACCAGCAGGAGGTCAACCTCATCGGCCTGTATGCCGACGTGGCGGCCTACAACCAGCTGCTGGTCAACCCCGCGCAGACCGACCAGCTGGTGGGCAACGCCGTGCGTACCGCGATCACCCGCCGCGACGTCACGCACCTGACCGGCTGCGCTGTTTCTGCCTGCCCACTACCCTGAGGCAACAAAAATACCTCGCACTCGCCCACCGCATCACCTGGACCGGGCCAGCCGCCAAACCGACCAGCCTCGGCGCCGAGCCCACCCCGCCGCAATGCGCACGCCACGAGGTCTTCGTGCTCTGACCGGGTCAGCAGCGGCGTTGAGGACTTGCCCCGCCTGCAACAATTACCGCCGCGGCGGCCCCACAAGACAACCGCCATGACCTGGGACGCGGAGGAAAGCTGATGAAAATATGCATCGACTACGAAAAATGCACCGGCATGGGCATGTGTGAATCCATCGCCGACGACGTATTCGAAGTAGGCGAGGACGCGAGCGTCAACCTGCTCAAAGACGAAGTGGACGAAGACCGCCGGGACGAGATCGAAGAAGCGGTGGACTCGTGCCCCACCGGCGCGATCAGCATCCAGGACTGACCACGTAACCGACGGCCCTTCGCGCTACGAGCCTTGAGCGCCAGCCGCTTCCGGGCGCGCCCTCACCAAGCGCGGCGCCGACGCCGTGTGGCCAGGCTGGGATTTCGTGTCGTAGAAGTCGGAGTTCGCGCGGCTGCGCCGCAGCCTCGGCATCGTGTTCGTCGGCCCGTTGGGCGCTGTTGCGTTGACGGATCGCAGGTCGGGCAGGGTGGTCTGAGGCGCCGTCGTCCAGCCCCACCGGTACCGAGGTCCGCGTTCGCCGGATTCCGTTTCCCGCCAGAAGTGATCACGGTGGCGATGCGCTGGTACCTGCGCTACGGGCTGTCCTACCGTGACGTCGAGGAACTACTGGCTGAACGGGGCATCGATGTCGATCAGGTGACGGTGTATCGGTGGGTGCAGGCCTTCACCCCGCTGCTCCTCGATGCCGCCCGACCCTGCCGACATATGCCAGGCGATCGGTGGTTCGTCGATCAAACCTCTGTCAAGGTCGCTGGGCGGTGGATCTATCTGTATCGGGCGGTGGATCAGTTCGGGCAGGTCATCGACGTTCTGGTCTCGAGGAAGCGCGACCTGGCGGCCACCCGCGGGTTCTTCACCCAGGCCCTTAGCCACGCCCCACGCCCCGGCGAGGTCACCACGGACCGGGCGCCGACCTACCCACGCGTGCTCGTGAACTGCTGCCCGCCGCGCGCCATATCACCGAGCAGTACACGAACAACCCAATAGAAGCCGACCACGGCCGGCTGAAATCCCGGCCGCGACCGATGCGCGGGCACACACGGCTCCGCTCAGCCAGAGTGATCAGCACCGGACACGC
>DASYBQ010000181.1:0-13706 GCA_036500625.1 Pseudonocardia sp. | reverse complement strand
CTCGGACGGCACACGAAAACCCGGTGCGCCGGATCGGCACACCGGGTTGACGTCAGTTTGCAACGGTCAGGCGCGAGTGACCTTGCCCGCCTTCAGGCAGGACGTGCACACGTTCAGCCGGCGCCGGGCGGCACCGGCCAGGCTCGCCCGCACGGTCTGGATGTTCGGGTTCCAGCGGCGGTGGGTGCGGCGGTGTGAGTGCGACACGGACATGCCGAAGCCGGGACCCTTGCCACAGACGTCGCAGACGGCAGCCACGTCGATACTCCTCATTGTCGATACTTCGATGCGCACGGTGTGGCGCGCACGGCCGGCCAGGACACCGAGCCCGTTGCCCTCCAGGGTAGCGACCCGTTGCCGGCCCACCAAACTGGGGGCGAACTCGGTGCTGGCTAGGCTCTCGGTGGACCGAACCAGGAGGTAGAGCGCCGGTGTTGCAGGTCCTCGACGCGCTAGCGATCCGGCGCTGGGCCGACGCGGCACTCGACCAGCTGGACGCGCACCGGGACGAGCTGGATCGTACGAACGTGTTCCCGGTGCCGGACGGCGACACCGGTACCAACCTGGTACTGACCATGCGCGCGGCGGTGGAGCAGCTGGTCCGCCGCACGGTCGGCGCGCCGACCGGCACCGAGCACCCGGACAACGCCGCGCAGGTGGCGGCCGACCTGGCCAGCGGTTCCCTGCGCGGCGCGCGCGGCAACTCGGGGGTGATCCTCTCCCAGATGATCAGAGGCCTTGCCGAGGTGCTCGCCGACATGGGCCAGGCGACGTTGGACGGCCCGGCGGTGGCCTCGGTGCTGCGCCGGGCCGACACACTGGCCCGGTCGGCGGTGAGCCAGCCGGTCGAGGGCACCGTGCTGTCGGTGCTGCGAGCCGCCGCCGCGGCCGCGACGGCGGCGGCCACACCCGGTGAGCACGGAACCGGAGTGCTTTCCGAAGTGGTCACCGCCGCGGCCAGGGCCGCGGCGCTCGCGTTGGCCGAGACGCCGAGGCAGCTGCCGGTGTTGGCAAGGGCCGGTGTGGTGGATGCCGGCGGGCTCGGGTTGACGTTGCTGCTCGACGTGCTGGTCGGGGTGGTCATCGGCCGAGCGCCCCTGGTTGCGGTAGCCGAGGGTGGCGGCCTGGACTCGCGGGACCGGGCCGCGTTGCTGGGGATAAGGGAGACGGGCTCGGCCGACTTCGACTACGAGGTGATGTACCTGCTGGATACCACCTCGGCGCGGCGGGTAGCCGCGTTGCGGGCGCGGTTGGACACGCTCGGCGACTCGGTCGCGGTGGTCGGCTCGGTCGGCTCGGCCACCCAGGGCGAGCAGGCGCGCTCGGGGAACGAGCCAGCAGGGGCAGCGGCGACAGACGCCGGCCTCTGGCACGTACACGTGCACTGCACCGATGTCGGCGCCGCGGTGGAAGCCGGCATCGAGGCCGGCCGGCCGCACCGGATCACCGTGGTCCGGTTCGCCGACCAGCTCGACCAGCCTGGCCGAGGTGATGGCGCCGGAGACTCGAGGTTCCGCCGCGCCAGGGCGGTTGTCACCGTGGTGCCCGGCGAGCCGGTCGCCGAGCTGGTCCGCGCCGCCGGGGGGACCGCGCTGGTCGCCGAGCCCGAGCACCCGCCGGGGGTCGGCGACATCGGCGCCGCGATCGCCGGCAGCCGGGCCAGGCACGTCGTCCTGCTGCCCAACGACGTGGAGCTGACCCAGGCCGCCGAGGAGGCGGCCGAGGTGGCGCGGGCTGTCGGCCAGGAGGTCGTGGTGGTGCCCACCTCCTCGGTGTTGCAGGGTCTGGCCGCACTGGCGGTGCACGACGCGCAGCGGCGCGCGGGCGATGATGTGGTGGCAATGGCCGAAGCGGCCGCCGCGACCCGCACCGGGGTGGTACAGATTGCGGCTGGCGAGGCGTTGACCTGGGTCGGTCGCTGTTATGCGGGCGACGTGCTGGGACTGGTGGACGGTGAGGTCGTGCTCATCGAGCGGGACCTCACCCGAGGTGCCTGCCTGCTCGCGGACCGGATGCTCACCACCGGCGGCGAACTGGTGACGGTGCTGCTGGGTGAGGATGGGCCGGGGTGGCTGGGTGAGCGGCTCGCCGAGTACCTCCGCCAGAGCCACCCGGAGGTCGACGTGGTGCGTTATGCAGGCGGCCCGGCCGGGCGGCCGTTGCAGCTGGGGGTGGAATGACCGACCTGGACAGCCCGCTTCGAGAGTTGCTCGGGCAGAAGACCGCCGACGCGCTGGCCACCCAGCTGGAGCTGTCCACGGTGGGCGAGCTGCTGCGGCACTATCCGCGCCGCTACGCCGAGCGTGGCAAGCTCACCGACCTTGGCAACCTGACGCTCGGCGAGCACGTCACGGTGATGGCGGAGATCCGCTCGGTGAACAAGCGCCGGATGCGCCAGCGCAAGGGCTGGATCACCGACGTGGTCATCGCCTCCGGTGGGCGGCAGCTGGGCCTCACGTTCTTCAACCGCCCGCACCTGCCCGGGGTGGCCATCGGGCGGACCGGCATGTTCGCCGGGAAGGTCACCATGCACCAGCGGCGCCTGCAGCTCACCCAACCGGACGTGATGATGTTCGGCGGCGAGGCGGACGGGGACATCGACGCGCTGGACGAGTTCGCCGGCGCGATCGTGCCGATCTACCCGGCGACCGCGAAGCTGCCGACCTGGCAGATTGCCCGCTGCGTCCGCCAGGTGTTGGACATGGTCGACGACCCGACCGACCCGGTCCCGATGGAGATCCTCGCCGAGCGGGGCCTGCCCACCCTTGGCCAGGCGCTGCGCGCGATCCACCGGCCCGACCAGGACCTGGACTGGCGTCGGGCCAGGGCGCGGCTGGTGTGGGACGAGGCGCTGGCAGTGCAGCTCGCCCTGTGTCAGCGGCTGATGGCTGCCCAGCTGCGTCCCGCGCCGGCCTGCCCTCCGGTACCCGGGGGACTGTGTGACGCCTTCGACGCCCAGCTGCCGTTCACCTTGACCGGCGGCCAGGTCGAGGTCGGCGAGGTGGTCACCAGGGACCTGGCCGTCGACCATCCGATGAACCGGCTGGTGCAGGGCGATGTGGGTGCCGGCAAGACCATCGTGGCGCTGCGCGCGATGCTGCGGGTGGTCGACTCCGGCCGGCAGGCGGCCATGCTGGCGCCGACCGAGGTGCTCGCCGGGCAGCACGCCCGCACGTTGCGTGAGCTGCTGGGGCCGCTGGGGCGGGCCGGCGAGCTCGGCGCGGCCGACCAGGCGGTCAAGATCACCCTGCTCACCGGGTCGCTGCCGGCCAAGGCGCGCAAGCAGGCGCTGCTGGACGTGGTGTCCGGCGAGGCCGGCATCGTGGTCGGCACCCATGCGTTGATCCAGGACCGGGTGGAGTTCGCCGACCTCGCCCTGCTGGTGGTGGACGAGCAGCACCGCTTCGGCGTGGAACAGCGCGACACCTTGCGCAGCCGAGGCGGCGAGACCACGCCGCACCTGCTGGTGATGACCGCCACCCCGATCCCGCGCACGGTGGCCATGACCGTGTACGGCGACCTGGAGATTTCCGCGCTGCGTGAGCTGCCGAAGGGCCGCTCGCCGATCGCCACCACGGTGGTGCCGGCGGGGGAGAAGCCGGCCTGGCTGGAGCGGGCCTGGGACCGGATCCGCGAAGAAGTCGCCGCCGGACACCAGGCTTTCGTGGTGTGCCCCCGGATCGGCGACCAGCCGGCCGGGTCGGTCGCGCTGAGTGACGAAGAGGTCGAGCTGGAGCCGCCGGAGGACGGCGAGGAGAAGCGCCGGCCCCCGCTGGCCGTCGCGGACGTGGCACCGATGCTGGCCGAGGGCCCGTTGTCCGGGCTGCGCGTCGGTGTGCTGCACGGCAGGCTGCCGGCCGAGGAGAAGGAGGCGGTGATGCGCGCCTTCTCCGCCGGGCAGTTGGACGTGGTGGTCGCCACCACGGTCATCGAGGTGGGGGTGGACGTGCCGAACGCCACCGCGATGGTGATCATGGACGCGGACCGGTTCGGGCTGTCGCAGCTGCACCAGCTGCGGGGGCGGGTGGGTCGGGGTAGCGCACCCGGGATCTGCTTGTTGGTCACCGACTCGCCCCCGGGCACCACCGCCCGGCAGCGGATGGACGCGGTGGCCTCCACCACGGACGGGTTCGAGCTGGCCCGGCACGACCTGGAGCTGCGCAGGGAGGGCGACGTGCTGGGGGCAGCCCAGTCCGGGCGGCGATCCGGGCTGCGGCTGCTGTCACTGCTGCGCGACGAGGAGACCATCACCGAGGCGCGGGCCAAGGCCTGGTCGCTGGTAGCCGGCGACCCGGCCCTTTCGCACTATCCGGGCCTGGCCGCAATGGTCGCCGACATCATCGACAAAGACCGCGCCGAGTACCTGGAAAAGGCCTGACAGACCCCGCTCAGCCGGCCGCACACAGCCAGTGGTCGCCGCACACAGGTCCCGACATGTGTGCGGCGACCATTGGCTGTGTGCCGTCGGGATCAGGGGCGGGCGGCGGTGAGGTAGCGCTGGATGGTGCCGCCGAGCCAGGCGATGAGTTCCTCCCGAGGCATGGCGGCCACCGGCGGGAGCTCCAGTACGAACCGGCAGAGCGCGGCGCCGAGCATCTGGGTGGAGATCAGCGCGGCCCGTGCCGTGGCCTGCGTCGGATCCGGCAGAATTGTCGCCGCGAAGGTGGCGACCTGGCTGGCGAAGATCTCCCGCATGCGCTCCGCCGCGGCGGGATGGGTGACCGCGGCTCGCAGCAGCGCGTTGAGCGTCTCGTCGCTTTCCCACCGGCCGAGGAAGTGCGCGGCCAGCGTGACGCCGAGCCGACCGGTGGGCACCGCGCTGACATCCGGCATGCGCAGGTCGAACTCCGCCGCCGCGGCGAACAGCTTCTCCTTGTTGCCGAAGTAGCGCATCACCATGGCCGGGTCGATGTCCGCGTCGGCGGCGATGGCCCGGATGGTGGCCCGCTCGTAGCCGTTGGCCGCGAACCGTTCCCGCGCGGCGAGGCGGATCGCCTCCCGGGTTGCGTCCGAGCGCCTCGGGCGCGGGGTCGACATCATGGCAACAAGTGTAGGCCAACGACCGTTGACGGTCCAGTCGGGCGAGAGTTAAAGTCAACAAATGTTGGCCCATAACTGTTGACCTAGGAGATGAATCATGGATGCCGAGGTGTTGATCGTCGGTGCCGGCCCGACCGGTCTGTTGCTCGCGGGTGACCTCGCCGAGGCGGGTGTCGCGGTGACCGTGCTGGAACGCCAGCCACTGCAGCAGTCCAACCTGACCCGCGCGTTCGCCGTGCATGCCCGCACCTTGGAGGTGCTCGACGCCCGAGGCGTCGCCGACGAGCTCGTCCGTACCGGTCAGCGGGTCGGGCGGCTGCGCCTGCTCGACTCGGCCACGCTCCCGTTCGATGGCCTACCGTCCCGTTTCCCATTCGTGCTGGTCACCCCGCAGTACCAGACCGAGCAGGTGCTGGCGCGCCGCGCCGAGGCGGCCGGTGCGCGGTTCGAGCACGGCCTCGAGGTCGTGGCGCTGCGCCAGGACCGCGAGGGTGTCGAGGTCGATGTCCGTGCCGGTGAGGGTGCCGGCGACGCCGGGGTGCGTACTCTGCGCGCCGCGTACCTGGTGGGTACCGACGGGGTACACAGCACGGTCCGCCAGGAGCTGGGAGAGGCGTTCCCCGGCCATCCGGTGGTGCGTTCGATGATGTTGGCCGATGTGCGGCTGACCGAGCAACCGCCCTCGCCGCTCACCGTGAACGCCGGGGAGCCCGGCCTGGTCCTCATCGCGCCGTTCGGCGAAGGCTGGTACCGGGTGGTCGCCTGGGACCGGCACGACCAGCGCCCGGACAGCGACCCGGTCGACGTCGAGCGACTGCGCGAGCTGGTCCGCCGGGTGTTGGGCACCGACTACGGCATGCACGAGGTGCGCTGGACGTCCCGGTTCCACAGCGACGAGCGGCAGGTCGCGCACTATCGGGTCGGCCGGGCGTTCCTGGCCGGCGATGCCGCGCACGTGCACTCACCGGCCGGCGGGCAGGGCATGAACACCGGCCTGCAGGATGCGGCCAACCTGGGCTGGCGGCTGGTCGCGGCGCTGCGCGGCTGGGCTCCCTCGAATGTGCCGGGTGCCCCCGATGTGCTGGATGGCTACCAGGCCGAACGGCACCGGGTCGGCCGGCTGGTGCTGCGGGGCAGCGGCGGCATCATTCGGGCGGGCCTTATACCCTCGGCCGCGCTGCGCCGGCTGCGGAACGTGCTGCTCGGCGTCGTGTCGCGCGTTCCCGTGCTGACCGGGAAGGTGACCGGCGCGATCTCCGGGGTGAGCATCCGGTACCCGGCACCGAAGGGTGCGCACCGGCTGGTCGGCTCCCGCGCCCCGGATCTGGCGCTGCTCGGCGACGACGCGGACCGGCTGTACCAGGCGTTGCGTTGCGGCCAGTTCGTGTTGTTGACCAGCGCCGACTCCGCGCGGGAGGTGTCAGGCTGGACCGGCCCGGTGCGGCGGGTCACGCCGCTGCAACCGCTGGATGTGGACATGCTGGTACGCCCGGACGGCTACGTCGCCTGGGCTGCTGACCACCAGAAGCCCTGACCACCAGAAGCCCTGACCACCAGCACCAGCAACCCCTTGCCGACGTCAGCCCGCGGCCGGCTGGGGACTGGCCAGGCCGGCGCGGGCGGCGGCTTCCAGCCGGGCCGCCGCCGCTCTGGGCAGCTGCAGGTGACCGGTGTGCTCCAGCCTGGCCAGCTCCTCGCGGGCCTTGGCGTACGCGCTCTGCCGCTCGCCGGCGTGTGCGGTGCCCTCGGCCGTGGTCAGCAGCTTGATCACCCGTTGCACCGAGGACCGCTCCCGGGTGCTCAGGCTGGAGAGCCGGATCCGCTCGGCGGCCTCGGTTGCGGCCCGCCAGCTCCGCCACGCCAGGTCCACCGCGCGTTGGTAGTCGGCGGCGTGCGCGGCCGGCGGCGCTGTGTCGGTGTCCAGCGACTGGGCATGCGCAAATGCGTCCACGAAACGCGCGGTGGCCGGCACCGTGACGTCGGCGAGCGCGGGCAGTCGCAGCACGGCCAGCGCGTTGCACTCGTACTCGGCATAGGCCCGTTGCAGCACGCTGAACCGGGCGTGTGCACCCGACCAGCTCGACTCGGCCGCGCGAGGTGCCGGTGGCCGAGGTGCCGACAGCCGAGGCGCCGACCGCCGGCGGCGGGTCGCCCGCCGGACGCGGCGCAGCCCGAGGAGCAGCACCAGCGCGACGAACAGGACCGGCAGCGAGCCCACCAGCACCTCGACGATCTTGAAGATCAACAGTGCCGCGGCCGCCGCTGTGACCAGTCCGACGACTATCAGGATACCCATTGCCAGTACGCAATGCAGCAGAATTCGCCCCAGGCGGAACCTCTTCCTCGATCGGGTTCGAGACATCGCGGGTGCACCTGGCTTCCGGGCGAGCGTGGGCGGCGGTGTGGTGAGCTTCCTCCTTGGTACCCCATGCACTGGTCGGAGGCGAGAATGTTTCAGAAGGTGCTCGTAGCGAACCGCGGTGAGATAGCGATCCGCGCGTTCCGGGCCGCCTACGAGCTGGGCATCGGCACCGTCGCGGTGTTCCCGCACGAGGACCGCAACTCGCTGCACCGGTTGAAGGCGGACGAGTCCTACCAGATCGGCGAGCCGGGTCACCCGGTGCGCGCGTACCTGTCGGTCGACGAGATCGTCAAGGCCGCGCGGCGGTCCGGGGCGGACGCGGTCTACCCCGGCTACGGCTTCCTGTCCGAGAACCCCGAGCTGGCGCAGGCCTGCGCGGCTGCCGGTATCACCTTCGTCGGGCCGCCCGCCGAGGTGCTGCAGCTGACCGGGAACAAGTCGCGGGCCATCGCGGCGGCCAGGGACGCCGGCATCCCGGTGCTGTCCTCCAGCGCGGCATCCACCGACGTCGACGAGCTGGTCGCGGCGGCCGAGGACCTCGGCTTCCCGGTGTTCGTCAAGGCGGTCGCCGGTGGCGGCGGCCGGGGCATGCGCCGGGTCGAGTCGCCGGGCGAGGTACGGGACGCGATCGAGGCGGCGATGCGGGAGGCCGAGTCGGCCTTCGGCGACGGCCGGATGTTCCTGGAACAGGCCGTGGTGGATCCCCGCCACATCGAGGTCCAGGTGCTGGCCGACGCGCGCGGCGAGGTGCTGCACCTGTTCGAGCGGGACTGCTCGCTGCAGCGCCGGCACCAGAAGGTGGTCGAGATCGCCCCGGCGCCGAACCTGGACCAGGCGGTCCGGGACCAGATCTGCGCCGACGCGGTGGCCTTCGCCCGGTCGATCGACTATCGCAACGCCGGCACCGTGGAGTTCCTGCTGGATACCGAGGGCAACCACGTTTTCATCGAGATGAACCCCCGGATCCAGGTCGAGCACACCGTCACCGAAGAGGTCACCGACGTGGACCTGGTCGGCTCGCAGCTGCGCATCGCCGGCGGTGCGACGTTCGACGACCTGGAGCTGAGTCAGGAGACGATCAGGCTGCACGGCGCCGCGCTGCAGTGCCGTATCACCACCGAGGACCCGGCCAACGGGTTTCGCCCGGACACCGGCACGATCAGCACATACCGGTCGGCGGGTGGTTCCGGGGTCCGCATAGACGGGGGCACCATGCACACCGGTGCCGAGGTCAGCGCGCACTTCGACTCGATGCTTGCCAAGCTGACCTGTCGGGGTCGGGACTTCAAGACCGCGGTCAGCCGGGCGCGGCGCGCGGTGGACGAGTTCCGGATCCGGGGTGTGGCCACCAACATTCCGTTCCTGCAGGCGCTGCTGGCCGACGAGGACTTCCAGGCCGGCCGGGTTACCACCTCGTTCATCGAGCAGCGCCCGTACCTGCTCACCGCCCGCCAGTCCGCCGACCGGGGGACCCGGGTGCTCAACTACCTGGCCGGGGTGACCGTCAACAAGCCGCACGGGCAGCGCCCCGCCGTCGCCGAGCCGGTGGGGAAGCTGCCAGGGGTGGACGTCGCGCGGCCCGCCCCGGACGGCTCCCGCCAGCTGCTCGCCGAGCTCGGGCCGGAGCGTTTCGCGGCACGGCTGCGCGAGCAGACCCGGGTCGGCGTCACCGACACCACGTTCCGCGACGCCCACCAGTCGCTGCTGGCCACCCGGGTGCGGACCCGGGACCTGCTCGCGGTCGCGCCGTATGTCTCCCGGATGGCACCGGGGCTGCTCTCACTGGAGTGCTGGGGTGGCGCCACCTACGACGTGGCGCTGCGCTTCCTGGCCGAGGACCCGTGGCAGCGGCTCGCCGAGCTGCGCGAGGCGGCGCCCAACCTGTGCCTGCAGATGCTGCTGCGCGGGCGAAACACGGTGGGGTACACGCCGTACCCGACCGAGGTCACCGATGCGTTCGTGGCCGAAGCAGCGCGCACCGGGATGGACATCTTCCGGATCTTCGACGCGCTCAACGACGTGGCCCAGATGCGGCCCGCGATCGAGGCGGTGCGCGAGACCGGCACGGCGGTCGCCGAGGTCGCGCTGTGCTACACCGCAGACCTGTCCGACCCGGGGGAGAAGCTCTACACGCTGGACTACTACCTGCGCCTCGCCGAGCAGATCGTGGCGGCGGGAGCACACGTTCTGGCGATCAAGGACATGGCAGGGCTGCTCCGCCCACCGGCGGCAAAGACACTGGTCACGGCGCTGCGTGACCGGTTCGACCTGCCGGTGCACCTGCACACCCACGACACCGCCGGTGGCCAGCTGGCCACCCTGCTGGCCGCGATCGACGCCGGGGTGGACGCGGTGGACGGCGCGGTCGCCTCGATGGCGGGCACCACCTCGCAGCCGTCGCTGTCCGCGCTGGTCGCCGCCACCGACCACACCGAGCGGACCACCGGACTGGACCTGCAGGCGGTGTGCGACCTCGAGCCGTACTGGGAGGCGGTGCGCAAGGTCTACGCGCCGTTCGAGTCCGGGCTCACCGCGCCGACCGGGCGGGTGTACCACCACGAGATACCGGGCGGGCAGCTGTCCAACCTGCGCCAGCAGGCGATCGCGCTGGGTCTCGGTGAGCGGTTCGAGAAGATCGAGGACTTCTACGCGGCGGCCGACCGGATGCTGGGCCGCCTGGTGAAGGTCACCCCGTCTTCGAAGGTGGTCGGCGATCTGGCGCTGCACATGGTCGGTGCCGACGTGGACCCGAAGGACTTCGAGGCCGACCCGGGCCGGTTCGACGTGCCGGACTCGGTGGTCGGGTTCCTGCGCGGCGAGCTGGGCGATCCGCCGGGGGGTTGGCCGGAACCGTTCCGGGCCAGGGCGCTGCAGGGCCGCTCACCGGAAAAAGACGACCCGGAGCTGACCATCTCCGACCGGCGGGGGCTGCGCGACGAACCCCGCGCCACCCTCAACCGGCTGCTGTTCGCCGGCCCGGCGAGTGAGTTCGAGCAGCACCGGGCGTCCTTCGGCGACACCTCGGTGCTGTCGAGCAAGGACTTCTTCTACGGCCTGGAATCGGACGTCGAGCACGAGGTCGAGCTGGAGCCAGGAGTCACCCTGCTGATCGGCCTCGAGGCGATCTCCGAGCCGGACGAGCGCGGTTTCCGCACCGTGATGGCCACGCTGAACGGTCAGATGCGCCCGGTGCAGGTGCGCGACGAGTCGGTGTCCACCGACTTCAAGGCGGCGGAGAAGGCGGACAAGTCCAAATCGGGGCACGTGGCCGCGCCGTTCGCCGGGGTGGTCACGCTCTCGGTGGCCGAGGGCGACGAGGTGTCTTCGGGCCAGACCGTCGCGACGATCGAGGCGATGAAGATGGAGGCCGGCATCACCGCGCCCCGTGACGGCACCGTTGCGCGGCTGACCATCGGCGGCGTGCAGCAGGTGGAGGGCGGCGATCTCCTGCTGGAGCTGGAGTGACCCGGATCATCGCCGGGTCAGTCGGCGGCCGGCGGATCGAAGTGCCGCCGGGGGCCACCCGGCCCACCTCGGACCGGGTGCGCGAGGCACTGTTCAGCGCACTCGAGGCGGAGCCGGGGCTGGCCGGTGCGTCGGTGCTCGACCTGTGCGCCGGGTCCGGCGCGCTCGGCCTTGAGGCGCTCTCCCGAGGTGCCGGGCACGCGCTGTTCGTCGAGTCCGACCGCAAGGCCGCCGCGACGCTGCGCCGCAACATCGCCACTCTCGGCCTGACCGGCGCGGCCCGGCTGCGCACCGCCTCGGCCGCCGCCGTGCTCGGGGAGCAGGCCGACCGGGCGTACCAGTTGCTGCTGGCCGACCCGCCGTACGCCACGCCGAACGACGAGGTCACCGCATGGCTGTCCTCGGCGGCGGAGCACGGCTGGCTGGCCGGGGGGGCGACCGTCGTCGTGGAGCGCGCGGCCCGCTCCGGCGGGTTCGAGTGGCCGCCACCGGTGCGGCCGCTGCGTGACCGACGTTACGGAGACACTGTGCTGCATGTCGGCCTTTGTTAGATTTTCACCTGTGGTGACACGTGCGGTCTGTCCCGGCTCGTTCGACCCGCTGACCAATGGTCATCTGGACATCATCGAGCGCACCGCCGGGCTGTTCGACGAGATCGTGGTCGCGGTCCTGGTGAACCCCAAGAAGCAGGGCCTTTTCACCGTCGAGGAGCGCATGGAGATGATTCGCGAGGTGACCACGCACCTGACGAACGTCAAGGTCGCCTCCTTCCGGGGGCTGCTGGTGGACTTCTGCCGCGCCCAGGACGTGCACGCGATCGTGAAGGGGCTGCGAGCGGTCACCGACTTCGACTACGAGCTGCAGATGGCCCAGATGAACCGGCGGCTCTCCGGGGTGGACACGCTGTTCATGTCGACGAGCCCGGAGTACAGCTTCATCGCCAGCTCGTTGGTCAAGGACGTTGCCAAGGGCGGCGGTGATGTCGCGCACCTGCTGCCCGGCCCGGTGTTCAGCAGGCTGACCGAACGGATGGCCGAGATCGCCGGAGGTTGAGCCGGGCCGCTCCGGCTTCCGCTGTTTTTCCGGGGGACACGCGGAGTCAGCGCAATCCCCCGAATCGGGCGGATCGGCGGGCACACTGGGGCCCGTGTACCGGGTCTTCGAAACGCTGGACGCGCTGGTCACCGTGGTCGAGGAGGCACGAGGCGTGCCGATGACCTCGACCTGTGTGATACCTCGGGGTGAGCTGCTCGACCTTCTGGACGACCTGCGCGAGGCACTACCGGGTGAGCTCGACGACGCCCAGGACGTACTGGACCACCGCGAGGACGTGCTCACCAGGGCCGAGCAGCGGGCGGGCGAGCTGACCGACCGGGCGCAGGAGAAGGCCGAGTCGGCGGTCACGGACGCGCGGGCCGAGGCGGAGCGGCTGGTCGAGCAGGCCGGGGTGCAGGCCGAGGAACTGGTGTCCCGAGCCCGGCACGAGGCGGAGTGTGCCATTGCGGACGGCCGCGCCGAGTCCCAGGAGCTGCTCGACCGGGCCAGGGCTGAGGCCGAACGGCTGGCGCAGGCGGGCCGGGAGAGCTTCGAGAAGTCGGTGGCCGACGGTCGGGCCGAACAGGCCAGGCTCGTGGCCCAGACCGAGCTGGTGCGGGCCGCGAATCTCGAGTCCGGCCGGATCATCGACGTGGCTGACCGCGAGGCGCGGCGGCTGCGTTCCGAATGCGACGAGTACATCGAGGCCTCGTTGGCCGACTTCGAGGAGACGCTGGCCCGAACCTTGCAGATAGTTCAGCGGGGTCGCGGGCAGCGGAGCCAATCCGGGCGCCAAGGGCCGATCAATGGTCATGACCGTATTGGCGCCGACCTGCTCGACTGAGCGGTGCGTGAGGAAAGTCGCGCATTCAGCTGTGGCCGGCCTCCGGCGCACATATAGTGGCCGCGACACTGGGTGGACCGTAGCTGACCAGCGGTTGTCGAGACCGAAGGTCGCGGGGAGGCGACGATGACGGGCAGGGAGCCGGACGCGGTCCGGACCGAGCTGTCGGAAGACCGGTCAGCTACGGAGCTCGCGCCGCCGTTGACCGGGGACGGCTGGGCCGCCGCGTCACCGCGCTACCCGGACGGCACCTTCGGCACCGGTGCGTTCGACCCGCGCAGTTGGTGGCCAAAGCACCAGCACCGGTTCGGCACCCCACCGGACTCCGGCGACCTCGCTGCCTTCGGGCAGGCCGGGCCGGCGCCGGACGGTGAGCCCGCTGGGCTCAGCGACTTCGCCGCGCCGCCCCGCCCGCGGCGGCGCACCCCGCCGCACCCCCGCGCGCCGCGGCAGTCGACACCCGCGCCGCCGAACCAGCCCGGATCAGGCGGTGCGCGACCCACCGAGTCGCCTGGCCACGCCGAGCCCCGGAACCCGGGCGCCGCCCGGCGCCCGGGCCCGCCGAGGGTGCCAGGCCAGCCCGAGGAGCCCAGCGCCCCGAGACAGCCCAGCGCCCCGAGACAGCCGAAGGCGCCGAGAGAGCCGATGGAAGCGCGGGGCACCCAACCGCGCACCTCCGGCACGGCACCGGCCAACCAGCCGCCCACCCCCGGCGCGGCTCCGCTCTACGTGCGCCCGGACGCGACACCCCGGTCCGAGGAGCAGCGAGCGCCCGCCGAGCGCCCGGTGGGTCCGTCGCAGTGGGTGGAGGAGTTGGTGGTGCGGCCTCGGGCGGAGCGGCCGACGGTGGGGTGGCGTGCGGCGGTGTATTCGGCGTCGGGTGGTCGGGTGAATCCGGGTGTGGGGGAGGTTGAGTCGGCGCGGTTGGTGTTGGTGCGTCGGGTTCGGCGGCATTTGCCG
>DASYBQ010000180.1:0-4356 GCA_036500625.1 Pseudonocardia sp. | reverse complement strand
CGGGTGACCCGCGAGCTGGTCGAGCTGGCGCGCCGGCGGGGTGCGCTGGGCTCGGCGAGCGTCCGGCAGGACCTGGCGCGGATGGTCATCGAGGCCAGGCTGCTCGAGCTCAACGCGGCCCGGGTGCTCGGGCAGGTGCTGCGGGGCGGGGTGCCGGGGCCGGTGTCCTCGGTGAGCCGGCTGCAGCACGGCCGGTTCGAGCAGCGGCTGCACGAGCTGGCCATGGAGCTGCTCGGGCCGGACGCGATGCTGGACGCGGCCGATCCCCGACTGGATGTGGACGGGCGCTGGGTCCGGGGTTTCCTGCGGACCCGGGCGTCAACCATCGGCGCGGGCACCGCCGAGGTGCAGCGCAACACGATCGCGGAGAAGGTGCTGGGGTTGCCAGCGGACCGGGAGGAACAGTGACCGGAGAACAGACGGCCCAGGCGGTGTTCGCGTTCAGCCCGGAGCAGCACGAGCTGCGCGCGGTGGTGCGCAAGTTCCTGCTGGACCGCTCGCCGGAGAGCGAGGTGCGGCGGCTGATGGAGACCGAGCCGGGTTACGACCCGTCGGTGTGGGCGCTGCTGGCGGAGAACCTCGGGCTGCCCGGGCTGCTCATCCCGGAACGCTTCGGCGGCGCCGGGTCCGGGTTCGTCGAGCTGCAGATCGTCTGCGAGGAGATGGGCCGCGCGTTGCTGTGCGCCCCGTACTTCTCCTCGGCCGTGCTGGCCACCGGTGCGCTGCTCGAGGTGGCCGACGAGGCGGCCGACGAGCGCTACCTCCCGGGGCTGGCGGCCGGCACGCTGCGGGCCACCCTGGCGATCAGCGAGGCGGGTACCGAGTGGGCCGCCGACCGGCTCGACACCGTGGCGGTGGCCGACGGCGACCGGTTCCGGCTCACCGGCGAGAAGCTCTACGTGCTCGACGGGGCCAGCGCCGACCTGCTGCTGGTGGTGGCCCGCACCGGGTCCGGGCCGGGGCTGTTCGCCGTCGAGGCCGGGGCCGATGGCCTGCGGCGCACCCCGATGACCACCTTGGACGCCACGCGCAAGCAGGCCCGGATCGAGCTGGCGGACACCCCTTCGGTGCCGGTCGGCGTGGACGGGCAGGCGGCCGCGCCGATCGCCGCCGCGCTGTCGCTGGCCGCCGCCGCGCTGGCCGCCGAGCAGGCCGGCGGCGCCCGGCGGACCCTGGAGATGGCGGTCGACTACGCGCGGGTGCGTGAACAGTTCGGCCGGCCGATCGGGTCGTACCAGGCGATCAAGCACAAGTGCGCCGACATGCTGCTGGAGGTGGAGTCGAGCGTCTCGGTGGCCTACGCGGCCGGTTGGGCGGTCGACACCGGTTCCGATGAGGCCCCGCTGCTGGCCAGCATGGCCAAGGCCTACTGCTCGGAGGCGTACTACCACTGCGCCGCCGAGAACATCCAGGTGCACGGGGGCATCGGGTTCACCTGGGAGCACCCCGCGCACCTGTACTTCAAACGGGCCAGGAGCAGCCAGGCGCTGCTCGGCTCGCCCCGCTACCACCGCGAGCTACTGGCCGGCCGGCTGGAGCTCTAGCGTCGGCGAGCCGTTGGTTCGCACCGCGCACCGCGAGCGGGCCGGACTCTCTGCTGATCCTCGACTGAGGCGGACCGTTGTGCTGAGCCCTGCCGAACGGCTACTCAGGACACCGGCCAGCCGCTCCCTAGGACGCTCCTGAAATAGGGCCCTGTGAGGGTGCAGGTGACGGGCAAGGTCTCTCAAGGCCGTCTGTGCGGCGGGTGAGTCAGCGCCCGGGGGCGTGACTACGAGTTCACCCTGCCCGTCACGGTCCAGGGTGGAACGCCTCGGGCGGCCGGTCAAGTCCGGGTCTGGAGCTGCTTAGGCCATTGCCCAGGTGTCGTCGGTGCGAGTTAGCCCAAGTGCGAGCAGGCGGCGCAGGTTGAGCCCGGCGACGCGGTGGTGCAGCCATTGGTTGTTGCGCTCGGTTCCGCGGAAGCGCAGCCGCCGGTTGCCGCCGGCGACCAGCCAGGAGATTGAGCGTTCGACCATGGGCCGGTGTTGGCGGTAGGCGGTCTGGAATTGTGGATCCTGGGCGCGTTGACGGTGCGCGCGGATGATCGCGTCGAGCGGGTGCAGGGCCAACGCGCGACCGGTCTTGCTGATAGTGCAGCGGGCTCGTAGCGGGCATCCGCGACAGCTCGCCCCGAAGGTCACGTTCCGTCGGGTAGTGATCGGCCGGGTGAGCCCGTTCGGGCAGGTCACCGACCCGGGCTGGTCACCGTGGGGTTCGATGACCGTGAAGTCGTCGAGGGTGAACCCGTTCTCCACCGCCGGGCGCAGCGGCCACGGCTTGATGATCGGGGTGTGCCCGGCCGCTTCGATGGCCTCCAGGGCATCCCCGGTGCTGTAGGCGGAGTCCGCGAGCACCTCCCACCCATCACCGGGCTGTTCGGGCTGTGCGAGCTGCTGGTCGCGGAGTAACAGATCGACCCCTGCCGCGGCGTCGGAATTGTCCGCCCCGGCGGCGGGGGTGAGCACAGTGTCGGTGATGATCCCGGTGTCAGGCTCGACCACGATGTGGGCCTTATAGCCGTCCTGGCGCCGCGACCGGGTCTTATGCGCGTGCCGCGCCGCCGGGTCGACGACTGAAATCACCCGGTCCGGGGCGACCCTCCGGGCGATCCGCCACCGCCCGTCGGTGCCATCAGAGCCCTCGACCGGTTCGACGTCTTGACCGGCCAGTAGTGCCAGCAACGCCACCGCCTCGGCGGGCTTCGCGGTGAGTTCCTGTTCGGGGAGGTGCCCCAGTAGCCGGTGCGCGTCGCTGACCAGCGCATCGACCAACTCCTCCCGGGCGCCCTGGTCGTCCCAAACAATGCGCGGCTTACCCGGCTGGGCGTAGTCATGCGCCGAGCAATGCTCGGCGATCACCTCGGCCGCGTCGGGCACCTCACGGGCGACCCGACGGATCGCGGCGATTAACTGGGTGACCGTGTCCTGGGTGGCGACCGCGTCATCGAGGATGGTGGAATCCAACGCCCGGCGGGTCTTCCCAGCCAGCACCCCGGTCTGAGAGACCACCTCCCGGACCGCGTCGAAGATCCGGTTCGGACGCCGCGAGCGGCGCAGCCGTCCCCGCCACACCGTCAACGTGGTTGGGTGAAACCCCTTCGCGGTCACCGCCAACCCGCACGCGGCCTTCCATCGCAGATCGAAGGTCACCGCCTCGACGGTCTCGGAGTCCGAGAGCCCGTTCAGCGTCTGCAACACGATCACCGAGGCCATCACCTCAGCCGGAACCGACGGACGCCCACCAGCCTTGAACAAGTCAGCGAACATCTCTTCGGGAAACAACTCCCGGCGATGCGCGGCCAGGAACGCGAACACACCACCAGCGGGCAACAGATGCCCAGCCACCGACTCAACGTCCAGAATCTCGCGCTGCGGATCAGACCGTCCTTGCACCCACGGATTCTCCCAGCCGATCGTGATCAACTCAGATCCGACACGACACCTTTTTCAGGGCAGTCCTAGAGCAGCCGAGACCGCGTTCCGCCACGACTGACTACAAGAAGAAGGTCAGGCCGCTCGACGGTACTCGTGAATGAGGCCACCCAGTACATCGACGCGTTCGATCGCCCCATCCGCCGCGCGGGTATGGTCCGCTTTCGTACCCGAGATTGGGGCAGGGACCTCAAGGTTCAGGCCCCGGTGCGGACGAGCCGAGTTGTAGTGCGCCAGGTAGGCACTCAGCACCCGCTGCAGGTGCGCCTGGTTGACGATCAACACCCAGTCCAAGCATTCCGTGCGCACGGCGCGCACGGTGCGCACCCAGCGCTCCGCGTAGGCATTCGCCCGCGGCGCGCGCGGCGGAGTCTTGAGCACGTGCAATCCGGCGCCGGCGAACACCGAGTCGAAACAGCCGGAGAATTTGGTGTCCCGATCGCGGATCAGGAACCGGAACCCCTCGGCCCGCTCCCCCAGCAGCAGAATGCGGGTCTGCTGGGTGACCCATGCCCCGTCGGGGCGGGCGGTGATCCCGGCCAGAGGCACCCGGCGCCGCTCCACCTCAATGAAGAACAGCACGTAGAGCCGGGTCAAGCCCACCGTCTCCACGGTGAAGAAGTCCGTGGCCAGCGTGCCGGCGGCCTGCGCGCGCAAGAATTCCACCCAACTTGGCCCACCCCGCCGGGGCGTGTCGACAGGGCGCCGGCCCCAGACGGTGACGTCGCAGAATCCACCGCACCGAGGTCGCTGACACGCTCACCCCGAGCGTGCGTACCTCACCGACAATGCGCAGGTAGCCCCACCGTGGCTGGCGAAGCTATTGCCCAGAGATCGCTGGCAGGCGTTCCTGGTGACTCCGGCGACCTTGCTGCGCTGGCAT
>DASYBQ010000179.1:0-4274 GCA_036500625.1 Pseudonocardia sp. | reverse complement strand
CTCGTCCTCCAACAAACCGATATTCACCGCCCGCTTCACCCCCGCGACACTCACCATCGCAAAGTCAGCACGATCG
Organism: Pseudonocardia sp.; assembly: GCA_036500625.1. Taxonomy (GTDB): domain Bacteria; phylum Actinomycetota; class Actinomycetes; order Mycobacteriales; family Pseudonocardiaceae; genus Pseudonocardia. The sequence continues at coordinate 4,198 of DASYBQ010000179.1, read as the reverse complement.
GCCATCAGCTCGACGATCTCCCCAGGAATACCGAGGCACATGGACTTTTCCCTTCCCTACCTTTTTACCAGGTCACATATCGCTGATCTCGCGGTACCTCTTGACATCGGCATAAACGTTGTTCGCGATTACGATCGTCGCGGCCAGCAATGCCAGCATGAACAAGCGCTTCATCGGTCATCTCCCTGCTAGTAGTTCATCCAGGACTTTCAACACGGCGGTTGCCGCGCGGTCTACCGAGGCGGCCACGGGTTCGGTCAGCCCCATCCCGTCCGCCACACTGGCCGGCTCACAGCCGACCACCAACACCCGGCGCAGCCCGGCGGTCGGCTCGAGGCCGGACGCCACCGCGAGCGATGCCAGGAGCGTCAACACCGTGTCGGGGCTCATGTCGTGCGCGTCCGGCACCGGCACCTCGTCGGCCGACTGCTCGCCGAGCGCGGACAGGTCGTGCTCCAACAGGTACAGCTCACCTGGCTTGCCGCCCCGGGCGGTGATGTCGATCAGTATCAGCGCGGTGTAGCCGTCCAGCAGCTGGTACGCCAGATGCATTCCCCGGATTCCGACGTCCACCAGCTCGGCGCCGTCCGGAAGCCCTCGGGCGGCCAGCGCGCGGCCCACCTCGACACCGAAGCCGTCGTCGGTGCGGAAGATGTTGCCGACACCCGCTACCAGCACGGTGCCCACCGCCGCTGTCATGCCTGCACCCTGTTCACGGGACCTCGACCTCGTCCGGTCGGAAGTAGCGGTAGCGCCCGTGCGCGGCATGGAACTCGGCGGCAGGGTCGTCGAGCAGGCTGACGGCCAGGTGCACGTCGCCGTCCACGTCGTTCAGCACCGCCTCGACGAGTGCCTCCTTCCCGACCAGGAAGAAGTCCTGGGCATCCGCCCGGCCAGACGGGCGCAGCAGCACCCGACTGCCCTTGGCCACCTGGTGACCGCCGATCATCACCGAGTCGGTGTCCGGGTCGACCGAGGAATCCTCCGCCGGATCCCACCAGGGTTTGCCGCCGGTCTCGTCGGAGTAGGTGGGTACCTCGTCGGGCATCTGGCCGAAGGTCGGCACCCCGTCCATCGCGGGGGTTGCCGTGCCCAGCTCCGACATGGACCGGATCACGCCGTGCAGCCGCTCGAAGATCTCCGGCGGCATCGAGTCCACCGCGTCCACCAGCGTCGCCGCCCTCGGGTCGGTGGCCCTGGCCTCGCGCTTCTCCTCGTCGGTCAGCACCATCGTGCGCAGGGTGAGGATCTCGTCGTTCTCCAGGCCGTCGAAGAGCTGGTTGGGGCTCTCCGGGGCGATCTCCGGGAAATCGGACAGAATGATCGGCGAGGAGAGTACGAGCCTTGGCTGCTCGCTGGAACCGGCCAGCACCGGCCAGGTGTGCTCGTTGGTGCACTCGGCGGCGGCCGGACGGGCCCACTCCGGCGGGTCGGCCAGCGAGAGGAACGCACCCGAGGACAGCGCGAGGATCGTGTGCGCGCCGATCAGCGACGACCGCATCGCCAGGTCCCGGTCCGCGCCGGGCTCCGGGCCGGGGCTGGTGTTCGCGACCCGCAGCGCCAGCCGCAGTGTGCCGTACGGGCCGGGCAGCGGGTGGGCGGAGATGGTGACCAGCCCCTGCACCGGCCAGCTGTGCCGCAGCACCCGGCCGACCACCCGGTCGCCTTCGGTGAGCGCCTCCTCGCTGGTCTCGCCGGCCAGCTCCACCGGCACCGTGACCTCGCCGGCCAGCAGGTCGGACACCTGCAGGCTCGCGTCGACGACCTCCGGGATGCCTTCGTCCCACGGCAGGTGCAGGTCTTCGCCGACGATAAGCCGCTCGACGTCGACGAACCCTTCGGGTGCCGCCTGCTGCACGGTGCGCTGGCGCAGCCGCAGGAAGCGCAGCCGAACCCGCAGCGTGGTGTCCTGGGCGGGCTCGAGCAAGCACTCGGTGTGTGAGTACCAGTTCTCGCTGTGCGGCTCGCCCCATTCCTTCGGGGCCAGCACGCCCCACTGCCAGCGCAGCTGGTTCTTCTGCGCGGAGGCCCGGTACGGGTAGAGCAGGTAGCCCTCGAACAGCACCGCGTCGGCCACCGCCGCGACCGAGTCCATCGTGTCGGCGGGCGCCGCGGTCACGGGGTCACCTGCTTGATCAGGTCGGCGAGGGTCTCGTCCCAGTTCATCGTGCCCCGCTGTGCCTGGTAGCGCTGCAGCTCGGTGAGCGTCTCGGTGCGCACCGGCAGCCACGTCGAGTTCGGGAAATGCTGGTCCATCACCGCCCGCCACACCCGCACCGGCAGCCGGTAGTTGACCTCCAGGTGCCATGGCACCAGCTCCACCTGGATGCCGGTGCCGCCGTGGTAGAACGCGGTGCCGCTGAACAGCATCAACAGCGGGATTTCACCGTCGTCCAGGCCGTGGAAGTACTTCGAGGTGGCCACCTCGGTGTCCGCGGTGAGCGGCACCGGCATCGGGACCTCGATCGAGTCGGTGAAGCTGGGAACCATCACCCCCACGGTGGCCAGCTGCATCGGCTTGAGCGTCTCGCCCCACCGGGATGGCTCACCGAACAGGTCGGTGAGCCGTCCCGCCTCGTTCGCGGAGTAGCCGCGCCGCTGTGGCTCGATGCGCAGCTGGACGCGCAGCGCCACGGTGTGCATCCGCACGCCGGTGGCCTCGTTCAGCCGCAGTGTGCACAGCAGGCTCGGCGATACCGCGTAGGGCTCCGGCTCGGCGGCCGTGCATTCAAAGCTCAGTTCGGGCATCTCAGTCGCTTTCCGGGGTAAGCGTGCGGGACCGATCTCGCAGGGTCGTGAAGAAACTGTCAATGCGTTCCCACACGTCGGAGCCGCCGTCGAAGCCCCGCCAGTACATCTTGACCAGGCCGACCAGCTCGTAACAGACGTCGATCGGGACCAGCAGGATCTCTGACACGCCTCGGGTCTGGCTGACCAGCAGTGCTTCCACGTCCGGCTCGAGCTCGGCGGCGAGCGGGCTGGAACCCACGCCCTCGAGCCAGGCCTCCATCGGCAGCAGGCTCTCCGTCGCGCCCGCCGGGCTGGGGTAGAACGCCAGCGTCGTCCCCAGTTCGGAGTTCTGGAAGAAGAAGGCCATCCGCACCGGGATGCGCAGTGCGTCCCAGTGCGCCTCGGTCATCTGCAGCGTCTCGTCCCGCAGGTAGCGGTTCGGCACCGCGCGGTAGCGGCCCCGGCCGGCGCCGCGCTCGGTGAACAACAACGCGCACGGGCGGCAGGTGCACATCAGCGACCGGTTCTCCAGATGCACCACGTGCGAGTGCATCTCCACGATCACCTTGCCGCACATCTCGCACTTTTCCTCGGCCGACTCCAAGTTGGCCGGCACCGCCGACGCGCCGGGCAGGGCCGGTCCCTGGGCCGTCGAGGAGGAAGTCGCCCCCGCTGCCTTGTTGGCCCGCAATCGGCTTAGCGCGGTTCCGCCGCTCATCTGGATACTCCAACCGGTGTTCTCGGGGGTGTACTCGGTAGTGCGAGCCGCCAACCACCGGCGCGCTGGACCAGCGGTAGCGGCGCGAGGTGCCGGCCGGTGCGGTCGGTGTCGCCGACCGCGGCGCCAGCCCTGCGCACGTCGAACGCCGCCGAGCAGGACGGGCAGCTAAGCACGTCACCCTTCAGCTCGGCGCCGGCGAGTGAGCCATCGCAGGCTGGACAGACATCCGCGTATGCCACCTGGTTCTGGCCGCTGTCGCCGCTGCTGGTAGCGCCGGCCGGCAGTGCGACGAGGACCGGGTGGCCGGCCACGTCGACCACCGCGCACTGGCCCCGCCGCAATGCCGGTGGTTCGAGCACCACCCAGCTGACCGGCACCTCCTGGGCCGGTGGCCCGCTGCCGATCTGCAGCAGTGGTAGCTCCTTGCCGTCGGTCACCGTGACGTCCGTTTGCGGGACTGCCTCGGGGGTGGTGACGCCGTCCACGTCCACCCGGATGACCTCCGGGCAGGCGGTGGCCAACGCTGTTTCGATGGCGGTCTTCACGGTGATCGCCGAGGAGGGGCAGCCGTCGCAGCTGCCCTTGAGGGCCAGCTTGACCACCGGTCCGCCGTCCTCCTCGACGACCCCGATCAGGTCGACATCGCCGGCGTGCGAGCCCAGGTAGGGCCGCACCGACTCCAACGCCCGGTCGGCCCGGGTCGCGGTGTCGTCCGGGTGCAGGTCGTGCAGCACCAGCAGGCCGGAG
>DASYBQ010000178.1:0-17552 GCA_036500625.1 Pseudonocardia sp. | reverse complement strand
CAGTTGGGATTCGGGACGGTGCGCCGAGGTTCCCGACTCGATGTGCCGAGAGCCCCGACTCGCGGGGAGTTTCAGGGGCGGCGGGATCGGTTGAGGTTGCGCTGCTTCCGTTGGCCGACATCACCGGCCAGATTGACCATGAGGCGACGATCACGAGCCGTCTTCGACGTTAACAAGTGCTCTACGAGCCGGGCCGCTGATTCCAGTTCCTGATCGCTGCCGAAGTACTGACTTGGTCGCCAGGTGACGATGTACTTGGCGGTCAGCTCGACCGCCTGATGCAGCTCTGCGAGCTACCTGGTGTTGACGCGATCCTCCCGGCGGACGCACGCGTCGCCACGCCCTGGCACAATTTCGTGATCCACAACGTGGATGGTGGCGGTGCCTCGTATGTCACCAGCGAACTGATCCATGGAACGCAGCGGCTGGGCGAGGCCGAGGATGTCCAGCTGTACCGGAGTCTCTGGGATCGCCTGTGGTCCGCATCCGCGGTCGATGGCGACGCGGTCCAGCTGATCCGACGAGCGCAGGCTCAGCAGAACGGTTGAGCCCGTCGGGCACCCAGCTCATCGTGAGTGCCGGGGACGGGACCAGGCGCCGAACGGAGGAGGGGCAGCTCACCCGTAGCTGAGTTGCCGCTTCTTCGTCCGGAGCAATCCGTCCCGCTCGGACTCCGACAGTCCGCCCCAGATCCCGTAGGGCTCCTGCACCGCCAGTGCGTGGCGGCGACACTGGTCCAGCACTCCGCAGCGGTCACACACCGCTTTGGCCCTGGCCTCCCGACTGGCCCTTGCCGGACCGCGCTCGCCCTCGGGGTGGAAGAAAAATGCACTGTCCATCCCTCGGCATGCGCCCTGCATCTGCCAGTCCCACATGTCCGCGTTGGGGCCGGGCAGCCTGCGCGTATCTGCCATGATCCTTACTCCCGAATAGCTACGCGGAGGGCCGAGGTCCGGTGAACCGGTCGCGTCCCTGTCTGGTCAAACATTTGACTGTCACATTAGGAGCGGGTTGTCGGTGCTGACAAGGATCCTTGGAGACCTGACAGGGGTGATCCCGTCGCATCGGGTGAAATGCCTGGTAGATGGTTGACAGCGCGGTCGGTGTAGGTCAAGGTTCGCCACCCGGCGGGGGAGTCGACAGCCTGTCGCGGATGGCGTTCGGGGGCTGCCCGGCCGAGCTGGTGGCGGTCCGCGCCGAGGATTCGCCGGCACACCGCTGGCTGGCCGCCGTGGTGCTGGGTGGCCGGGGGCATTACGCGGCGGCCGCCGCGCTGCTGGATCGCCTGTACCGGGACCCGAGCGTGCCCGTGGCGCTGCGCGCGCATGCCGCGGTAACCAGGGGCGCGCACCTGCGCCAGCTCGGCGGGCACGGCATGGCGCGCACCTGGGACGGCCGGGGTCTGGCACTGGCCTCGCCATTGGCCGGTCGGGCCGGCCCGGGTGTCGGCGGCGGTCTCGGCGACACCCTCGCCGAGTGGTGTCCGGGGTCGGACGAGACCGGGTTGGATCCGGCCGCGCTGGGTCGAGAAGGGGCGTTTCTCGACGCAACTGTCGGACTGGCCGCCGACGCCCTGGGCCTGGGAGAACTCTCCCTGGCTGAGCGGTTGATACGCAGCGTCGAGCGGCCAGTTCTGCAACATCATTTGTGGCGGCCGTCCGTGCGGCTGTCCTGGGTTTGCGCCGAGCTGGCGTTGGCTCGGGGGCAGTCCTCGGCCGCCGCCGAGTGGGCGCGCCGAGCGGTGGCACAGTCCCGCTCGGCGGGCGCGCTGCGCCACGAGATCAAGTCGGAACTTGTCCTCACTGTCGCCCTCTCCACGGCCGACACGGCCGTCGGGACGCGTGACGAGGCTGTCAACAGGCTTAACGTGTTGTTCGAACGGGTGCGGCGGGCACAGTTGGGGCCCCTCGAATGGGTGATCCACATGCTGCTTGGGAGTATGTACCAGGTGTCAGACCACGATCTGGCGGTGCTCCACCGGCGGCTCGGGGTGGAGGTTTTGCGCCAAATATGGCTCAGAACCGATCCAGTTGGACGCAGAGTGTTCGACCGTTCACCCTGGGTGCCCAGCTTGGTAAAAAACTGACTGCTCCATTTGGAGGGCCCGTCACCCACCTGAGACGTGCCGTTCGGCGCAACGCTCCCGGATGGAGTGCGAAAATACGCCCTAATCGTGTCAAGGTAGGTTCCCTGCCAGCCGATACGGGGGATGACGCGTCACCCGGCTGCAGGAAGCGGCTGTAGGAAGGGAGTCCCTGTGACGACGGTACTGATCTGCGACGATCGTCGTAGCGTTCGTGAGGGGCTCACTCGTGTGATGTCCGCGGTGCCGGGGGTGCACCGGATCGATTGTGTGGCACACGGCGACGAATTGCTGGCCCGGTACTCCCGGCAGCCGGTGGACGTCGTCCTGGTGGGTACCCAGAGGGCGGTACCCACCGGTGTGGAAGCCACACGTCGACTGGTTGCAGCGCATCCTCAGGCAAATGTCATCGTCTTCGGGGCACCGGATGACGCTGGCAGCATCGCCGCGGCCATTGCCGGGGGGGCCCGAGGCTATCTGAGGTGGGACGCATCACGTCCCGAACTTGTGGCGGCGTTGGCACATACGCTCGCCAGCACCGCGGTGCCGACACCTCGCGCACCGACCGACCCAGGTGTCCAGCTCACCGAGCGCGAGCTCCAGGTCCTGCGGGGCATGAGCCAGGGCAAGAGCAACGGCCAGATCGGCCGGGAGCTCTATCTCTCCGAGGACACCGTCAAGACCCACGCCCGCCGGCTGTTCCGTAAGCTGGGCGTGCGGGACCGTGCGCAAGCTGTCGCGCACGGCTTCCGACGCGGTTTGGTGTCCTGAGCACGTTTCTCCGGGCCGGTGGAGGTTGTCACGCAACCTCCACCGGCCTCATGCGTCTCATCTGGTGTTACGAAATAGGTGCGGGTCGGCGGAGCCAAACGGGATACCGTTTGTGGCTTCAGGGGCATCGAGGGTGCCTCGCGTCGCGTCCCAGTAACCTGCCCGGGCACCGGAGGGGCCGTGTCAGTAACACCTGGACGACTAGCAGCGATGAGTGATACGAGGGACGACGAGTTCGACGCGTACCTGGCCGCCGCGATACAAGGCGACCAGGCTGCCGTCAACTTCGTCCTGAGGACTATCCGCCCGCTGGTTGTTCGCTACTGCCGTGCCCGATTGGGGCGCACAGAGCGGACGTTCGCCTCGGCTGACGACGTCGCGCAGGAGGTGTGTATGGCCGTGCTCACGGCGCTCTCCACCTACCGTGACCAGGGCCGTCCATTCCTTGCCTTCGTCTACGGTATCGCGGCTCACAAGGTCATTGATGCCCACCGCGCGGCGGGGCGTAACAAGTCCGAACCGGTCTCCGATGTACCGGACAGTCCAGAGGTTGGCGACGGACCGGAGCAGCGTGCGCTGCAGTTCGAGTCCGCCGGCGAAATGGGGCGGCTGCTCGAGGTGCTTCCGGAGAAACAGCGTGAAATCTTGGTTCTGCGGGTGGTGAACGGACTCTCCGCTGAGGAAACGGCGGAAGCGGTCGGTTCAACTCCTGGTGCCGTTCGTGTCGCCCAGCACCGGGCCCTCACGCGGCTGCGCAAGGCGATGTCCGAAGGTCGAATGTCCGAGGGTCGGTAGGAAGGAGGTGGTCTGAGATGCGTAAGTCATGGCGGGGCGGCGAGCCCGGCGGCGCGCGACGCGGTGGTCGCGGCACGGACCGCCCCGGTACCGACCCGGTCGGCATCGACAAGGACGAGTCGGTCGACCCGATCGACATGTTGGCCATCCGTGCCGATGACGAACTGCTCGACGCGTTGGGCGCTGGGCGCCCGGTCAGCGTGCAGGGCAACCACGGCAACGGCGGTAACGATCTTGGGCGCCGGAATCTCGGTTACGACACAGGCTATGCCGATGACCAGCAGGTGCTGGCCATGCTGCGCTCCTGGCGGACCGATGTGGACGCCGACTCGTTCCCTGAGCTGATCACCGTGGAGCAGGCTACCCAGGCGCTGCGGGCCGGTGCTCGGGCCAATCGCCCGAGGCGCCGGCTGGTCCCGGTGGCGGCGGCCGCCGCTGCCGCGGTGCTGGCCCTTTCCGGCGCCGCGGTGGCGGTGGGCAACGCCAAGCCGGGCGACGCGCTGTGGGGTGTTTCCACCATGGTGGACGGCCAGCGCGCCCAGTCGGTGGAGGCGGCCTACCGGGTCGACCTCGCGCTCACCACCGCGCAACACGCGCTTGCCGAAGGCCGGGTGCAGGACGCCAAGAAGGCGCTGGCCAGCGTGCAGCCCGAGCTGGGCAAGGTGAGCACGAAGGACCGGGCCGACCTGACGCGCCGCAGCACCAACCTGTTGGACACGGTGGACGGCACACCGGAGGGCACTCCGGTGCAGACCGACGAGAGCGGTACGCCGACCAACCCGAACAAGAACAAGGACAGGAACCCCGACCGCGGCTCCCGCGACCCTTCGGCCACCATCTCTCCCTCGCAGAACCCGACGTCGTCGAACCCCGACCCCCGGTCGAGCAGCACGAACCCGTCGAACCCCGATCCCCGGTTGCGCCAGGAGAGCGGTCGTCCCGCCCAGGGCAATCCCAACCAGGGCAATCCCAACCAGGGCAACCCCAACCAGGGCAATCCTGGACAGGGCGATCCCGGGCGGCCAGGCCAGCATCCCGGGCCGGGTAAGCATCCCGGGCAGGGTCAGCACCCCCAGCAGGACCAGCACCCCCAGCAGGACCGGCACCCCCAGCAGGGCGGTAACGGCGACTCCGGCAAGCAGCAGGGTGGTGGCAGGCCGACCGGTTCGGGGCACGAGGGACAACCACAACACACCCAGCCTGCCTCGCATCAGCAGGGCAAAGACAACGGTAAGGGGCACGGCAAGGCCGAAGGTCTCGCCGACCCGGTACCACCGGTCGGGCAGCCATCAGCCGACGGCACGAACATGGCCGGTCCACCAGGTCTCAGCCCGCCAACCGCCACCCAAGATGTGGTCGCGCCCCGCCCAGTTACACCGGGCGGGGCGCCTCGGCATACTCAGACCACAACACCCCCGGCCACCGGAGCCAAGACGGCCCAAGACTCGGCGACGGTCCAGGATTCCGCCAAGGCCACGCCGAAGAACCGGGACGAACAGGCTCCCAAGCACCCCGGGCAGGGTTCCAAACCGGCTAGCTGAGCCCCCCACCGCACCGCCGCACGGCAACCTCTCAGCACATCGAGAGGCCGCGCCCAGGAACCGCGTGTGCGCCTCTCAGCTGGCGCTGAACACCGCGTCCGCGTAGCCGCGGCAGTACTCCCAGGTGACGTAGTGGCTCGGGTCGGGATCGTAGGCCGGCTCGTGCCGGCGCATGTGCCCTTCATCGAGCAATTGCTGCAGGCTGGCCCGCAGCAGGTTCCACTCATGGAAGTGCTGCTCGCCGCAGTCCGCGCAGTCGACAACCAGGCCACGCACGCCACGGTTCTCCAGCAGCGCCTGGTAGATCGCGAGGTCACTGAGATCCTCGACGATCTCCTCGCGCTCTTCGGCGGTCAGCGGTTCGAGCGTGTCCGGCGCGGGCAGACTGTCCAGGCTGCGCGCCGGATCTTCCGGGTCACCCGCGAATGGGTCGGGAGGGAGGGCATCCTGCGGCACTCCTACACGGTACCCGGCCCCGGCCGACGCTGTTGGGCTACGTCCCTCACGATTCACGAATGCACCGGAGGCACTTCCGCCGTCGAGATGGCTCGGCGGATACCGTCGACCGCAAACGCCGGACGTGTCGATGGTCGCGCCGGATAGGATTGCCGAGTCCCTCTAGGCCGAAACGAGTTCCGCCCGCCGAAACAGTGCTGAAGGGTTTCCCATCGCGATGACCACCGAGCTGTCCGCGGGACTACCGCCGAAGTTCGCCCGGCTCGGGCTGACTTTCGACGATGTGCTGCTGCTTCCTTCCGAATCCGACGTGCTGCCCAGCTCCGTCGACACGTCCACCCAGCTGAGCCGCAACGTGCGGCTGCGGGTGCCGCTGGTGTCCTCGGCGATGGACACCGTGACCGAGGCCCGGATGGCGATCGCGATGGCGCGGCAGGGCGGCATGGGTGTGCTGCACCGCAACCAGCCCGCGCAGGACCAGGCCGCCCAGGTGGAAGTGGTCAAGCGCTCCGAGGCCGGCATGGTGACCGACCCGGTGACCTGTCAGCCGGACGCCACGCTGCGCGAGGTCGACCAACTCTGCTCCCGGTACCGGATCTCTGGTGTGCCGGTGACCGACCCGGACGGCACCTTGCTGGGCATCATCACCAACCGGGACATGCGCTTCGAGCTGGACCACGACCGCGAGGTCAGTGAGGTGATGACCCGCCAGCCGCTGGTCACCGCCCAGGTCGGGGTGACCGCCGAGGCGGCGCTGGGGCTGCTGCGCCGGCACAAGATCGAGAAGTTGCCGATCGTGGACGGCGCGGGGCTGTTGCGCGGCCTGATCACCGTCAAGGACTTCGTCAAGACCGAGCAGTACCCGCTGGCTACCAAGGACCCGGACGGGCGGCTGCTGGTCGGCGCGGCGGTCGGGGTCGGGGAAGACGCGGTCGAGCGGGCCATGCTGCTGGTCGAAGCCGGGGTCGACGTGATCATGGTCGACACCGCGCACGGGCACTCCCGACGAGTGCTGGAGATGGTGTCCCGCCTGGTCAAGGAGACCGGCGACGGGGTCGATGTGGTCGGCGGCAACGTGGCCACCCACGAGGGCGCCCTTGCCCTGGTTGACGCCGGCGCGGACGGGGTGAAGGTGGGCGTCGGGCCTGGCTCGATCTGCACCACCCGGGTGGTGGCTGGTGTCGGAGCCCCGCAGATCACCGCGATCTACGAGGCGACCCAGGCGTGCGCCCCGGCCGGCGTGCCGGTGATCGGCGACGGCGGCATCCAGCACTCCGGCGACATCGCCAAGGCGATCGCGTCCGGCGCCAGCACGGTGATGCTGGGCAGCCTGCTGGCCGGCACTGCCGAGTCACCCGGCGAACTGATCCTGGTCGGTGGCAAGCAGTTCAAGACCTACCGGGGAATGGGCTCACTCGCCGCGATGCGCGGACGGGCTTCGGACGGCCGGGTGGACACCCCCGGTGGTCTCAAGTCGTACTCCCGGGACCGCTACGCCCAGGACGACGTGCTCAGCGAGGACAAGCTGGTGCCGGAGGGCATCGAGGGACGGGTGCCGTTCCGCGGCCCGTTGACCCAGGTCATGCACCAGTTGCTCGGCGGGCTGCGCTCGGGCATGGGCTACACCGGGTCGGCCACCATCGAGGCGCTGCAGGGAGCACAGCTGGTGCGGATCACCGCCGCCGGCCTGAAGGAGAGCCACCCGCACGACATCACCATGACCGTGGAAGCCCCCAACTATTCTGTTTAGCCCTCGAAGAACTCGCTGGCGACGATCTCGTCGCCAGGGCGCTGCTTGCGGGGTTCGGTTCCTTTTGGGTTATGGGGCGCCCTGCCGCCGAGATCGCGCGGGCCTGCGGCCGGGCGAGTTCCTCGGGACCAACTGCCCGCCTTCGGCGGAACGGCTTCGCCGCAAAGCTGCTGGCTGGGCGCGTGATTGCTTGATCGCTGGCGACGATCTCGTCGCCAGGGCGCTGCTTTCGAGGGTTGGTTCCTTGTCGGGCTGTGGGGGCGCCCTGCCACCGAGATCGCGCGGCCTTCGGCGCGGAGACGAGTTTCCTTGAGGCCGACCGCCATGCCTCGGTGGAACGGTTTCGTCGCTGGGCCGGCGGGGCGATGTTGTTTGGCGGGGTTGGGGGGTCCCTGACCAGATGGTCGGGGGGCGAGGGGCTGGCATACGCTCTTGGCGTGCGTGACCTTGTAGAGATCGGGATGGGGCGTAGTGCCCGCCGGGCGTACGACCTGCAGCAGATAGAGATCGTGCCGTCCCGGCGAACCAGGACGTCCAAAGAGGTGTCCACCGCCTGGCAGCTCGACGCCTACCGCTTCGAGATCCCGTTGGTGACCCACCCGACGGACGCGGTGGTGTCCCCGGAGACGGCGGTGCGGGTTGGCCAGCTCGGTGGGCTGGGCGTGCTCAACGCCGAAGGGCTGTGGGCCCGCCATACCAACCCGAAGGCTGAGCTGGCCCGGGTCATCGACGCCGCCGACGCCGACGACCCGCTGACCGCGAACCGGATGCTGCAGCAGCTGCACACCGCGCCGATCCGGCCCGAGCTGCTCACCGAGGCGCTGCGCCAGGTGCGGGAGGCCGGCGTGACGGTCGCCGCCAGGGTCAGCCCGCAGCGGGCCAGGGAGCTCACCCCGCACCTGCTGGCGGCCGGGGTGGAGGTGCTGTTCGTGCAGGGCACCATCATCTCCGCGGAGCACGTCTCGATCGGGGCCACCGCGCCGCTGAACCTCAAGCAGTTCATCAACGACCTCGACGTGCCGGTGGTCGCGGGCGGGGTGGGCGACTACCGGACGGCGATGCACCTGATGCGCACCGGAGCGGCCGGCGTGCTGGTTGGCTACGGCCAGGCCTCGGCCACCTCGACCGACGCGGTGCTCGGCATCGGCGTGCCGATGGCCACCGCGATCGCGGATGCCGGCGCCGCCCGCCGCGACTACCTCGACGAGACCGGCGGACGGTACGTGCACGTGATCGCCGACGGCGGCATCTACGGCTCCGGCGACATCGCCAAGTCCATTGCCTGCGGCGCCGACGCGGTGATGCTCGGCGAGCAGCTCGCGCAGGCCCAGGAGGCGCCCGGAGGGGGCCTGTACTGGACCCCGGCCGCCGCGCACCCGTCCTTGCCGCGCAGCGACATCACGGCTGTGGCGCCGCGCGAGGGCGGCCGTGGCCTTGAGACCGTGCTGTTCGGCCCCTCGGAAAGCCCGGACGGCACGTTGAACCTGTTCGGTGCGCTGCGCAGGGCGCTGGCCAAGACCGGCTACTCCGACCTCAAGGAGTTCCAGCGCGTCGGCCTGAACATCAAGAACTGAGCAACCCCCACCAGCCGGGAGCAAGCCCGCACAGACATCGGCACTGAGTTGCCCTCGGGGCGGCTCAGGTCAGCCGATCTTTGTCCAGGGGGAGCAGCCGGTGGTCTCGAAGTAGCCGTCGGACTGGCCGACGGTGACGGTCATCGGGCCCTGCGCCACGTAGTTGTCGATGATGTCGCCGAGCGAGCCGTCGCCGGTCTTGAGGCGCGCGTAGTAGCAGCCGGTCGCGGAACTGCCGTTCTCCCCGGAGGTCTGGTAGATGCCTGGCGTGAGGTCGGGCCCGACCCGGTAGCGGCCACCGCCGGCCGGGATCGCGGTGGCCGCGTTGGCGTCGGCTTGTTTCGGCGGTGCGCTGGCCACACTGCCGACGATCAGGCCGACGAGCAGGCCGGCCGAGGTGCCAAGCGCGATCAACAGCGCGACGATGGTGCGCCGTCGAGCGGGTGCGGCCGGGCGGGATGCGGGTGGCGCCGGCCGGGCCGCCAGCTCGGGCGGCGGGGCCTGGCGCTGGGTGGGTATCAAGGCGCTGACGGGCAGCACCGACTGACTCGGCGGGGGAACGAACCGGGGTGCCGGCATGCGCGCCTCGAGCCTCGTGTGGGTAGCAGTGACAGCTCACTGTGGCTGACGGCGACCACTCAGACGCGGAAACGGTACGCCAATCACTCGTTAGACGGATCAAATCCGCACTATCGCGGTGCCCCGCACACCACAACGTGGCCGCGCGGGTTGATCGTCAGGTTTCGGTGACCTTGGCCTGGATACCCGGCGCGGGTCACCGGCCGGGCGGTGCGGACGGTTTGGCCGTCGGGATCGGCGGTCCGGCTGGAGTTGCCGGGATGGCGTGCTGCCCGGTCGGTGGGACAGCCGGCCCGGCTGTGCCGTGGGGGCGGCCGAGCAGCCAGCCCAGCACCAGGCCGTGCGCCAACGTGACGGTCACCAGCAGGGCGATCGTCGCGCGACGCCGGTCCGAGGGCCAGCGGCGGAGCAGGACCGCGGATCCCACCGCGGACCCGACGTCGGCGACCGCGTCGGACACGGCGGAGGGGACTCGGGACACGGCGGCGGGCAGAGCGGCGCGGCGGGAGCGCGACGGTGCGGCCGCCAAGGGCGGTGGCACCCACGGCGTGGCGCGCATCGGCAGCACGGCCGTGGCAGGCCCCCGCTGGGGGCGGGACGCCGGCCGGATCGGGCGCAGCCCGGCACCCACGACGGTGATCGGTTGCGTCCTGGTCGGCGCCTTGACCCCGGGCGCCACCCGCATCGGCACCGCCCGGTTGGGCACCGTGGCGCTCGGGGTGCCGGGCGCGTCGGATGTCTCGGAGGTCTCGCGCGACGGCGCGGGCACACCGTCCTGGTACCGGCGGGGCCGCTGGTAGCGGTGCGACTGGAGACCTGGTTGCCTAGACACCCGGCCCCCGGCGCTCACCCCGTGCGCGGCCGCCGCGGCGCGACGTGGTCTCGACCATGTCGCCTCCCGAGCCGTCGATCATCCAGATCCACCGCACGTGAGCGTACGGCCAGGCCGGCCGGTGTGATCACGCAGGTCGGGCCCGCCAGGGTCAGTCCCGCAGCGCGCGGACGCAGTCGCTGATCTCGCCGGCCATCCGCACGTCGAGCTCGGTGATGCCGCCGTCCGAATGCGTGCTGCAGCTGAAGGTCAGCTTCCGCCAGCGGATGTCGATGTCGGGGTGGTGGTTGGCCCGCTCGGCCCGTTCCGCCACCTGGTCCACCACCTTGATGGCGGTCGGGAAGCTGGGCAGCTCGGCGGTGAGCACCAGCGCGTCGCCGTCGCGCCGCCAGTCGGGCAGGTCCGCCAGTGCCTTGTCGATGGCATGGTCGTCGAGTAGGTCAGCCATGCCGCCATGCTCCCGTATCCGCGCCCCGGCCGCCGCCTTGCCCCGGAAAGCCGCACGCCGCGCACCGGGCGTGCACGCCGCGCACTGTGCGCGGCGTCGGCGTGCGGTGCGCGGCGCCGGTCCGCCAGGGGCCGACTCAGGCCTCGCGGCGCAGCGTGCCCAGCAGGGCGAGGGCCAGTCCGGCGACCAGGTAGCCCACCGCGAGCAGCACGCCGTGCCACAGCGAGTCGGTGGGCACCGGGTCGCGCAGCAGGTCGGCAAGTGCCCCCCAGTCCGAGATGAGCAGCCAGGGATGCAGCCAGCCCAGCGACGGGATCGCGGTCAGTACGCCGGCCACGATCGCTCCGCCGAGCACGGTGGCAATCACCACCAGCGGCCGGACGGTGAACGCGGAAACGGCCAACGCCACCGCGCCGACGGCTGCCGTCTGCAGCGCGGTCCAGCCGCAGGCCAGGCCTACCCGGGCCAGCGCGTTCGCCGGGTCGACCGCCGAGCCGGACAGCGTCAGCAGCCGCCCGTGGCCGCCGACCACCACGGTGCCGGCTACCGCACCGAACGCGGTGACCAGCAGCACACCGACCAGCACCACGGCGAGTACTCCGGCCGCCTTGATCCCGACCAGCCGCGCCCGGCCCACCGGGGCCAACAGCAGCCCGCGCAGGGTGCCATCGGCCGCCTCGCCGGCCAGCGCGTCCGCCGCGGCCACGCTCGCGCTGAGCGGCAGCAACAGCGTCAGCGCCACCGCGAGGGCCGCGACCGGCAGCATCAGCCCGTTGGCCGTGACGGCCGCGATCAACCCGGGCCCTGGACCGGACCGCGCGCCGCTCGGCGTGCCGGAGGCGGCTACCCCGAACGCGATGACCAGCGGCACGAACGCCAACACCGCGAAGGTGACCAGGGTCCGGGGCCGGTTCAGCGCGCAGCGCAGCTCGGAACGCAGCAGCCGGGTCAACGGGGCGGCTCTCGGCGCCGAACGCACAGCCGGGCGCTGAGCCGGGCGCCGGGTTGGGCGCGACACCGGGCGCACGCCGGTCACGGGCCGACCTCGGTGATCCGGGCGAACAGGTCCTCCAGGCTGGTGAGCCGTCGGCGGGCCTCGGCGACCGGGATGTCGGCGCGGACCAGGATGCGCAGGACCTCCTCCGGCGTGGTGTCGGTCAGCTCGGCGACCACCTGGCCGTGTTCCAGGTAGCCGGGGACCCGCGCGGCGCGTAGCGCGGCGAGCGCGGCGCTCGGTTCGCTGGTGCGCACGGCAAGGGCGGGGCCGTCGGACTCCAACAGCGCGGTCAGCTCCCCGGTGGCCACCACCGAACCGTCGACAAGCACCACCACGCGCGTGCACACCTCCTGCACCTCGCCGAGCAGGTGGGAGGACAGCAGCACGGTGCTGCCCTCGGCGCGCACCTCGGCGATGATCCGCCGCACGGCGCGGGTGCCCGCCGGGTCGAGCCCCTGGGTGGGCTCGTCCAGTATCACCAGCCGGCGCGGTACCAGCAGCACGGCGGCCAGCCCGAGGCGCTGCCGCATGCCCATCGAGTAGCGGTGGTAGCGCTGCTCGGCGTGCTGGGTCAGCTCCACCCGGGCCAGCGCGCGCTCGACCGCGCCGCGCACCTCCGAGGTGGCCAACAGCGGTTCGGCGGCCGCGCGGCGGGTCAGGTTGTCCCGCCCGGAGAGGTAGGGGTGGTAACCCGGCCGTTCCACCAGCGCGCCGACGTGCGCCAGCACCTCGCCCGCGCGGGCCGGCATCGGTGCCCCGAGCAGCTCCACGGTGCCGGCGGTGGGCCGGGACAGGCCAAGCAACAGCCGCAGCAGGGTGGTCTTCCCGGAGCCGTTAGGGCCGAGCAGGCCGGTCACCGAGCCGGCCGGCAGGTCGAGGTCGATCGAGTCCAGCGCCGTCACCCTGCCGTTGCGGAACGCCTTGCAAAGCCCTCGCGCGCGGGCCGAGGGCACCGACGGCGGGCCAGCGACCTCGGGTCTGTCAGCCTCGGCCGGGGTGCACAGGGTGTCGCCGGTTGGCTTTGTCCGGTTCACCGGCTCAGCGCCTCGGTCAGTACCTGGGCGGGCACCGCGCCGACGGCGAGTCGGCCGTCCGAGGTGAGCACCGCGTTCCCGATCGGCGTGCTGACCAGGCGGCCGTGTCCCCACCCGCCGCTGATCGGGGTGCTCAGCCGGGGCGGCGCGACACCGGCGGTTGGCGGCGCACCGGCGCGGGTACCGACCCTGCGGATCAGCACGGTGTCCCAGCCCTGTCCGACCAGCGACTCGGTGTGCCCGCCCGCGTCCGGTGTTGCCGGACCGACGCTGCTGATCAGGCTCGTGTGGTCGCGGACCGTGACACCGGCTCCGGGGGCGAAGGCGAACAGCGCCGGGTCCTGGGGTGCGAAGGTCAGCTTGCTGAAGCCGATCCGCAGCGCCGGTTCGGCCGAGCCGTTGGCAAGCACGGTCACCTCCAGCGGCAGCCGGGTCTGCCCGTCCACCGCGACCCGGACCTCGCGCAGCAGGGTGCGTTCGGTGGGCACCGGGTCGAGCACCAACTGGTAGGCGGGGCGGTCGGCGACCAGCGCGGTCGGGTCGAGGCGCACCGAGCTGGACGGCTCCAGCATGGTGAGTACCGCGCTGGCGGTGTCCATCGGGTTGCCCATCAGCTCGCCGACGTCACCGCCGCCGGTGTGCAGGAACCGGTCGAGCGGGTCCGGCGGGGTGTGCTCGGCCGGTGCCGGGCGCCGGATCACCGACCGGGTCGCGGAGTCCCAGGACCACACGGTGGCGCCGTCGTCCACGATGGTCCGCTCGCCGCCGTCGGTGGGCAGCGAGACACGGTGCCGGCCCGCGCCGTCGGACCACAGCCGGGCGATCCGCGAGGCGCTGGGCATGCCGGACAGCCCGCCGAAACCGGCCAGCCCGAGCTGCTCGTCCAGGTGTACCGTGCCGGACAGCGGACCGGACCTGGCCCGGTGGATCGAGTTGATCAGCTCGGCCGCGCCGACCGGCGGGAGCCCGGTCGGCGGGCGGGTCGCCGCCGGAACGATGACCAAGGCCGCGAGCAGCACGGCGGCCGCGCCCGTGAGGGCCAGCGCGATCCGCCGAGATGTCATGCGGTCAGCCTGAACCACCCGCTCTGAGAACGTACTGAGATAACCTGGTCCCGCTGAAGGATTCTCCGCGTAGCGTCTGGGAACGATGCCAAGAGTGCTGGTCGTAGACGATGAGGCCGGGGTGCGTACCGCCCTCGGCCGTGGACTCACGGCCGAGGGCCTTGACGTGGTCACCGCGGCCGACGGCCCGACGGCGCTGCGGGCCGCGCTCACCGGGAGCTTCGACCTGATCCTGCTGGACATCATCATCCCTGGGCTGTCCGGCTATCGGGTGCTCGAGCAGCTGCGCGGTGAGGGTGTCGACACCCCGGTGCTGCTGATCTCGGCGAAGGACGGCGAGGTCGACCAGGCTGACGGCCTCGACCTCGGCGCGGACGGTTACCTGGTCAAGCCGTTCTCCTTCGTGGTGCTGGTCGCCCAGGTCCGGGCGCTGCTGCGCCGCAGGGAGGCCGAGCGCGGCCAGTCCGGGCGGCGGCTGCGCCTCGGTGAGCTGATGGTCGACCCGGCGACGAAGCAGGTCAGCTGGTCCGGTCGTCCGGTCGAGCTGAGCCCGAGGGAGTTCGCCGTGTTGCACGCGCTGGCCAGCCGGCCGGACACCGTGCTGAGCAAGGACGAGCTGCTGCGGCTGGCCTGGGGCGGCGAGCAGGCGGCGAGTCGCAACGCCGTCGAGGTCTATGTGGGATACCTGCGTCGTAAGCTGCAGGCCGTGGGCGCCGGACATCTGCTGCGAACTGTGCGCGGCCACGGCTACCGGGTGGGAGCCTCGGGGTGATCATGCCGGCGGCTGTCGCCGGCTGGTGGGGCAAGCGCAGTCTCCGGGTCCGCATCACCGTCGCGGTCGGCGGCGTCGCGCTGCTTGCGTTGGGTGCGTTGGCCTGGCTGGCCACCGGGCTGATCGGTATCACCATCACCGGCGCGGTGGACGTGGAGCTGGCCCGCGCGGCGGCCGCCGCGACCGGCCGGCTCTCGGTTGGCGTCCCTGAGGACTCGGTGGTGCCCACCGACGGTTCGGTGGACGGCGTCTCCGGGCAGATAAACATCCGGGTCTCGGACACCGCGGGGCGGCCGTTGGACGACGGACCGCCGTTGCCGTTGGACACCGTGCTGCTTCGCCGCCTCGCCGGTGGCGAGTCGGTGACCGTGTACGGGCGGGACGGTCCGGCCCGTTGGCTGGGTGTGGTGGCCATCGCGCCGGACGGATCGCCTCGGCTGGTGCTGGCCGGCGCGGACCTGGTCGGCTACGCCTCGGTGCTGCGCCGGGGCGCGATCGGGCTGGGGCTGGCCGCCGCGATGGCCGGGCTCGGGGTGGCGCTCGCCGCCTGGGTCGCGGTGCGGCTGGCGTTGCGCCCGGTGGACCGGATGCGGATCGCGGCGGTGAGCCTGCCGCCGGGGGAACGGCTGCCGGTGCCGCCGGCGAACGACGAGCTGCGCGCGCTGGCCGTCGAGCTGAACGAGCTGTTGGCCCGCAGGGACACCGCGTCCGCCCGGCTCGAGCGGTTCACCGGGGACGCGGCGCACGAGATGCGCTCCCCGGTGGCCTCGATCCGGGCGCAGGCCGAGGTCGCGGTGATGCACCCGGACCCGCTGCTTGCCGAGGACACGCTGCGTTCGGTGGCCACCGAGGCGGCGCGGCTGTCCGAGCTGGTGTCCGACCTGCTCGCGCTGGCTCGCGCCGACGCGGGGGCCCGGCCGCCGGCCACCTCGGTGGACATGGTGGCCGAGGCGGAGAAGGCGATCGGCCGCGCGGAGCAGGTGAGCGCGGACCTCGGCGCGGCCCGCGAAGGGGATTGCGAAGATGACGGCGTCGAGCCGCCGGGCGAGCCGGCGCCGGTGTTCACCCTGACCGCGCCGGTGCCCGCCACGGCCGCCGCGTCGCCGGGCGAGGTCGCGTTGGTGATCGACAACCTGCTGGCCAACGCGCGGCGCTACGCCAGGTCCAGGGTGTGGGTGTCGGTGCTGCCGTCCGGGCGTTCGGTGCGGGTGGTGGTGGACGACGACGGGCCCGGCGTCCCGGAGGAGGACCGCAAGCGGGTGTTCGACCGGTTCACCCGGCTGGAGGCGGACCGGGGTGGGCGCAGCGGCGGGGCCGGGCTCGGTCTGGCGCTGGTCGCGGCGCTGGTGTCCGGGCGGGGCGGCACGGTGCGGATGGGTGTCAGCCCGGACGGCGGCGCGCGGGTGGAGGCCCGCTGGCCGACCGCCGGCTCCTCCAGCGTCGGTTCGTCCAGCGGCTTCTCCCGCGCCGACCGGTCGTGACCCGGGTGGTGGTCGGCGCCGCGATCGTGCGTGCTGGGCGTCTGCTGGCCCAGTGCCGGGCCGCGCCGGCGGAACTGGCCGGGCGCTGGGAGCTGCCCGGCGGGCGGGTGGAGCCGGGCGAGTCGGAGCCGGCCGCGTTGCGCCGGGAGTGCCTTGAGGAGCTGGGTGTGCCGGTCATTGTGCACGGCCGGATCGGGCCGGACCTGGTGCTGCCGGCCGGCGCGACGCTGCGGGTGTACCTGGCCGAGCTGGCCCCCGGCGCCGCAGAGCCGCGCGCGGTCGAGCACCGAGGTCTGCGCTGGGTGGCCACTGTCGAGCTGCCGGATCTGGACTGGCTGCCCGCCGACCGCCTACTCCTACCCGACCTGGCCACCCACCTGCGCTGAGCAGGCGAACGGCGGGCCCCACGAAACCGCCGCGACCCGCGCGTCGCGAATGTCGGAACTTCTCGACGCCTGCTAGTACTGCAGGGCCGGTAAGGCGAGTCGCCCCTGCGAGGCTCCGGAGGAGTTCCGGCGAAGGCCGATGCTGTGAATGTCGGCAACCAGGGTACCGAACCCCTGGTGGGGGCACCCCAGGGTGAGTACAAGCGCGCTCTTTCGGCCGAAGGCGAACTTGCGGAGGCGGGCCCGAAGGGTCCCCGATCGGAAGTTCTCGCGCGAGAACAGGCCCTGTAGTACTAGGCCACGGGCAGACGAGAGAGGGCCTTGGTCGTCAGGTCCGTTGCCCGCTTGCACCGATCGTCGTTGGGCAGTGTGTTGGTCACGGCCGTTTCGAGGATCTCCGTCTCGCTCTGCGGGGTCGCGGCGGGGCGGGAGACGACATACACCGTGCATGTCCTGGTCGATGGGCCCGCCGAGTTGCTGAACCACGCCCGGCGGCCGTTGACCACGGTGGGCGTCCCGTAGCTGGCCGGGGTCGCGTCGTCGAGCCGGAACAACGTCTTGACCCCCAGGGTTGTAGTTCCCCAATGGCATCCCCAGTTCCCGTATTCGGGGGTTCGGATGGTGGCCTCGACACCGCTTGCCCTGATGTCGTCATCGGACAGCAGCGTGCACGCGTCGACGTTGCTGAACGACCTGGCGGCGGTCCGGCCAGGGGTGTAGGTGATCTGCTTGTCCCGCAGCCGGGTCAGGACGGTCTGCAGCCCTGCTTCGGACACCTCGCAGAGCGGGGCCGACGACTTGCCGACGGCGTCGATCACGATGTGGTTCCGGTCGGTCAGGGTGAGAGTCCGGTCGCAGTACGGGGTGAACGTCCCCCGCGCTATCGACGCCCGGGTGAGTGTGAGGTCTCCGATGCGGGACCTCTCGCCGGGCGGTGGGGTGTTTGCGGCGGCGCTGAAGTAGACCTGCAGGGTGATGCCGCCATGGGC
>DASYBQ010000177.1:0-6686 GCA_036500625.1 Pseudonocardia sp. | reverse complement strand
GGCCTTACCCGGCTGAAGGCTCGCTACACGATCGCGCCACTGTCCAACGGCAACGTCGCGCTGCTGGTGGACATGGCCAAACGGGCCGGACTGCCCTGGGACCTGGTGCTGTCCGCCGAGCTGGTGCGTCACTACAAACCCGACCCGCAGACCTACCGCAGCGCGCCGGAGCTGCTCGGTCTGCTCCCCGACCAGGTCATGCTGGTGGCCGCCCACCGCAGCGACCTGGCAGCGGCACGGACCAACGGTCTGCGAACCACCTACCTGCGCCGGCCCGCCGAATGGGGCCCCGCCGGCGTGGCACCCGAGCCCGGCCCGGAGGACGGCCTGGACCACGTGGTCGACTCCCTCACCGAGCTCGCCGACCTGCTCGGTGCCTGAGAGGGGGCCGGCCGGCTGGGATCGGCCTGTTGCGGGCCGCCCAGCCGTCTGGTTAGCCCAAAATCTCCTCAGCCGTCTCGACGACCAGCCGCAACTTGGCTTGCTGCTCGTCGAGGCTCAGATCATTGCCGTGGACCGTGGAGGAGAAGCCGCACTGCCGGGACAACCCGTCCACGTTGGTAGATGAAGTCCTTGTGCTCGACCTACGACCAGTACCTGCGAGTATCGACCGGAAACCGGCGCTGAGCTGGCCAAACATCACTCATCGATCTCATTGATTCGCACTTGCTGTCGACGTGGTTTGTGCCCAATTTGTGCCGGGATCTTGCTCGACCCAGCGGAGGTGTCTCCGTGAATGATCAACAGACGCGTGGCGATCGAGAGTGGCCAGGCCGGCCGCGCGAAAGCGCGACCTGGCGGCCACCAGCAACCTCGGCGGTCGACCGGCCGGCCTCCACCATCTGCACCGCCTCGGCCTCACACCACGGGCCGAACCGGCGACGATGTTCTGGCATGGACCCGTCCTCTCTGGATCAAGAGAACCTGCCCAAGATCACCGGTACACCCAGAAGGTGCAGGAGATGCAGAAGGTGTTGATGTTTAAGATGATGCGATTGAGGTGGAGGGATCGGGAGAGAAGGGTCGGTGTGATTGCGGGTGCATGGGAGGCTCAGCGCAGCGGAGGAAAGGGCCGAGTCCGAGCCGCGCGCGGTCACACTTGGTAATCATCCGGTGGAGCGAGTGGCGCGTCGATGTCGCTGACGTCGCAACAACGCGGCGGCCCACTCGGGGTCTGGATGCGCACCGCGATGGCCGGCGCCACCGAGCTGGCCGGCCACATCGAGCAGAGTCTCGACTCCGCCGCCTCACCAATCCGGCCAACCGGCCAGAATCTCGATCCCCAGCACTGGTCCGACATCGGCGCCGCGTTCGGTCAACGCCTGGCGTTCCTCACCCAACACGCCCCGCCCTACTACGCCCTCTACGGCACCGTGTCCACCGAGCTGGCCGACTGGGCCGACATCCACCACGCCGCCGCCAACTTCCCCACCCATTCCCCCCTCGCCGCGCACCAACGCGCCCGCGCCTGCGACTGGCGACCCACCCGCGCCGGCTGGCTCGACATCGGCCCCACCGCACCCACCCCACCCGGCTACACCCCCACCGGGGTCGTCGCCGAGTTCACCACCCGGCTACGCAACTACCTCACCCACCACGCACCACCCGGAGAATGCGCCAGCCTCGACACGGAAACCACCCTCGCCCAGATATGCTGGGTACTCGGCGCCTGGCAAGGCGCCTACCGCGGCGGCCGACTCAACCTCGACTTCACCACCGAAAACGTCCCCGCGCTACTGGACCTGGCCACCAGCCAGGTGCTGAGCGAGCTGCTCGCCCTGACCACCCGGGCACACACCAGCGGCGCCCTGGACCAACTCCGTGCACTCGCCGGCAACCCCGCCCCCGGCCACGCACTCGGCATCGCCGGACCATCGTTCATCCCACACTGGGCCGACGGGGACCTGATCATCGGCGACACACTGATCGACGTCGAAACCGTCGCCCACGCCCGCGACCACGCCCGCACCGCCGCCTGGCTCCACCAACTGCTCGCCTGCACCTGGCTCGATAGGCCCGACCGCTACCGCATCCGCCGCGTCGGGCTCTACCTCGCCCGCCACGGAACCCTGCTCAGCTGGCCCCTGGACACCTTCACCCACACCCTGCTGGGCACCGACAACCCCAAGCGGATCGCCGCCACCCACACCCAGTTCCTCAAGCTCGCCACCCGCACCATCCGCGGCGAGGGCGCCGACCCGCGCAATGTGCAACCCGACAGCACCCCCAACCGCACCAGCGACAACGGCGACCGAGCATGAACAACACCACCACCACCGGCGCCGACACCCCACAATTCGTGATCATCGCGCTGCTGGCCAGATATCCGGTCCGAGCGCCGACTCAGCTCTCAGCCCCACGGCGAAGCCGAGGTGTGCTACGACAAGCTCGGTGGGGAACTCTTCGACCCGCGGGTCTAGTCGTTGCCCGGTCCTCGGCGGTCGGGACTGCTGGGATGATCGTGGCTACTGTGGCGTCGTAGGTGGGTTTCCGGTTTCCGGCAGAGATCGTCGGCCATGCCGTGTGGCTGTACTACCGCTTGGCGCTGTCGTTTCGGGGCGTCTCCGAACTGAGGCTCGCCCGTGGGGTGGTGGTCTCCCACGAGACCATCCGGCAGCGGACCCGGAAGTTCGGGCAGGCCTACGCCAACGGGCCGCGCCGCCGTCGGCCCCGCCCCGGCGATAGGTGGCACCTGGACGAAATGGTCGTCAAGATCAACGGGGTGCGGCACTTCTTGTGGCGCGCCGTCGATCAGGACGGGTCTGTCTGGACGTGCTGGTGCGGCGCCGGCGCAACGCCAAGGCGGCGAAAAAGTGTTCCGTAGCTGCTCAAGGGCCTGCGGTACGTACCTCGGGTGCTCGTGACGGACAAGCTTCCACTCCGGCGGGCAGGCGCAACGCTTCTGCTCAGCGCACGGGGTGATCTCCTCGCACGTCCGGCCAGGCCGACACCTGATGTCGGGAACGGAGTGGCGAGCCGAGATCACCGAGCGGTTCACCGTGTGGAACGAGGTCGCCGGCGTCTCGATCGCGGCCTGAACCAGACCGGCCCGGACCGCCCCACCACGGTCCTACACGTGCCGCGAACCAGCTCGACCCGCCAAGTTGACTGTGCCGAGCTACATCCGGCCGCCATGAGCATGATCAATACGGCCACCACGACACCGCGCACCACCACCGGGCGCCTGGCGGGTCCGACAGAGTCCTCGGGCCCGGGACGGCAGTGGACCGATCCGGCGTGGGCCGGGTAATCGGCGGACCAGGGTCGCGATCAGTGCCGGGTCTGCTGGCAAGGACAGGCGGGGGCGGCCAGCTTGGCGGCGCGGTACCGAGAGCTGGTGGCGTGGCACCAGGATCTCAAGGTCCGTACAGGGGAGCAGGGCCCAGCGCGTCACCGACCCCCGTGCGCGACGCCCGCCGCACGCCTCGCAGGCCCACCGTCAGGTCGCGTACCTGCTTGGTGGTAAGGGCGGTTTGTAGAAACACGGCCGAATCGACAGGAAACCATCTCGGTTGCATAACAACGGGCAAACGCTCAGAACGCGGCGGGAGGCAGGGCCGTGTTGAACCTCGACCCCTCTGCTGGACCCACTGTCGGACAGTTTCCGGAACCGGGTCGAACACTGTTCCGTCATGAGCCGGCCAGAGGAGCGGCCCTACTACTGGAGGCGTCATGCCGCTCAAGCCCGAGTTACTGCCACCAGCAAGCACCGCACCATCAGATGTGGCCGGTGCCGAGGCTCGAGCCGCCGACCACACGGTCCTGACCCGTCGCTCAGTGGTGGCCTCGGTGGGTGCGGCTGCCGGTGTCGCCACGTTGGGGCTCGGTCTCCTCGGATGCGGGTCGTCGCCTGGTCCCGCACCGTCAGCGCCTCCGACCAGCAACAGCGCGCCGCCGGCGGCGGGCACGGGCGCCGCCACCCCACCGCCCGCCGCTACCTCGCCCGTTGTGCCCCATCCGGTAGCACACGGGCCGCATCTCGCCGGATTGGAAGCGATAGGGGTTGGCCAGTCTGTCGTCGCGCACGGTGCGGGTGGCCGCACGTTGATCGTCACGAAGACCGGGCCCGACACAGCCGTCGCGCACAGCGCGATCTGCACGCACATGGGCTGCACCGTCGCGCCTGCCGGTACGCATCTGCAATGCCCCTGTCACGGGTCGGCCTTCAACGCCGCAACCGGAGCAGTGGTCCACGGCCCGGCCTCGAAGCCCCTACCCGCGTTCGCCGTTACCGTGGACCACGGCGAAGTTTATCAACAATAACTGAGCTTGATTTAACCTCGTGATTTTCCGGACTCCGGCATCACAACTCGGGTTCCCGGCCAACGGTAGTTGAAAGGGTGTGATGTCCTTGCGTCGTTCGGCGACTCGCGTACAGAAGGCCACGCACAATAGCGGCCGCTGTTGGTGCGTCCTCAAACGTCGTCAGCGGGGAAACGTGTCCAAGGCCACGAAACCGTCAGCGGGTCAGCTGGTGCCCCAGCAGCGCAGCGGCAGCGACACCGAACAGATCGGTGCGACGACCCAATCGCGCGACGTCTCCCCCGCGTCGAACCCGGTCGAGGAACCGGTGGTGGTACGCCGGGAAGACTCTCCCGAGCCGAGCGCGCTGGCCGAGTGGGATCGGCTGGTGGATACCTGCCCCGGTACCGATGTCACCCAGCTCTCCGCCTGGAGCCGGATCCGAGGACTGGTCGGGTACCGACCCACGTATCTGTTGGCTTACCGGGGCAACCGGTTGGTCGGCGGGGCCCTGGTGCTGCGTCGCACATTGCTGAGGTGGATCCGAATCGGCTACCTACCCTACGGTCCGCTCCGCGCCGAGGGCGACTCGGCGCCCGCGGCCGTGTCCGGCGCGGTGGTCGATGAGCTGGTAGCGCTCGCCGGTGAGTTGACCATGATGTTCGTGCAACCCCCGGAGGGCGCCACCGACGTGACCGATGCGCTGCTGGCCAGGGGGTTCCGGGTGTCCACCGCCGGCATCGCGCCGGCTGGTTCCTACCGGGTCGACCTCACCCCGCCGATAGCGGAGATCCGGGCCCGGTTCTCCAAGCGGCTCAAGTCGTGGACCAACCGCTGGGAATCCCACGGCGTCACCGTGCGGCGGGGCGACGAGCGGGATCTGCCGTTGCTGTGCGAGCTGATGGCCCACACCGCGGCCCGGCACCACTTCGACCCCCCATCGCTGGACTATGTGACCACCCTGTACCGGGAATTGGCCGCCGGTGAGCACGCCGCGCTGTTCATCGGGCAGGTGCACAACAAGCCCGTATGCGCCGATGTGGTGACCGTGGTGGCCGACATGGTGCGTGGCCGGCTAGGTGGCTTCGACGGCTCCGGGGAGGCCAGCAAGCTCAGCGTGCCGGCGGCGGTTCGGTGGGAGATCCTCAGGTGGGCCAAGGAACACGGCCACCGATGGCTCGACTTCGGCGGCCTGCCCGAACAGATGCTCTACGACATGATCGACCGGGGAATCCATGCCAGTGACGAATGGCCCAGCGCACAGCGCGCCAAGCTGGCGTTCAACGGTACCGCGTTCCGCTACCCGACCCCGGTGGAACTGATCCGCCCGGCAGTGGTCCGAACAGGCTACGACTTCGCCACCCGACATCGGATCGGACAGCGCGCGCTGGCCCTCGCACGAAACACCCTGCGCGGCAACCGGACCGCCTACCACTCGGGCCCGCGGCAGGCGATGGAATGAAAGTCTCCGTCGGGCCTACTGATGCCGGCGCGGTCAAGCGGTACGCACCGTCCCACCTCGGCCACCTCCTTTCCCTGTGTCATGTCGGAGGCTTGGAGTGGGGTTGGCCGCGCGCGCGGCGCTTCGCCGTGCTCACCCAGCGCCGCGCGGCTCGTCCCGCGGTGTATTGGGTGGCTTGGTGCAATAGCCACGAGAGGCTGGCGAGCGGGACGGCGCCGTCGCGTCTGGTGCGTAACGAGTAGGCGAACCGGACCGGGTCAGTCTCAATATGGTGGTCGACGTTCTCGAACCAGGCCGCGCTGCTGCGCGCGGCGTCCTGCCTGCGCGTGACAGCTGCCGCCCGGTCATGCTGGTAGGTGCGCAGCGCGTCGGGGAGACGATGCGGGCAGGTGCGTAATGCACGGTCCAAGCCGATGGCATCCTCGATCGCCAGCTTGGTACCCGAACCGATGGAGAAGTCGGTGGTGTGCGCGGCGTCGCCCAGCAACACGACCTCGTGGTGAAACCACCGGCGGTTGCTGATGCGCGTGAAGTTCAACCATGGTGTCTTGGCCAGGCCCGCGCGCTGGTTGATCAGTCGGTGACCGTCGAGGTGGCGCGCGAAGATGTCTTGCAGCAACGCGACGCCCTCATCCGGACCAAGCGTGTCCAGGCCGAGGCCATGGAAGGTCCGTGGTGAACATTCCACGATGCAGGTGCTGGTGTCGTCGTTGAATCGGTAACCGTGAAACCAAATCCAGCCGGCCGCCGTCCGCTCGAACGCGAACGTGAACACATCGAACACCTTGTGCGTGCCCAGCCAGATGTAGTGGTTTCGGCCCACATCGACCCTCGGTGCGAAGTGCGGGGCCCCCAGCTGACGGACCCGGCTGTTCGCGCCGTCGGCGCCCACCACAAGATCGGCCCCGGCAAGCCGCGCCAAGTCGTCGACCGGGTGCTCGAAGCGCAGATCGACGCCCAGTTCTTCGGCGCGCGCGGTGAG
>DASYBQ010000176.1:0-14710 GCA_036500625.1 Pseudonocardia sp. | reverse complement strand
TTCCTCGCTGCGCGGGCACCTCGCCGTCGGGCACACCCGCTACTCCACCACCGGCTCGCCGACCTGGGAAAACGCCCAGCCCACCTTCCGCACCACGGCCACCGGCAGCGGCCTGGCGCTGGGCCACAACGGCAACCTGGTGAACACCGCCGAGCTGCGCGACGAGGTCGCCACGCTGCCGCGCACCGGCGGCCAGCGCAAGAACCCGGTCGTCACCACCGACTCCGACCTGATCACCGAGCTGCTCGCGGCCAGCTCGGCCGACATCGGTGTCGAGGAGGCCGCCGTCCGGCTGCTGCCCCGGCTGCGCGGCGCGTTCTGCCTGGTGTTCTCCGACGAACAGACCCTCTACGCGGCCCGCGACCCGCACGGCGTTCGGCCGTTGGTGCTCGGCCGGCTGGAACGCGGCTGGGTGGTGGCCAGCGAGACCGCCGCGCTGGACATCGTCGGCGCCTCCATGGTCCGCGAGGTGGAGCCCGGCGAGCTGCTGGCCATCGACGAGAACGGCCTGCGCAGCACCCGGTTCGCCGCGCCGGAACCGAAGGGCTGCGTGTTCGAGTACGTCTACCTGGCCCGCCCGGACACCACGATCTCCGGCCGGTCGGTGCACTCCGCGCGGGTGGCCATCGGGCGCCAGCTGGCCGCCGAGTTCCCGGTGGAGGCCGACCTGGTGATCCCGGTCCCGGAGTCCGGCACCCCGGCCGCGATCGGCTTTGCGCAGGGCTCGGGCATCCCGTACGGCCAGGGCCTTGTGAAGAACGCCTACGTCGGGCGCACCTTCATCCAGCCGTCGCAGACCATCCGCCAGCTGGGCATCCGGCTCAAGCTCAACCCGTTGCGCGAGGTCATCCGGGGCAAACGGCTGATCGTGGTGGACGACTCCATCGTGCGCGGCAACACCCAGCGGGCGCTGATCCGGATGCTGCGCGAGGCCGGCGCGCTGGAGGTGCACGTACGGATCGCCTCGCCGCCGGTGCGCTGGCCGTGCTTCTACGGCATCGACTTCGCCAGCCGCGCCGAACTGGTCGCCGGCAGCCTCGACCTTGACGGCGTGCGCCGCTCGATAGGCGCCGACTCGCTGGGCTACGTGTCCATCGAAGGCCTGATCAGGGCCACCGAGCAGCCGGCGAGCCGGCTGTGCGCGGCCTGTTTCGACGGCCAGTACCCGATCCCGCTGCCTGACGAAGCCAGCCTCGGCAAGCACCTGCTGGAAGAGATCATCGCGGAGAACGACACCGGCGGCCCGCTGACCGCGGGTTACGGCGCAGCCGGCGCCCTGCGGCAGCCGTAGCATCGGCCCGTACGCCCTCTCCACCTAGAGCAACCGGAGTCGCTTCACCATGCCACCGAACAGCCCCGACGCCGCCCAGTCAGCCAGCTACGCGGCCGCCGGGGTGGACATCGAGGCCGGTGAGGCCGCCGTCGAGCAGTTCCGGCCGTGGGCGCAGCAGGCCAGCCGTCCCGAGGTGCTCAGCGGCATCGGCGGGTTCGCCGGGTTGTTCAGGCTGAAGATGGACCGTTACCGCGAGCCGGTGCTGGCCGCATCCACCGACGGGGTGGGCACCAAGGTGGCCATCGCGCAGGCGCTGGACCGGCACGACACCATCGGGCTTGACCTGGTCGCCATGGTGGTGGACGACCTGGTGGTGTGCGGCGCGGAACCGCTGTTCCTGCAGGACTACATCGCGTGCGGCTCGGTGGTGCCGGCGCAGGTCGCGGACATCGTGAAGGGCATCGCGGACGGCTGTCAGCGGGCCGGCTGCGCGCTGCTCGGTGGCGAGACCGCCGAGCACCCCGGTCTGATGCAGGCCGGGCACTACGACCTTTCCGCCTCCGGGGTCGGCATCGTGGAGGCGGACTCGATCCTCGGCCCGGAGCTGGTCCGCCCCGGTGACGCGGTGGTCGCGCTTGGCTCCTCAGGGCTGCACTCCAACGGCTACTCGCTGGCCCGCCACGTGCTGCTGCAGCTGGCCCGGCTGTCGCTGGACGACCAGGTCGAGGAGTTCGGCCGCACTCTCGGCGAGGAGCTGCTCGAGCCGACCCGGATCTACGCGCTGGACTGTCTTGCGGTCGCGGCCGAGACGAACGTGCGGACGTTTGCGCACATCACCGGGGGCGGACTGGCGCGCAACCTGTCACGGGTGATGCCCAAGGGGCTGGTCGCGGTGTGCGGACGGGGCAGCTGGACGCCGGCGCCGATGTTCAAGATGATCGCCGCCCTCGGCAGGGTGGAGCGCCCGGAGATGGAGAAAACGTTCAACATGGGCGTCGGCATGGTCGCCGTGCTGGACCCCGACGACGTGCAGCGCGCGCTCGCGGTGCTCACCGCCCGGCACGTGCCGGCCTGGGTGCTCGGCGAGGTGTGCCGGACCAAGGACGTACCCGAGCTGGCCGACGCCGAACACCCCGAAGGCAGCCGCGTGCTGCTGCGAGGCGAACACTCCCGCTTCTGACTGGGCTACGCCCTCACGAAACCGCCCTCGCGAACCGCAGTGGGGGGTGCTGCGGGAGCCGGGCCGGGCAGCGGGGACGGCGCCGTCAGCGGCGGTAGGTGTCCCCGTCGTCATCGTCATCCGACCGGTGCGAGTGCTCGTACTCGTCGTTGTCGGGTTCGTGTAGAGGATAGCCGCCTAGCTCTCGTTGCAAGGCGTCCGCGTCGAGCCCAGGCGAGCTGTACTTCAACTCCCGAGCTTTACGCGTTTGCTTGGCCTTGGCACGGCCGCGCCCCATGGCTCGACCCCCCTCACAGCAGGGACGGGGCGGCCGGGTAAAGCGGCGGCCCCGTTCATCTCGTTTGAATGTCCTGCCCTCTACCGTACCTTGCACACGCCGCTCCGTGCGACGTGGCTGGTGTGTTGCTCCGCATGTCCCTCGGTGGCTTGTCCGGCCTGTTCCTCACCGGCGGACGGATCTGGCCCTGGTCTTGGCTTGGGCTGCTCGGCCGGCTGGTTCCTCGTTGCTGGGCGGGGGTACTGAGCTGGGGTCTACCCGGACACCGGTGCTGCGGTCGCCGGAGTCGTCGGCGAGGCCGGCGGTCAGGTCGGGTGAGTCGACGGGTACCGAGCGCTTCAGCAACGCAAGTGCCACGCCGCCCAGCTCGTGGTGCAGCACCGCGGTGCCGACCCGGCCGACCGTGCGCCCGCCCAGCAGCACCGGGTCGCCGGGACGCAACGGGTCGTCGTCGCCGGACTCGGTGTGCAGCAGCACCAGCTGACGCGGCGGGCGGCCGAGGTTCGCCACCCTGGCCACCGTCTCCTGCCCCCGGTAGCAGCCCTTGGCCAGGTGCACCGCCTTGCCGATCCAGCCGACCTCGTGCGGGATCGTCTTCTCGTCGGTGTCCACGCCAAGCCGGGGCCGCAGTGCCTCGACCCGCAGCGCCTCGTACGCCATCACCCCGGCGGCCGCCGCCCCCGCCCCGCGCAGCCGGGTCCACCAGGCCAGCACCTCGGCCCGGGGCACCAACACGTCGGCCGCGTACCGGCCGGGGCCCGGCATCCGCCGGACCAGGCCGCCGCCGGGCAGCGCGGCACAGTCGTACGGCTGTGCCGGCACCGGGACACCGGCCTTGGCCAGCACCTCGGGCGTGCTGGGGCCGACCACGGACAGCAACGCCAGCTCGTCGGTGGCCGCGCGCGGCGCCACCTTCGACCAGAAGCGCATCTTCTCCAGGTAGTCCAGCAGCCCCTCGGCGGTGCCCGGCTCCATGTCCAGCCACACCGTGTCGTCGGTGTGCGCCAGCACCGCGTGGTACTCGACCCGGCCGTTCAGATCCAGCACCAGCGCCTCGGTGCCGGCGCCCGGCGGCAGCTCGCTGACGTGTTGGCTGAGCAGCAGGTGCAGCCAGGTCAACCGGTCCTCGCCTGGCACCGCGATCACCTCGCGGTTCGAGCGGTCCACCACCGCGGCGGAACGGTCCATCGCGCGCTGCTCGGCCAGCGGGTCGCCGTGGTGCGCCGGCAGGCCGGCGTCCGGCCCGTCCTCGGCGGCGACCACGCGGGGGAGCGTGAGCAGCGGGTTCACCGGTTGTCCCCGGTGTCGTGCGCCGGCTGTGGCGACGACTCGGCCGCACCGGTTGCCACACCGGCCGCGGACAGTCCGCCGGCGCAGGAGCTGCAGGCGCCGGACAGCGCGACATGCGTCGCATCCAGCGTGAAGCCGTGCTCCGCGCGCAGCTGCCCCGCCAACGGCTCCAACAGCTGGGTGGGAATCTCCTCGACCTTGCCGCACCAGTGGCACACCAGGTGGACGTGCTTGTGTTCGCGCACCGAGTAGTTCGGCGCGCCGTGGCCGAGGTGGGTGTGCCGCACCACGCCGAGCTGCTCCAGCAGGTCCAGCGTGCGGTAGATGGTGGAGATGTTGACCGCTGGCGCCTGCCGCTGCACCGAGGCGCAGATCTGCTCCGGAGTGGCGTGCTCCAGCTCCGCCACCGCGTCGAGCACCAGCTGCCGCTGCGGCGTCATCCGGAAGCCCCGCTCGTGCAGCGTACGACGAAGGGCTTGCACCGCTGTGTTCACCGGATCAATGGTAGCCGCGACGGCGTGCTCCCGCGCCGGTCCGGTACCTTTCTCCGGCGCGCGTTCCGGCGCGTCGCGGTCGGATAGCCCGCCGACCGGCTACTCGACGTGATAGTGGCCGCGTTACCCGGACGTGCGGTGTTGCGGTCACACCGTAGAGTGAACTGGCGGAGTCGTGAGCGTGCGCTGCGTACGCTCGCCGAGCAGGCGAGGACTACGGGAGTAACCGATGACCGCAGACCATGGCGACAACGCTGGCCCTGGGGCAGGTCCAGGTCGGTTCCAGCACCACAGCGACGGTGAGAACCGCTTCGACATCGTGGTTCGTGGATACGACCGTCGCCAGGTCGACGAGCACCTCGCCAACCTCGAGCGCACGATCGCCCGCCAGCGCACCGACATCGAGCAGGCCCGCAACCATCGGGGCGACGACAGGGCTCGCGCGTTCAACGCGGGCACCGGCGCGGGGCGGCCCGGTGACGGCGGCGGCCAGGCCGGCGGCCCCGGCGGGCTCACCCCGGAGATGATCGGCGCGTTCACCACCCGGCTGCAGTCCATCCTGCAGGCGGCCGAGGACGAGGCCGAAGAGGTCCGGGCCAACGCGCGCAACGCGGTACGCGCCGAGGAGGAGGCCAGCCGGGCCAGGCTGGCCGACATGGAGCGGCGCCGCGAAGGCGTGGTCCGGGACCTGACCCGGGTGCGCAGCCAGCTGGACGGCCTGCTCTCCCAGGTCGCCTCGGACTCCGGCGCGGCCAAGGGGGCGTCCGCGGGGCCGAAGTCGCCCCAGCTCGGTGCCCAGGCGCCCAAGACACCGCCGGGCGGCAACTCGATGCAGCGCGGCGACAAGGCACCTGCCGGCGCCCGCCCCGAGCACGGCGGCCCCGGTGGTCCCGGCGGTCCCGGCGGTCCCGGCGGTCCCGGTGGCCGACCGGACCAGGGTCGGCAGGAGTCCGCCGGACGGCCGGACCAGGGTCGCCAGGAGTCCGCCGGACGGCCGGACCAGGGTGGCAGGCCCGAGCAGATGGCCCGGCCGGAACCGATGCCGAGGGCCGCCGAGGCCGGGTCCCGACTGGAGAACGCGCCCCGGGTCGGGCCGCTGCCGGTGGCCGACAACACCCGCAAGCCCAGCCCCCGCCCGGAGGAGGCGGCGCGCCCGGCGCCCCGCCCTTCGCCCGCCCCAGCGCAGGGTGGCTCCGCGCCGGCCGGCTCCAGCTCGGCGAGCACGCCGCAGAACCAGAGCAACGGCGCCCTGGCCGCCGCGGGCAGCAGCCCGCCGGCCGGCCAGGCCGGCACCCCGCACTCCGGAGCGCCCAGCCCGAAGCCGAGGCCCAGCCCGTCGCCCCGGCCGCGGCCCACGCCGGCCGCCGCCCCCGCGCAGGGGGCCGCTCCCGCGCAAGGGGCCACTCCCGCGCAGGGCGCCGCTCCCGCGCAGGGCGCCGGCCAACCGGCCGGCACCCGCCAGGCCGAGCAGCAGCCGGCCCGCAACGGGGCGGTCAACCGGGAGAGCAGCTCCGGGCAGGGCCGCGAGGACGACGGTGGCCGGTCCGCGTTCGGCACCGGTGCCCGCTGAGGCCGACAGACTGGCCACGACGGTGGGACACTGATAGTTGATGCGGCACATTCACCTACCCAGCCTGGCTGTGACTCTGCCGAACCTGCCGACTCTGCCGTTTCACCTGCACGCCAGCACGGCAGGTGCCGCGCTGTTGGTGTTCCTGCTCATCGTCCTCGGGCTGTTGCTGGTGCTGTTCCGGCGCAACGGTCGGCGCCAGACCGGGCCAGGGACCGGTAGCCCGGCGACGTCGGCCGACACCTCCACCGGTGACCCGGCCGCACGACCGAGCGCGGCCGGTGGGCCGGAGCCGGCCGGTCCGGGCGGCAAGCCCTCGGAATGTGGCGAGCCGCAGGGCGCCGCGGTGCGCTCCCCCGGATCACCGGGGTCCGCCCACCCGGACCCTTGGTCCACCCACCCGGACCCTTGGTCCACCTCACCCGAACCGTCCGGCACCGAGCCGGCCACAGCCGGCGCGGGCCGGGCCGGGCAGCGCCGGACCGCGCTGTCCCAGTCGTTGCTCGGTGCCGCCGGTACCGAGGAGCCCGAGCACCGGTCGTCCCAGTCGGCGCCAGCCTCGGCGGGTCCCGCCGAGGCCGAGCCGGCCGAGCAACAGCCGTCTCAGCCGAGGGGTGCAACCAACGGGGCCGTACCCGAGGCGTCCCGAGCCGACCTGCCCCAGCCCGAAGCGTCCCAGCCCGAAGCGTCCCGGTCGGAGTCATCCCAGCCTGAGGTAGCCGAGCCGGACCCAGCCGAGCCCGACCCAGCCCACTCCGAAGCGTCCGGCTCGGAGTCGTCCCAGCGCGAGCCGGCCGGGGCCGGAGCAGCCCGACCGGCCGAGGTGCGGCCCTGCTCGAGCCCGGAGCCCGGCCCGGCCGGCCAACCCGCCACCAAGCCCTTCGACGCGAAAGACCGGCTGCTGGGTGTGCTGCTGGCCGACCCGGGCCGCGCACTGAGCGGGGTCACCGACCTGGAGGCGTGCCGAGGCGAGCTGGACCGGTTGACCGAGTCGGTGAACCACCAGCGCCGCCAACTGGCGCTGATCGCGCGGCGGCTGCGCGGCGCCGGACTGACCCCCGCACAGGTGGCCCAGCTGGCCGGCCTCGGCGAAGGCGAACTGGCCACCCTGCTGGCCGAGCACGCCCCCAGCCCGTCCGCCAACCACCCCCGGCGCTGAACCGAGCTCAGGACCGGGGACGCAGCAGCACCGTGGCGCCCGGTCGGGCCTGGGCCAACGCCGGCAGCGACCGAGCCGGCACCACCGCGACGACCGGGTAGCCGCCGGTGGTCGGCCCGTCCGCCAGGAAGATCACCGGCTGCCCGCTGGGCGGTACCTGCACCGCGCCCGGCAGCATCGGCTCGCTCGGCAGCTCGGCGCCCACTCGGCTGGCCACCCTGACCAGCGCGGTTCCCGAAAGTCGCAGCCCGATCCGGTTGCTAGCCGGGCCGACCGACCACTCGGTGCCGCGCAGCGCGGACGCGGGCCGGGAAAACCAGTCGTCCCGGGGCCCGAGCAGCACCGGCACCTCGATCCTGGCCGGTGGCACCGACACGGGCACCGGCGCGGCCGCCCTCGGCGCGACGGAGGGCGGCGCGCCGAGCGGCACCTCGTCACCATCCGCGACCTGCTCCGGTCCCAACCCGGACAGCAGGTCGGTGCTGCGGCTGCCCAGCACCTCGGGCACGTCGAGGCCGCCGGACAGCGCCAGGTAGCAGCGCAGCCCGGCCGTCGGCGCACCCAGCACCAGGCGCTGCCCCGGCGCCAGCCACACCGCCCGGTGCGACCCGACCGCCCGGCCGGACACCCGCACCTCGACCGGTGCGCCGGTCACCGCCGCCAGACAGCCCGACCCGGCGCGCAGCTCCAGCCCGCCCAGCAGCACCTCGAAACCGGCCCGGTCCTCGGGATTGCCCACCAGGCGGTTGGCCAGCCGCAGCGCCGGTGGGTCCAGCGCACCGGAGCGGGGGATGCCGAGGTGCGCCAGCCCGGGCCGCCCGAGGTCGGTGATGACGGTCCGCGCACCGCCGGCCAGCACGGTGACCATGCGGCGCGCCGGCCGCCGCTCGCCCATCAGCGGACCCGCTCGAACCGCACCCGGTCGCCGGGCGCCAGCCGGGCCGGCGGGTCGGCCGACGGGTCGAACATGACCAGTTCGGTCCGCCCGATCAACCGCCAGCCGCCGGGTGAGCTCCTCGGGTACACCGCGCTGAACTCGCCGGCCACCCCCACCGAGCCGGCCGGCACCTTCGGCCGCGCGTCGTCCAACCTGGCCTGGTGCAGCTGCTCCGGCAGCCCGGTCAGATAGCCGAAGCCGGGGGCGAACCCGCAGAACGCGACGGTGTACTCCGCCGCGGTATGCAGCTCGACGACCTCGGCGACGCTCAGCTTCGCGGTGTCCGCGACCAGCTCGAGGTCCGCGCCGTCGTAGCGCACCGGGATGACCAGTTCGGCGCGCCCGGCCCGGTCCGGTTCCTCGGTGCTCAGCTCGTCGAGCAGCCGGGTCACCTCGTCGCGCGGCGGCTCGCCGCGAAGCAGCACCGTCCGGGCGGCCGGCACCACCTCGTCCACCCCGGCCAGCGCACCCCCGTCCACCGCGCCGCGCAGCACCCGGTAGGCCGCCGACACCAGCGCGCTGGACTCCAGCTCGACCAGCAGCCCGGATTCGCCGTACCGCAGCAGACGCACGAGCGCCCACGTTACCGCCCAACCTGCCTGGCGGCTCGTGAGTGAAAAGGAGCGCTATAGCGTTCCTTTTCACTCACGAGGCCGCGAACCGTGGTTAGCCGGCTATGCGTTGCAGGCGGGCGGAGAGGTGCGGCTGCAGTGGCTGGCCAACCATGGCGCGCTCGTCGACATAGGCCAGGTCGCGGGTGTTGTCAGCGTCGGACCCGGAGCCGTCCACCAGGCCGTAGAGCCGCTGCGAGGTGTTGACCTCCTTGGCCGTCTCGGTGCGCACCACCGCGTCCGCGATCAGCTCCCAGGACGTGGCGCTCTTCGAGGTGCCGTAGAAGATCTCCACGATGCCGGTGGCGTGCGCGATCAGCACCTCGATGGTGTCGTCCTCGCGCGGCCGCCAGAACCCGGTCTCCCTGGCCGCCGCGCGCAGCACCGGGCCGCCCTCGCCGTCCAGCAGCCAGGACTGCGCCGTGTAGCTGAGGAACGGCCGCCCGTCGTGCGCGAAGGTGACCTGCTGGCCGAAGAACCGAGGGCCTTCGATGGTCGGGTAGACCACCTGGCCGGTCCCCCGCCACACCCCGACCAGCGGCAGCAGCGACAGACACTGCGGGTGCAGGTCGGGACCCTCCCGCAGGTTCGCGGTGTCCGCGGGGATCGGCAGGCCATCGAACGCGGGGATGTTGCGTCGCGCGGGCGGCAGCGCATCGGCCGTGGTCATGACCGCAGACTCCGGTACAACAGGACTGAGGCCAGCCACAGCATCGCCGAGGCTGCCCCGATCAGCACGCCAGTGAACAACCAGGACACGGCGAGGCATCGTATACCGTGCACCGGCCGCCCCAGGCGCAGCGTGGACCGATGCCGGGGTGACCGCCGGGATCGGCATCGCACAGAGCCGTCCAGGAGGAGCGGGAGGGCGGGGCGGGGTCAGCGGTACTCGGGGTTGGCGAAGTCGAAGCGGGCACCGGCGTCCCAGGCGGCACGCTGGTTTCCGTGCGCGGGAATGCCGCCGGCCGTGCGGATCATCTTCGCCAGGTGCAGCAGGTTCCAGGTCATGAACGTGGTGTTGCGGTTGGTGAAGTCGTTCTCCGGGCCGCCGGAGCCCGGGTCGAGGTAGGACGGCCCGGGGCCGGCCTCGCCGATCCAGCCGGCGTCGGCCTGCGGCGGGATCACGTAGCCGAGGTGCTGCAGCGAGTAGAGGATGTTCATCGCGCAGTGCTTGATGCCGTCCTCGTTGCCGGTCACCAGGCAGCCACCGACCCGGCCGTAGTAGTGGGACTGGCCGGCGTCGTTGAGCTGGCCGCTGTTGCCGTACAGCCGCTCGATCACCTTGGTGCAGACCGAGGACTTCTCCCCCAGCCAGATCGGTGTGCACAGCACCAGGATGTCGGCCCGCTCGACCTCGGCAAAGATCGCCGGCCATTCGTCGCTCGGCCAGCCGTGCTCGGTCATGTCCTGGTAGACGCCCACCGGTATGTCACGGTCCACCATGCGGATCAGCTCGGCCGACACGCCGTGCCGGCGCATGATGTCCATCGAGATGGCGGCAAGGCCCTCGGTGTTCGACACCTCGGGTGAGCGCTTGAGGGTGCAGCTGAGGAACAGTGCCCGCAGCCCGGAGAAGTCCCAGTCGTTCATGGCTGTCAGGATGCCGCCGGCGGACCGGGAAGAACCTTACGATTCGGCGACCGGGTTGCTGATCTCGATCAGGTTGCCGTCCGGGTCGCGCAGGTAGACGCTGCGCAGCGGCCCGGTGGCACCGGTCCGGTCGACGGGTCCCTCCTCGACCGGCACACCCAGCCCGGCCAGCCGCGCGAGGATCTCCTCGAGCGGGTCGGCCGCGATCAGGCACAGGTCCGCGCTGCCGGCTGTCGGGCGCTGAGCCTTCGGCTCGAACTCCCGGCTCGCGGACTGTGAGCCCCCTTTCGGCCAGCGACGCGCGTCGCTTCTTAAATTGCCGTCGGCTTGACCAACTCTCGAATTTCGTGTTGCAGCTGCGCCACATCGGACGAGCCCGACTCGTGCGGCGCGAGCAGATCCTTGAGCTGTTGCAGAGCGAAAATGGGTTCAACAGATGAGGCGTTATCGGTCAAGGCGACAGCGTCACGACCGGTTGTGACGGCAGAGTCGAGGTCGCCGACCTGAGCATATGCACTCGCTAGGAGAGAAAGTACCTCGGCCCGGGTACACGCTTGCTCGGTCGGATCGTAGTAGACCAAAGCTTGACGCAGCTGATCTACCGCGTCAGGCGCGAACGCGTGATCCGTAGGTGCAAGCAGCACAAAAGCCATTCCGTTCAGCAACAACCGCGAACCTTCTGAAACATACGAGGTCCAGGCCGGCAGAGGTTCCGTGTCCGCCTTATCGAGCGCCTGGTCCGCTTGACCCAGTGATGCATTACACGATTTGACGTCGCCCATCTTCGCATAAGCGTGCGCCAAGTGCGCATAGGTATAATGACGCGTCGGAGCGCTCACCGGAATGGCATCCGGGGTAGCGATGAGCGATGACGCGTATTTCGCAAGACTGACGACCTCGCTGGGACTGCCGAGGTGGAAAGCTTGGACGCTGGCATTCATCAGGGTTTCGACCATGAGATCGGCACTTTGTGGATGACCCGACTCCCGCGCCCCCTTGAGCGAAATAGCCCAGAGGCGGCGGGCGTCCTCGTGTCTGTTGGCGGTGAAGCTCATCCATGCGGCGGTGTTGGACAGTTCGGCGGTGGCGAATGCCAGGTCGCTGCGTACCGAGTCGGAGCACTGGGCGCCGCGCAGCTTGAGCACATAGTCCAGCTGAGCCACCGCGGCCGCGCGCATGAGGCCGCCACCGTACTGAAAGTGCGACGAGCGGTAACCGGTCGTCGCCGTGCGAATGGCGTTGACTTCGCTGGTTCCGATACGTCGCGGTGTCGGCTCGGACCCGGGACTAGGCAGTATGCTCCGCAGTCGATCTTCGTCGGCGGCCGCGCTCACACCGATGCCGCCGAAGATCGCCGCCAAGATGGTGTTGTGGAACGTTCTGCGATCCATCCAATCCTCCGCCTCGCGTTCCCGACCCGGCGCCAGGCTGTAGCCCGCCAACAGGTCGGTAGGGATGCTGAGCCCCGCACCGATCCGGCAGATGGTCTCCCAGTTCGTGAACCGGGACCGGCTCGCGCCCTTTCGCCTCTCCGCATCGGTGATCCGGGTTCGTGACAAGCCAACCAACTGCCCGAGGGCTTCCTGGGACAAGCCCGTGCGCCAGCGTACAGCCCGGAACAGCCGTCCGAACTCCTGACGAGCAAGATCCCTGCGCACCCAGCGACGTGTGTAAAACCCCACCGGAAGCGGTGGCAGCCTGGAAGGACGGGCACTCAGGGAGCGGGAACACGGGTCACAGACAGCCCCCGA
Organism: Pseudonocardia sp.; assembly: GCA_036500625.1. Classification (GTDB taxonomy): domain Bacteria; phylum Actinomycetota; class Actinomycetes; order Mycobacteriales; family Pseudonocardiaceae; genus Pseudonocardia. The sequence continues at coordinate 2,578 of DASYBQ010000176.1, read as the reverse complement.
ATGTCCACGTCGTAACACGGATCCGCACTCGCCGCACCGAGGCTTAACGATCATGACGGTCGGTCCCCCATTGCGCAATGGTCACACGTCCGCATCCCGGCATCGTTGTGGCGTAGGCCACGCCCGTGCCGAACACGGAGATGCGTTGTTACCACAACTTTGCCGCACCCGCCAGCCCCGAGCAGTGGTCGCACCGCGGCTCTAGTGGATCATTGCATCGAAGGTCACGCTTCCTCGCATCACCAGATGAGGGAGTGCCGGATGGTCAGGTATGGGGGAGTCTCTATCGGGGATTACGTCCGCTGGTACCGGGCGAGGCTGCGTACCTGGTGGTCGCGTCGTGGCTGACAAATGCAGGTGTGGCAGCCTGCTCGGGCGACCATCCTCGGGACTGGAGGGTTGGCAGCCTATCGCCGGTCCCCGGCCCGGCTCGGAGGTCCGCGTCGTGGCCCGCTATGGCGACAATCCCCGTGACCGGCGAGCGGAGCGCACCCGCTCCGGGTGGGTGGCGCGCGGTGCGAGCATCGAGCGCCCCGGAGTCCCCATCGGCTGGTCGCGTATCGGCAGGTGCCCGGCCGGCCGGTCGCACTGGGTCGTACCTATCGTGGCGGGCCAGCGGTGATCAGCGGGTGGGAAGCGCGGCTTTTCGTGTCCTCGGGCTGGGACGCGGTGCGGGATCGTGGCTGACAGGTGCGAATGTGGGTTGCCGTTCGACCCTCCGAGCGGAGGCGGCTACTACTGGGCGTCGATCGAACAGCCCGGCGATGACGTGTCCACGGTGGTCCGCTACAGGGAGCATCCGACCTACCGGCGGGCGGTCCGCGCCGATGGTGGATGGATGGAACGCGGCGCCTCGGTCGAGGGCACCGGATCACCTGGCCTGATCCCCGGGGAGCGCGTCGGGTTCTGCTGGGCCGGCACCGAACATCCGGTTGTGGCGGTGGGAGAAGGGTGAGCCGCGTGGAGGAAAAACCCACTCTGCTCACTGTGAGTGAAGTCGCTGATATGTTGAGAGTATCCACAATGGCGGTGTACCGGCTGGTGAGCATCGGAGAGATACCGGCCGTGCGCATCGGCCGCTGTGTACGGATATTCAGGGTTGAAGCTGAGGAACGCGTCATCCCACAATCGGCATCTAGTGTGGTCGACGCGTAAAAGTGGGAAGCACACCGATGATCCCCCCGGCCCCGTACAGCCTGCCTCCCCCGTTTGCCCCTGGGCTGTACGGACAGCGCTCAGCCACCCCGGCCGGCATCCCACCCCCAGCCGGTTGGGGTGGCTGAGCGACCTATGACCTGTAAGGCGAATGATGGGAACAGTCCTCAACCGGTTACAGATGGCTGTGTTCAAGGCCCGAGAGGCACAGCAATTGGCTGACGCGGCCAGGGCCCGCGGGAATACGGCGGCGGCCGCGCGACTCAACAAAGACGCGGGCAAGTGGCGGCGGGCCGCCATTCGCGAGCAAGCCAGGATGGAGAATCCGATGACTAGGGAGCATCCCCAAATTGAAGCGATGCGGAACAAATTCTACGATGAGGAACCGGGCGGAGAGGATCACTGCCGCGAAGCCATCCGTGTTGCGCTCAATTGGGTTCTTAACCCCAATCTGCCCGCTGCCTACATAACTGGCTATCTGCTTCACACCGGGCCAACCAGCGGGCCAGGAATAGGAAACCCGCTGACCCAGACTCTGCACGTACCACGCCCCTTGTAGCCCCCGTACTGTCGATGTCCCCCACACCGGCGGTACGGCTGGAAGCTCAGCCACCTCGGGCCCGCTTGTTCATGGCGGTCCCGGGGCGGCTGGGCGAACTTGTGACCGGTAAATCATCCCCCAATTTCGGCCCGGCGCTGCCGATCGCCGGTTTGGTCGCGCTCGCCAGCCAGTAAGCGAGGGTGGATCCAGCGACGCCCGCACCGACAACCAACACCCTCCGCGTGCCCACGAACACATCATGACCGATTCGTCCAGACCATCGCGGGTTGCTGAACGAGTGCAGGTGGGGCCACTTCGAGCCGCCCGTGGTGGCGCCAGATATAACCGCCCGAGCCAATGGGCCGTAGCTCTGTCGTGGTTGGCGTCATCCACTGTGCCAGCCGGCGAGCCTCAACCCCGAGCATCGTCACCGCTGGACCGAGGCGCTTGTGTGTAGGTTCTTATTGGAGCTGTCGCCCGGAAGCCTGATGAACAGCAGATTCTCATCGACTTGTCATGTCTCGAGGGCTGCTTTGTCTCACCGTTCTGTCATTTCCTAGTCGTGCCCTGTTCGCGGAGCGAGTGCGGGCGGTCAGCGGGTCGGCCAGGGCCATGAGCCCGCAAACAGGATCGGCCCTCACCGGGATTCGCCGGTGAGGGCCGATGGCACTTGCGACCGGGGCTTGGTCCCGAGGCTTACGCCGGGTCAAGCCGCCGAGAATTCCCCTATTGCGCGACTACCTGCTCGGCCTGGGGTCCCTTGGGGCCTTGCGTCACGTTGTAGTCGACCTTCTGGCCCTCGTGCAATTCTTTGAATCCCGAGCTCTGGATCGCGGAGAAGTGGACGAAGACGTCCGGGCCGCCGTCATCCTGCTGGATGAA
>DASYBQ010000175.1:0-4540 GCA_036500625.1 Pseudonocardia sp. | reverse complement strand
CCGACCACGCCGCCGCCGAGCACGCCGAGTCGGCCGGGCACCCGCTGCGCCGAGGTGGCGTCCCGGGAGAACCACGGCGTGACCGTGTCCAGCCCGGGGATCGGCGGCGTGGTCGGCACGCTGCCGGTGCACACCGCGACGGCGTGCCGGGCCCGGTACTCGACGCCGAGGCCGTCCGGGCCGGTGACCGTGACGGCCCGCGCCCCGGACAGCCGGCCGGCGCCGCGCAGCACGGTGATGCCGGCACCCCGCGCCCAGGCCAGCTGGCCGTCGTCGTGCCAGTTCGCCACGATCTCGTTGCGCCGGGCCAGCACGGCCGCCGGGTCGAACTCGGCGCGCACCCCCGGCAGCCGGCGCGCCGCCGCCACCGCGTGCCCGGTGCGCAGCAGCGCCTTAGACGGCATGCACGCCCAGTACGAGCACTCCCCGCCGATCAGCTCGGACTCCACCACCGCGGCGGTCAGCCCGCCGCGCACCGCGTAGTCGGCGACGTTCTCGCCGACCGGCCCGGCGCCGATCACGATCACATCGAACTCGCGCACATCCGCCTCGCCCACGTCCACCTCATCGCTCATGGCGGCTCACCTCGCGGAGACCGACGCGACCGCGTCGCCGATCGGAGTGTCGCCGCCCATCAGGTCCAGCACCAGACCGTCGGTCGCCGGCTCGGCCAGCAGCGCGGCCAGCACCGCGGCCACGTCCTGGCGGGCCACCTCGACGCGGGCCAGTCCGGGCGGGCCGAGCGCGACCCGGCCGGCGCCGTCCCCTTCGGCGAGCGGACCGGGGCGCAGCACGGTCAACGTGATGTCGCGCTGCCCGACCTCGACCTCGGCGGCCTTCTTCGCCCGCAGGTAGGCGCGCCACACCTCGCCCGCGTCCGGTGCCGGTTCCTGGTCCACCCCGGTCGAGGAGACCAACAGGTAGCGCGGCACCCGGGCGCTGACCGCGGCATCGGCCAGCAGCACGGCCGCGCCGCGGTCCACGGTGTCCTTGCGCTCCGCTGTACTGCCCGGGCCGGCGCCGGCGGCGAACACCACCGCATCCGCATCGGCGAGCAACTCGGCCACCGTGCCCGCTGTGCTGGACTCCAGATCGATCACCTCGGCCCGCGCCCCGGTGTCGGTGACCTCGCCGACGTGGTCCGGGTTGCGCACCAGGCCGACCACCTCGTCGCCCCGCCCGGCGAGCAGCCGCTCCAGCCGTAGCGCGATCTTGCCGTGTCCACCCGCAATGACAACTCGCATGTATCCGAACCCTAGAGGGCCATGCATGATCCGACACCGACGGCGGGCCGGAGATGCTCTCGTGATCTCGCTCGCCAGGACCCCAGGTGGGCGTACCGACTTGACATATGCGCCTATTGCAATACGTTGGCGTGGGCAAGCTTTCACCGACGAGAGGCTGGGGGCTTTCGTGGGCCACGGACACTCCCACGGCCACGCGGCCGGCCCGAACCCGGATGTCGGTGCGGTCGAGCTGAGCGGGGCCGGCCGGCACCTTCGCCCGCTCGCACTGTCCTTCGCGGTGCTCGCCACGTTCGCGGTGGTCGAGGTTTCGGTCGGGGTGCTGACCAGTTCGCTGGCGCTGATCTCCGACGCCGCGCACATGGTCACCGACGTGGCCTGCGTCGGCATGTCGCTGGCCACCGCGCTGCTGGTCAACCGGCGTACCCCCAGCGCGCGGCATACCTTCGGGCTGTACCGCGCCGAGGTGCTGACCGCGCTGGCCAACGCCGTGCTGATGCTCGGTGTCGCCGCGTTCGTCCTGGTCGAGGCCGTCCGGCGGATCGGCGCGCTGCCGGAGGTCGCCGGGCTGCCGGTGCTGCTCACCGCGGCCGGCGGCCTGGTCGCCAACGCCGTGTCGTTCGTCGCGCTGCGCGCCGGTGCACGGGAGAGCCTCAACGTGCGCAGCGCCTACCTCGAGGTGCTCTCCGACACCGTCGGCTCGGTGGGTGTGCTGGTCGGCGGGGCGCTGATGCTGGCGTTCGGCTGGCGCTGGGTCGACCCGGTGGTGGCGGTCGGCATCGGGCTTTTCATCGTGCCGCGCACCGTCAAGCTCGGGTTGCAGGCGCTGCGCATCCTGGTGCAGAGCACACCGAGCCACCTGGACCCGGTGCAGGTCAGCGAAGCGCTCGCCGCGCTGGACGGGGTGCGGGAGGCGCACGACGTGCACCTGTGGACGCTGACCTCCGGCATGGAAGTCGCCTCGGCGCACCTGATCAGCGCCTCGGACGCGGACCCTTCGAAGGTGCTGGCCAGTGCCCAGACGCTGCTGTCCGACCGGTTCGGCCTTGACCACGTCACCGTGCAGGTGGAACCGGCCGGCTCCGGCACTCGCTGCCGCGTGCCCCGCTGGTAGCCACCGCCCGCCCAGCCGTCAACCCGGCCCACCGCCACTGACCCGAACCAAGCCCTGTCGTCGCGGCCACCCACGCGGCCCACCCACCCGAGGGGGCTTCCCCCAGCACAATCTTCGCTTGTGCCACCGACAGTTTCGACAACCCGGGGCCGGCACCTCGCCAGTTATCCACAACTCCGTCCAGCGCCCTGACCGGCACATCCGCCCGTTTTCTCGCCATTCGAAAAAGCTCGCCCTTGTGATCGCAAGCACGCCCGGGATGAGATCGAGACAAGGCACCCGCCTGGCCCCCGGCGACAGCGGCCGACTGCCCAACGAACTGACGCGTTGCCACCAACCGGGGGACGCGCGCGTTCCCGCCAGCACCGAAGCAGACCGGAGGATCGACCAATGTACGAAAAGGACGGCGAGGAGTACTCCATCGTGGATACTCGAGCCCGCCAATCCGTCATCGAGATCCCGGTCGAGGGCCGGCTCAGTGCCATCGGGTCACAGTCGTGAACACCTCGACGGAAAGCTCGCCGTCTGGCCGCCGGACGGACCGTGGCCTGGCCGACCAGGTCTACGCGGCGCTGGACACCGTCCGCGACCCGGAGCTCGACGAGTCGATCGTGTCGCTGAAGTTCGTCTCCTCGGTGGCTGTCTCGGCCGAGGACCGTTCGGGGAACGCGGTCGCCGAGGTGCACCTACGGCTGCCGACGTATTTCTGCGCACCGAACTTCGCGTTCCTGATGGTGGCCGACGCATACGACGCAACGATGGCGGTGCCCGGCGTCAGCGGCGCTTCGGTCGTGCTCGACGACCATTTCGCCTCCTCGGCGATCAACGGAGGGGTAGCCGCGCAGGCCGGCTTCCAGGGCACATTCGAGGGCGAGGCGGAGAACGAGCTGGACGAGTTGCGCGCCAACTTCCTGCGCAAGGCGGTGCTCGCCGGCCAGGACCGGGTCGCCCGGCCGCTGCTGTCGCAGGGTTGGACACCGCAGCGGCTGGCCGACGCGACGCTGGGCCAGCTGCCGGACTCGCCCGACGTGCGACGGTTGCGGCATCGTCGTCGCCTGCTCGGCCTACCGGCCGGCGACCAGGACGCACTGCTGGTGGAAGCCGATGGCACGCCGGTGAGCCTGGCGGGCCTGCCGCTGCACCTGCGGCGAGCCCGCACGACCCGGGTGGGGATGGAGGCCAACGGCGAGTACTGCCGAGGGCTGCTCGCCGACCGGTACAACCTTGCCGAGGGTCGGCGTTAGAGGCGAGGGTCCACCGGGTCGGACTCCAGGGCCAACACCGCGGCGGTGGCCTCGTGAACCCGCCACAGCGGCTCGCCGGTGACGAAGCGGTCGAGTGCCTCCAACCCGAGTGCGTACTCGCGCAGCGCGAGGACCGCTTGCGGCTGACATTGCGCCGGGCCAGCCGGGCCGGGTTCGCCGGTTCCCGGTAGTGCGGCCCGTACACCAGCCGCGGGTAGTCCGGCTCGCGAACCTTCAGTCCGGGCTGCACGAGGCCCTTCGGCCCGCGCACCGTCGCACCGGCCGGCTTGACGACGGCGGGTGTCGACCCGTTGACCTCCGCCGCGCGCCGAACCAGCCCGACGGGGGTCGAAGCGCACGATCAGCGCGGCGGTGGTGCGGAGGCGTCCGACCTCGGAGAAGCAGACGGTGGCAGTGCCGAAGGGCAGCTCGACGCCGTGCACCCGGTTGGGGTGCTTGCCAGCAGGTATCCGAGTTCGTCCGAGGGTTCGTGCGCACTGCTGATCGTCAACAACACGCCGTGGAGTCTGACAGCCCGGTGCGGGGTGTGACGGCCATTTCCGGCAGCCGACACCGCACCCGGGTGTAATGGCTCCATGAGTGTCCGTGCGCTGGTCTTCGACGTGTTCGGCACCGTGGTGGACTGGCGCGGCGGGGTGATCCGGGACGGGCGGGCTCTCTCGGCCCGGCGTCCCGGCCTTGACGTCGACTGGTCGGCGTTCGCGGACGCGTGGCGCGAGCGCTACCTGCCCTCGATGAACCGGGTACGCACCGGCGAGCTGCCGTGGACGAACCTGGACGGCCTGCACCGGGTGTCGCTGGACGAGCTGCTCACCGAGTTCGGCGTGGCACATCTGGGCGAGCCGGACCGCCGGTACCTGGTCGACGCCTGGCACCGGCTGGACCCGTGGCCGGACTCGGTGGCCGGCCTTACCCGG
>DASYBQ010000174.1:0-43439 GCA_036500625.1 Pseudonocardia sp. | reverse complement strand
CATCTCATCGCCCACACCGGTCCGCATGGTACGGAACTTGTACATCGTGAACGACCGGCCACCAAAACCCACCCGCTGCTGCTGAAACAACGCCGGGCCGACACTGCTCCACCGGACCACCAGGCCGATGACGATCATCGGCAGGCCGAGCACCAGCAGCGCGGTGACGGCAACGACCAGGTCAATCACACGCCGTGCGACCGCCTCCCAGCCCGGCACGAGGCTGCCACCATGCACGGCAGTCACGGCGCTGGTCCGAACGGTCGGCATGGCAGGCTCCCAGCTCCCTATGTGTAGGCAACCTGGGTATCGCCGTCCGCTGAGGCGGCGTTACCCCAGAGACGGCCTTTCTTCGCTCGCCGCCGTGACGATCAGCTCGACACAGGTGTCGAACGAGAGCCGTGTGCTGTCCAGCAACAGATGGTAGTGCGCCGGGTCGGTGGCGTCGGCCCGGTAGAAGTGTCTGACATAACTGGTGCGGGCGTTGTCATTCTGTACCTGGGCGTTTCTCGCCTCGTGCTCGCCGATGTGCAGGGTGCGCATCGCCTGCCGGATCCGGCGCTCAGGATCACCGTCCAGCCGGACGTGCAGCGCGGTCGGGTGGTCCCGCAGCACCATCGCGGCCGCTCGGCCGAGGATCACGCCGCCGTGCTCGCGCACCGTGTCGTGGATCGCGCCCCGGGTGCAGGTGACGTACTCGGTGTCCGGCAAGAGCGCGACCCTCGGCGGGGTGGCACCCACCATGTAGTCGCTGGACATCGGCGCGGCAGCGGTGAGCAGCCGGTGCAGCCACCCCTTCACCCGCTCGTCCCTGGCCAGCGCGTCCTCCAGCGTCACCCCCAGGTCGCTGGCGACCTTGGCCGGTATCGCGCGGTCCAGGAACGGCACGCCGAGACGTTCGGCAGCCGCCCGGCCGATCAACCCGCCCCCGGCGCCGTATGCGGCGGACAATGTGATCACATGCATGGCCCGACTCACCACCAGTGAGCTCAACAGCTCGGCTGAAATTAGCTTGACAAGACGATAGACCGAGGTCGCCTCGCCGGCCAGGGCAGCTCAACGGCCGATACCCAACGAGTCCGCGACGACGTCACTGTCGGAGGAGTGTTGAGTAAGGCCAGCCTCGCCGAGGGATCGCGGGCGGGCAGTTGGGTCGGATCACCGGGTGACCATCGCCGTCCCGGTCCAACCCGATCACGAACAGGGCACGTTCGGTACGCCGGTGATGGCGTCCTTGCCGAGCAGACGATCGAGCAACGGCATGCACCTCCGGCGGACTCCAGTGTCGATAATCCGATTTGGCGTACGCGGCCCGCCGCCAATCCTCCAACTGAGGCTGGACACGGCGAAGCCGGCCGGTATGGGCAACCGGCCGGCTTCGCTCGCGGGATACGCCCTAGGGCCGAATCCGCTTCGCGAGCTGCTTGCGGGCCTTGCGGCTCACCTTCTTCGCGTCCCTGTTGGCCCTGCGGCTGCGCTTGGCGGCCTTTTCGGCGCGCTTGCTCGCCTTGGCGGTCAGCTTCTCCGCCTTGGCCCGCGCCTTCTTGCTCCTGCCAACCAACCGCTTGTTGGCCCGCCCGGCCAGCTCGACGGCCTTCGGACCGTACTGGCCGGCGGCGTCGGAGGCCTGTTCACCGACCCGGCCGGCGGCGTCGACGAGTTGGCCACCCAGTTTGCCGGCGCGGCGGGACCGTTTGGCGGTGGCCGCTGTGCTCCTACGGGCGCGCCGCGCCAACGAAGGCTTGCCCGCGGTGTCGGCCGAGGCCAACATCAGGCCGCCGAGCAGGGCCAGGTTCTTCAGGAAGTGCACCTGCTGTTCCATCCGCTGGTGCGGCTCATGGACCTCCCAGAACCGGTGGCCGGCCAGCGTGGTGGGCACCAGGCTGGCGGCCAGTGCGCTGGCTGCCAGGCGGGGGGTCCTGCCGGTGGCGAGCAACAGACCCGCGCCGACCTTCACCGCCGCGTCCACTTTGACGAGCGTGACGTTCGACGGTATCTCGTCGACGGGTGCCAGCTCGGTCACCTTGTCCAAGGTTTCCGCCGCGAGCTTTGCGTGGCCCTCCGGGTCACGCAGCGCGGCGACACCGCCCGAAATGAAAATCCCGGCTAGCAGCGGCCGAGCGATACGACGTAGCAACATGTCGCCCCTTTCCCTTTCGATCAATGGGTCAAACAGGCATCACCCGGCTAGGAATGATCGGCACGGCGGCCGGGGGACACCCAGGCTAGCGTGGGGCTATGCGGATTTCCCTGCCCGGTACCGATCTTTCTGTCCATCCGCTGTGTCTCGGCGGCAATGTGTTCGGCTGGTCGGCCGACGCCAAGGGCTCGTTCGACGTCCTCGACGACTACACCGGCGCCGGTGGCAACTTCATCGACACGGCCGACTCCTACATGTGGCGGATGCCAGGTAAGTCCGGCGGCGAGTCCGAACGGATCCTCGGCGACTGGATGGCCAAGCGCGGCAACAGGGAGAACATCGTGCTGGCCACCAAGGTCGGCTCATGGCCCCAGCGCCCCGGCCTGACGGCGGCAAACATCAAGGCCGCCGCCGACGACTCGCTGCGCCGGTTGCGCACCGAGCACATCGACCTGTATTACGCCCACCGGGACGACCCCGACACACCGCTGGAAGAGACCATGGGCGCGTTCGACGTGCTGGTCCGGGCCGGCAAGGTGCGTCACGTCGCGGCTTCCAACTACCAGGCCCCCCGGCTCGCCGAGGCTCTGGCCGTCTCCGAGCAGGCCGGCCTGACCCGCTTCGTCGCGCTGCAGCCGCACTACAACCTGATGGAGCGCGACTACGAGCACGACCTGGCTCCGCTGCTGGTCGAGCACAACATGTCCTGCCTGCCCTACTACGGGTTGGCCAAGGGGTTCCTGACCGGGAAGTACCGCGCGGACACCGAGGTCGACAGCGTCCGTTCCGAGGGTGCACGGGAGTACCTCACCGACCGGGGCCGCCGGGTGCTGGCCGAGCTGACCGACGTGGCCGAGCGGCACGGCGTGAGCCCCGCCGCGGTCGCGCTCGCCTGGCTGAGCGCCCAGCCGACGGTCTGCACGCCGATCGCCAGCGCGCGCAACCGTGCGCAGCTGGCCGACCTGTTGCGGATGGCCGAGCTCAAGCTGGACGCCGGCGAGCTCGACCGCCTGAACACCGCCTCCGCCTGAGAGTGCCCACCGGGGCGCCGCGCACCTGCCGTGCACGCCGCGCATGGCGCTCCGTACGCGGCGTGCACGCGGGATGCGCGGCGTCGCGGTGTCGCCGGTGCGCGGCCGTGTGGGGGTGGTGTGGCGCTGGGTGGTCGGAGCGGGCAGGGTGCGGCGGGTGAATTTGGTTCTGGGGCCGGCGCTGCGGCACGTCGGCGAGCGCTCGGCCGTGGTCTGGGTGCAGACCGACCGGGCCTGCACGGTCCGTGTGCTCGGCTGCGAGGCCGCCACGTTCGAGGTGCAGGGTCACCATTTCGCGCTGGTCATCGTCACCGGCCTGGCGCCGGACAGCACCACCGAGTACCGGGTGGCGCTGGACGGGGCGCCGGTCTGGCCAGCTCCGGGGAGCCCGTTCCCACCGAGTGTCATCCGCACCAGGGGCCCCGGCTCGGCCCGGCGGCTGCGGGCACTGTTCGGCTCCTGCCGCTACCCGAAGACCGGTGAGCCTGCGCGGGACCGCAAGCTGGGGCTGGATGCGCTGGACACCTACGCGGCACGGATGGCCGCGCTGCCGGTGCGCGAGTGGCCGGACGTGCTGGTCCTGCTCGGCGACCAGGTCTACGCCGACGAGCTCACCCCGCTCGCCCGGCGCCGCCTGCTCGGCCGCCGGAGCCAACGGCCGGAGCAGAGCAACCGCCCTGCCGAGGAGGTGGTCAGCTTCGACGAGTACGAACGCCTCTACCGGACGTCCTGGGCAGACCCGGAGTTTCGCTGGCTGCTCTCCAACGTGCCCACCGCGATGATCTTCGATGACCACGATGTGCGGGACGACTGGAACACCTCGGCCGCCTGGCGCGACGAGATCGCCGAGCAGCCGTGGTGGCCCGAGCGGATTCGCTCCGGGCTCGCCTCGTACTGGGTCTACCAGCACCTGGGCAACCTCTCCCCTGACGAGCTGGCCACCGACGAGCACTACCAGGGCGTGCTCGCCACGCACGGCGACTGCTGGCCGCTGCTGGCCGCGATGGCCGAACGGGCGGACCGCGAGGAGAACGGGGCCAAGGAGCCTCGGTTCAGCTTCCGCTGGGACCTCGGCCGCAGCCGGCTGATCATGATCGACTCGCGCAACGGCCGAATCCTGGACGGTGGGAACCGGGGGATGGTCGGCGAACCGGAGCTGCACTGGATCGCCGAGCAGGCCGAGCACCGACCTGGCGAGCTGGACCACCTGCTGTTCGGCTCGTCCCTGCCGTGGCTGCTGCCCTACGTGATCAGCGACCTGCAGACCGTGAACGAGCTCGCCGCGCGGCGCAAGGGCTGGCGTGGCCGGCTGGGCGAGCGAATCAGGCGTGCCGCCGACCTGGAACACTGGGCGGCGTTCGGCGAGTCGTTCCAGCGGCTCAGCGAGCTGATCGGCCGACTCGCGCGAACCCCGGACGGCCCGGCCACCGTCACCGTGCTCTCCGGCGACGTGCACCACTGCTACGCCGCCCGCGCAATGCTGGGCGGCTCGAAGAATGCTGTGCACACTCCGGACACGACGGTGCACCAACTGGTGTGCTCGCCGGTGCACAACCACGTGCCGGCGCACATTCGCCCGGCGTTCCGGCTCGGCTGGTCCCGGGCGCTGGGTCGGCTGTCTCGGATCTGGGCGCGAACCAGCGGCGCGCCGGCACTGCCGGTGCGCTGGCGCAAGGTGTACGGCCCGCTGTTCGGCAACACCGTCGCCACCCTGGACATCTCCGGCCGCCGCGCCGAGGTGTTGTTCGAGCAACCGATCGGCCCCGCGAGCCTCGACCAGAAAGGCCGCGTCCCGCTCAGCCGGGGGGCTCCGCCCCTCAGCCGCACCCCGGAACAACACTGACCCGGCTCCGAGGGGACTGGCCCCTCAGTCAGAAATTGACCACGCGGGACCAGTGTTCCAGCAGCTCGGCGTCGCCGAACGCCTGGATGCGCGGGTCGGCGGGACGGATCCGGTTGACCATCAACAGCAACAGGTCCACCGCGAGCCCCCGCGCCGCCACGTCGCCTTTGGCATGGCCGTGCCGCCAGCTCACCTGGTCCGGTCCTCGGGTGATCAGCCACTCGCCCGCCTCACCCAGACCGGGCCGGTCGGTGGCGTGCAGGTGGATCGTCTGGCCGGTGCCGCGCAGCGCCTCGGCCATCTCCGGCCGGCCCTGGACAGCGCCGGGCGAGGTGAGCAGCGTCAGCCACTCCGACAGCGCGTCGGCGGCGACCTCGGGCGCCAGCTCGAACTCGGCGTGCAGCGCCAGCGCGGCGTCCCACCGGTGCACCGCGGTTTCGTGCGCCATCCGCCGCAGCCAGAACGTGGCGTCACCCTCGCCGAAGGCGAAGTTCCACACCGGCTCCGCGCCGGCCTCCCGCACCGCGCCGAACAGGTCCTCGGCACCGGCGAGCAGCCACTCCCGGTGCTGGGCCGGGTCGCCGGGCAACGGGACCGGCGTGGCGTCGACCCGCCGCAGCGGGCCTCCGAGCCGTGCACGCACCCGCTCCGCCCCGAACCGGTGCGCCTGGCCGACGTGCTCGACCAGTGTGCCCAGCCGCCACTCCGGGCAGCTCGGTACCGGGCGATCCAGGTCGGCGCCGTCCACCAAGCCGGCGAACCGAGCCGTCTGGTCGATCAACGCGGACGCGAAATCCAGCGTGTGCTCGGGCATGGCACACACGCTACCGCTGCCTCATCGCGGCGGAGAATCTCACTGCGGGTAGCCGTGGCGTAGCCGTTACCTCCATCCGGCGGATGGTTGCGGTGTGTCGTAGTTCGACCGAACACCGTTACTCCACTGCCCGTTTCAGGTGAATAACCGGAAAAAGTGGAGCGAATCGGCATGCCGCGGCGATGACATGACCAAGGCCGGCGTCAAGCTGACGCGGGACACAGGGAGGGCCGAGGGGATGAACGAGAACACCAAGATCGACAGCGTCCACCAGGACATGTTCGCGGTGCTGCACGGGCAGGAGACCCCGCTGCTCACGCGCTGGACCTACCGGGCGGACGACCCGTTCGCGGTGATGATGTCGATCGCCCGCCCGAGCGGACGCTGGATCGAATGGCTGATCTCGCGCGACCTGATCGTCGACGGCCTGTGCGCACCGGCCGGTATCGGCGACGTGCGACTGACCCCGTTCACCGACGGTGAGTTCGACGTGCTCGAGGTCAAGATCGGCGACGACGAGGGCTTCGCCTCGCTGGAGTTCGACCGGACCCTGATCCAGCGGTTCCTGGACGCCACCTGCGAGATCATCCCGCTCGGCGTCGAGTCCTCGGTCATCGACGTCGAGGCCGAGATCGTCAAGATCACCAACAGCTGCGCGAACTAGCACACTATTGAGAGGGCTGTTCCGCCGGCGGCACCGACCGCCACTCTGCGTTACCCCCGGCCCACGGCCGGCGAGCGCTACCCCCGCACGCGGTGCTGCTCACCGGCCCACTCCTTCTCCCTGAGCTCGAACTTCTGCACCTTGCCGGTGGACGTCTTCGGCAGCTCCCGCACTATCTCGATCGCCTTAGGTGCCTTGTAGCGGGCGATCTTCGTTTTCACGTGCTCCAGCAGCTCGTCCTCGGACACCCCGCCAGCATCCAAATCCTGCCGCAACACCACGAATGCCTTGGGCCGCTCGCCCCATTTCTCGTCCGGCACGCCGATCACTGCGGCCTCCAGCACCGCCGGGTGCGACACGATGGCCTGCTCGACCTCGACGGTAGAGATGTTCTCCCCACCGGAGATGACCACGTCCTTCGCCCGGTCGCGCAGCTCGACGTAACCGTCCGAGTGCATCACGCCGAGGTCGCCGGAATGGAACCAGCCGCCGGCGAACGCCTTCTCGGTGCCCTCGGGGTCCTCGAAGTACCCGGACATCACGTTGTTGCCGCGCATCACGATCTCGCCCATGGTGGCGCCGTCGGCCGGCACGTCGGCCATCTGCTCATCGACCACCCGCAGCCACTCGGCGGTGAGCATGCCGACGCCCTGGCGGGCCTGCAGCCGGGCGCGCTCCTCGTCGTCGCACTCCGTCCACTGTCGCTGGAACTGGTTGACCGAGTAGGGGCCGTAGGTCTCGGTGAGCCCGTAGACGTGCACGATCCGGAAACCCATCCGCTCCATCTGCAGGATCGTGGTGGGTGAGGGCGGCGCGCCGGCCGTGGTGATCACCAGCTGGTAGTCCAGCGTGGTGGCCTCCGGCGCATTCATGATCGTGGTGACCACGGTGGGCGCCCCGTTGAGGTGGGTCACGCCGTGCTGGCGGATCAGCGCCCAGATCACGTCGCCGCGCACCTCGCGCAGGCAGATGTGCGTTGCGCCGATCGCGGTCACCGCCCACGGCGTGCACCAGCCGTTGCAGTGGAACATCGGCAGCGTCCACAGGTAGACCGAGTCCGGTGTGTGTGCGGAGTGCACGATCTCGGACAGCGAGTTCAGGTAGGCGCCCCGGTGGGTGTACATCACACCCTTGGGTCGCCCGGTGGTGCCCGAGGTGTAGTTGATCGAGATGGTGGCCAGTTCGTCGTCCACCGCCCACGGCAGCGCCGCGCCCTGAGCGCCCCTTCCGAGGAACTCGGCGTAGTCCGGGCCTTGCGGGCCGCCCGAGCCCGGGGCGGCGGGATCGGTGACGGTCACGATCTCGGTGACCGTGGCCAGCTCAGCGGCCACCGGGGTCACCGTCGCGGCCAGTACCGCATCCGCCACCAGCAACTTGGCGCCGCTGTGGTCCAGGATGTAGCGGACCTCCTCGGTGGACAGCCGGGTGTTGATCGCCACCAGCACCGCGCCGGCCAGCGGCACCGCGAAGTGCGCGACCAGCATCTCGGGCAGGTTCGGCATCAGGTAGGCAACCCGGTCCCCCGGCTCGATGCCGGACGCGCGCAGCGCCCGCGCGACCCGCATGGCCTCGTCGGCGAGCTCGGCGTAGCTGCGCCGCCGCTCGCCGTAGACGACCGCGGTCCGGTCCGGGTAGACCTCGCTGCTGCGCCGCAGGTAGGACAGCGGCGTCAGCTCGGTGGTGAACACCTCGCGGAAAGCCGGGCGCGACCCCATCAGCGCACCATCCGACCGGCGGCGGGCCGGCGCCGGTACGCGGCCGCGATGGACCCCGGGGTGTCGACACCGGACAACATTGGATACCTCCCGTTGCGCCGCCGACCGGGAGCGCCGACGGCCCGAAATGTGGGCCAGAGTCTGACACTGAACACCGGAGTGCGCCCGCCGGCCAGTTACCATTCGGTAGGTGGACTTCCTCGAGCTTGCCGACCGGAGTTGGGCCCTGCTGGGCCGATTCGCCGCCGCGCACACCGCTGTGTACCGCGCCAGCAAGGGCCTGATCGGCCACCACATCCCCGGTGCGCCGCCGATGTTGCTGCTCGACCACGTGGGGGCCCGCTCCGGTACCCGGCGCACCACCCCACTGGTCTACACGCCGGACGGCGACGATCTGGTGATCGTCGCGTCGAAAGGCGGCTACCCCAAGCACCCCCGCTGGTACCACAACCTTCGCGCAAACCCCGAGACCACCGTCCAGGTCGGCGCCGAGGTCCGACGGGTACTGGCGAAGACCGCCGACCCCGAGCAACGCGCCCGGCTGTGGCCGTTGGTGCTGCGGACCTACCGCGGCTTCGACTCCTACCAGCAACGCACCGGCCGGGAGATCCCGCTGGTCGTACTGACCCGGTCATGACCCCGAACGCGCAGCGGTTCCGGGCCGCCATCGAGGCCGGCGACATCGCGGCGGCGACCGCGCTGTTCACCGAGGACGCGGTGTTCAACAGCCCGGTGGTGCACAAGCCCTACCAGGGCCGCGAGCCACTCGGCCAGATCCTGCGCGCGGCGTTCACCGTGTTCGAGAACTTTCGCTACACCGCCGAGTACAGCGGGCCGGGCGGACACGTGCTGGAGTTCGCCGCCCGGGTCGACGACCTGCAGGTGCACGGCGTGGACATCCTGCGGGCCGGAGGAGCGGACGGCATGTTGACCGAGCTGACCGTCTTGGTGCGGCCGTACTCGGCGGCCACCGCGCTGCGGGGGCGGATGGCCGCGTCGCTGTCCGGCTGAGGCGCAGTTCGCAGGTTGGTCCCTGCTCATTCCGGGCCTGATGGGTGTCGCGGTGTTCGGCACGGCCGGCTGAGATGGCCGAGCGTGCTGGCGATGGCGCTCGCTTCGGTGCTCGTCGCCGGTGTGCGCACAGTGGTGCTCTGGCGTCATTGGGACGCCCCTCGGCCAGGTACCTGACGAGATCGGCCACTGGGCGCAGAAATTGGCCCGCTTGCCGCTGTTGATCTGGGGGCTCCCTGGTGGGGCAGGAAAAAAACGTGCGCAACCTGCGCCGACACGCCATGACCCCACTTGGCAAGCCGGCCCATCTGTTCGTAAGCTGCCGCGGTACATCACGATCCGATTTCGACCTAGGGCACTGAGCCGGCTCCCCAATTCGGCTCAACGGACCCCGACCGGGTGCCCCGGGTGAAACGCTGGTCGCGGAAAGGTTGAAGTCTTCGTGGCTCGTCACCGCTCCCCGGGCGGCCGCGGCACGGTTTCGGCGTACTTGCCGAGTCCGGACGCGCGCCGCATGCATGACGAAGGAACCTTCGTCATGCCGTCAGCACCGCAGGTAGCTCCGGCCGCTTTTTTCACGCCGCCAGCTGCCTCGGTGGTCAACGCGCCCACGGCGCCGCGCATTCCGTCTCCGGACGGTCGGCACAGCCGGCCGGCTTCGAGCGCGGCGCCGGTCAGTTCGCCGAGCGAAGCCTTCGAGAACGCGCGGCGCGCGGGGCACCGCAGAGCTGCCCCCTCGAAGTCGCTGCTGCGAGGCAACACCGCCATCACAGCCACCGCCGCGCTGGGCGCGGTGGTGACCGGCGGGCTGATGGCCACCCAGCCGGCCGCGTCGAACGCGGTCGCGGAGGCCTCCGAGACGGGCACCCACACCGACCTGGCCGCCGTGGCGGCACTGCCGGTGTCGGTCAGGCCGGTCAGCGACGGCGCCACCATCATGTCGGCGACCAACTTCGCCGACTCCGCCTCGTCGGCAACCGCGATGCTGCCCGTCACGGTCCCCGCCGACCGGGAGAACATGGTCGACCAGCGGGACATCGAGGCGTTGCACAAGGGTGAGTCACTCGCCGCCCAGGCGTCCGCCGCGCACGCTGTGGCGGCCAAGGAAGCCAGCGTCCTCTCCGGTGGCGGCGACCTTGACGACTGGATCGACGTGGCGCTCAGCAAGCTCAACCTGGATGCCTCGCTCTCCAACGGCGTCCGGCAGATCATCATGAAGGAGTCGAAGGGCAACCCGAACGCGGTCAACCTTTCCGACAGCAATGCGTTGGCCGGGCGACCCTCCCGGGGTCTGATGCAGGTCATCCCGAGCACATTCCGGGCGTACGTGCTGCCGGAACTGGCCCACCAGCCGATCACGAACCCGGTCGCCAACATCACCGCTGGCATCCGCTACATGTTGGCGAACTACGGCCTCAGCACGCTGCGCGCCGGCGGCCGCAGCGACAGGTCGGGCAACTACGTGGGGTACTGACCCCTGGGTGTCCACCCGCACCAAAGCCAGAATGCCCGAGCCAGGTGGCTCGGGCATTCTGTTGTCCAGTGGACCGCGACGCGTCCTGTGTCGGCAGAGCTCGGGTGCCCTGCGCAACAGCGTTGTGTCGCGCAGGGCCGTCTGGTCAGTCCTCGACGATCGAAAGGGCCTCCGTCGGGCACGACTCGACGGCCGCCTCGGCCTCGGCCCTGGCGTCCTCGTCGGGCGAGTCGTTCAACACGACCAGTGAGCCATCATCCTGGACCTCGAACAGTTCCGGCGCCTCCGCCTCACACATACCAAGACCCGAGCACTTGTCCCAGTCAACCACGATCTTCATCTTCCCTCGCCTCCCTTACCTCTCCGGGCCCGGCCGGAGAAGCCGCCACATCACGTCAGACTGCATGAAGTTAGCCCCTCGCTGCCCGGTTCGCTCGGGAGAACACGGATTCCATCCGAACTCCGCCGATCCGGTGCGGTGATCAGCTCACCTCGGCCGCGTACCGCCGGACGGCGGTCCGGCGGATCTCGGGCCGCCGCCGGAGCATGAGCAGGCCTCCCCCGTCCATCCAACGGGAGCCGGCTACATATCGTGCGCGAACTCCGCCAGCCGCTCGATCTGGCGCACCGAGGCGGCCGCGTTGGCACCGAGCGGGGTCAGGTTCACCGTGGTCACCCCGGACTCGGCGAGCGCGGCCAGCCGCTCCCTGATCCGCTCCTCCGGCCCGATCAGCCCCATACCGTCGATCAGCTCGTCGGGCAGCGCGGCGCCCGCTTCCTCTTTCTTGCCGTCCAGGTACAGGTCCTGCACCTTCTTCGCGGCGGCCTCGAAGCCGTAGCGGCGGGTCAGGTCGTTGTAGAAGTTCTTGCCCCTTGCACCCATGCCACCCACATAGAGCGCAAGCAGCGGGCGCACCGCGTCGCGTAGTCGCGCCATGTCGTCGCCGATGGAAATCGGGACCTGCGGAGCCACGTCCAGCTCACCCAGCTCGGAGGCCCGCTTGGCCTTGCCGGCCACCAGCGACTCACCCCACACGTCGCCGGCGCGCTCGGGCAGGTAGAACAGCGGCTGCCAGCCTTCCGCAAGCTCGGCGGTCAGCTCGACGTTCTTCGGCCCGATCGAGGCGATCACGATCGGAATCCGCTCCCGCACCGGGTGGTTGATCAGCTTGAGCGGCTTGCCAAGCCCGGTTCCCTGGTCCGAGGGCAACGGCACCTGGTAGTACTTGCCCTGGTACTGCACCCGCTCGCGGCGCCAGACCTGGCGGCAGATCTCCACCAGCTCGCGGGTATGGCCCAGCGGGGCCCGGTACGGCACGCCGTGGAAGCCCTCGATGACCTGCGGGCCGGACGCACCGATGCCGAGGGTGAACCGCCCGTCGGAGATGTAGTCCAACCCGGCCGCCGTCATCGCGGTCAGCGCGGGTGTGCGGGTATAGATCTGCAGGATGCCGGAGGCCAGTCCCAGCCGCTCGGTGCGCGCGGCGATGAAGCCGAGCTGGGAGACCGCGTCGAAGCTGTACGCCTCCGGGACGTAGATCAGGTCGAGGCCGGCCTTCTCGTAGTCCGCGAGGTCGTTGACCGCCTCGCGAAAGCCTCCGCTGTAGTTCAGGGTCATGCCGATGCGCATGGGCGCTCCTCAAGTCAGCTGGGATACCAAACGGCATCGCAGCACAGAACCGCGGTTGCCGCTGACCGTCAGGCGCGGGAGATCGGCTCTGCCGAACCCGGATGCAGCGACAGCACCTCGGTGAAACCGTCCAGGAGGCACTGCACGAACGTCTCGGGCTCGGTGAACGAGGCGGCATCGAAGTTCACCCCGACGCAGCCCACGTCGCCGTGGGTCAGCAGGGTGATCATCGCGGCGCAGCCGGGCAGCGGGGCGTACGGGTACATCCGCTCGATCCGCGCTCCGGCCAGGTACACCTCGGCGCCGACACCCGGCACGTTGCTGGCCTGCAGGTCGTTGCCCTTGGTCATCGGCCCGGCCAGCTGCGCGATCAACGAACCGGGCAACCGGGCCAGCGCGGGCGACATGAAACCGATCATGTTCAACGCCGGCTCACCGCGCGCGGACAGGATCAGCGACCGGACCTCCTCGATCCGCGCCTTGGGGTCGGCGGTGGACACCGGGCCGGAGATGCGCGCCGAGGCGATCCTGTTGCCGCCCTCGGCATCGTCGGCCTTGCGCATCGAGATCGGGATAGCCATCGGAATCGCGTCCACCACCGGTACCGCCATTGCCTCGTGGTAGCGCCGGTAGCCGCCGAGCAGCGCGGCGAGGTAGGTGTCGTTGACCGAGCCACCGACGGCCTTGCCGGCCGCCTTCAAATCCTTGAACGGGATGTCCAACGCGGCGAAGCGCCAGGTGAGGCTCCGATTGGCGAGCAGCGGCGAGCCGGGCGCGTCCGGTGGGCTCAGCACCCGGCGCAGCGACCGGCCCCACCGGGTGGCCCCGGTCAGCGTGCCGCCGATGTCGCTCAGGGCGCGCAGCGCGCCGGAGCCGACCTCGCGCACCATCCCGGGCACCGCCTCGGCGTCGCCGAGCACCTGGTGCACCAGCGCGTCGAACGGACTGGTCTGCGGCGCGGTCACCAACGCCGGCTGCGGCTTGTCCGGGTTCGGCTCCCGAGTGCGCGAGTGCAGCTGGCCCAGCAGCTGGATGCCTCCCAGCCCGTCGGTGGCCGAATGGTGCATCTTCAGCGCGTAGGCCGCCCGCCCATCGGGCAGGCCGTCGAACAGCACAGCCAGCCAGGGCGCTCGGGTGCGGTCGAACGGCGTCATCGCCAGCTGGGCGGCCGCGTCCAGCAGGCCGGCCCATCCACTGCCCTCGGGCAGGCCCTGGCGGCGCACGTGGAAGCGCAGGTCGAACTCGGGATCGGCGGTCCAGCGCGGGGCACCGAGACCGAACGGGGGCTCCACCACCCGCTGGCGGAACCGAGGCACCATCCGCACCGCCCACTCGTGCGCGGCGAGGAACCGGTCCCAGTCCGGCACGGTGTCCAGCTGCTCGAGCGCGACGATAGGCGAGCGCAGCGAGCGGTCCGCCTCGGCTCGCCACATCACCGTCTCGAAGGCGTTCATCTCCTGGTTGGAGCCCCAGGAAAGCGGCGCATCTCCTTTGCTCCCGCCGGCGCCGTTCTGCTCAGCCATCAGTCCTCTCCGTTCTTGCCCTCGGTGTCCGGCCGCGGTGCCGAGTGACGGCCCGGCCAGTGGGCCAGCGTGTCAAGGAACATGTCCCGCACCTGGTCGGCGTGTGCACCGACGGCCGCCGTGCGCCAGCCGGTGGTGCTCACCGGCGGCAGCACGACCACCTCGACGGTGCCGGCCTTCATCACCTGGGCACCGCGCCACATCACCTCGCCCGCGTTGCGGATCACGATCGGCACTATCGGCACGCCGGCCTGCATGGCGATGTGGAACGCGCCCTTCTTGAACGGCCCCAGCTTCGGCGTCGCGGAGCGGGTGCCCTCCGGCGCGATGATCAGCGAGATGCCTTCGTCGCGCACCTTGGCCACGGCGGGCTCCAGCGCCTGCTTGGCCTGGCCGGTGTTGCCCCTGTCCACGAACGCCACGTCGGCCAGCTGGAACATCTGGCCGAAACCGGGGATGTTCTTGGCCTCCTTCTTGGCCACCCCGGTGAGCTTGCCCCGCACCAGCTTCATCACGACGATCGGATCGATCTTGCTCTGGTGGTTGAAGACGAAGACACACGGTCGCACCGAGGACAGGTACTCCGCGCCACGCTGCACGTCCACCCGGATACCGGCCAGGCTCAGCCCCAGGTCCGGGCCAAGCGCGGTGCTCACGTCCAACAGATCCCGCTTCGAGCGGCGCAGCAGCCCGACACCGAGGCCGGCACCGAAGGCGCCGGCGAAGCCGCCGTAGAAACCGACCGTGCGCAGTACCTCCAGCGCCCCGGGCGGACCACCGCGCGCCACGCACTGCAGCACCGGCCATCCCCGGCGAGCCGCCTCCCGCGCCAAGCCGTGCTCCGGCGCCACCGCCACCGGATTGCCGACCGACTCCAGGAACATCACATCCTCGTCGCCGTTGCTGTAGGCGAACGAGGCGGGCAGGTCGAAGCCCTCGTCGGCGGCCAGCGCGCGCGCCGCGCGCGCCTTGCCCAACCCCCATAGCGGCGCGCCGGCCGGGCGGCCGGTGATCCGACCGTCCACCACCTCGACCTCGGTGCACAGCACGTGCTGCGCGCCGAGGTCCCTTGCCATCGGCTGAACCTGGAACGGGGTCGCGGACGAGGCCAGCACCACCGTGTGGCCCATCTCGTGGTGCGCGGCGATCAGCTCCCACACCTCGTGGTGCAGCTGCCCGGCGATCTCGTGCTTGAAAAGGGACTCGCCCAGCGCCATAAGCTCGCCGTAGGTCTTGCCGCGCCACGGCGAGAGGGACAGCTCCAGCAGCTCGGCGAAGTCCTTGTCGGAACGCACCCCGCGCAAGCTGGCCCAGGTCATCTTCGCCAGCTCGGTGACCCCGATGTCCAGCTCACGCAGCCGCTTGTTGTAGAAGGCCATCGCCGAGTACCCGGAGATGACCGTGCCGTCATAGTCGAAGAACGCCGCCACCTCGGGCCCGCGAGGCGCCGCGTAGATCTCGGTAATCAACTCGTCCAACTTCTTCATCGGCACACTCCCACGAGAGCCTCGTCGCCAGCTCAACCTACCCGGACAACATGACCTGTAGACGATCACGGGGTGGACGTTGCGCGCCTCACGATCACCTATAAACGGTCAGAATTGACTGGTTTCGGTCTCCGGTGCAGACTAGCCGCTAGTCACGGCTGAGGAGAGCACTGTGGATGTCAAAGGCAGCGTTGCACTGATCAGCGGGGGCGCCTCCGGACTCGGGCTGGCCGCCGAGCGGATGCAGGCCCTCGAGCCGCGCGACGGTGAACGCGGTGTGCTGGTGTGCACCGCCTCCGTCGCGGCGTTCGACGCCAGATCGGCCAAGCCGCGTACGCCGCATCCAAAGCCGGCGTGGCGGGCATGACGCTACCGATCGCGCGCGACCTGGCGGACCGGCAGATTCGGGTGGTCACCATCGCGCCCGACATCTTCGACACACCGATCATGGCCGGGCTGCCCGAGGACGCGCGCGCTCGCTCGGTGAACAGGTGCCGCACCCGCGCCGGCTGGGTGACCCGTCCGAGTACGGTGCGCTGGTGGAGCACATCGTCGCCAACCCGATGCTCAATGGTGAGGTGATCCGCTTGGACGGCGCCATCCGGATGGCGCCGCGCTGAGCCGGACGGGGTGCTTGCGGAGAAGGCAGGGTCGCCAAAATGGAGTGGCAGTTCGACGAGCTCGCCTCGATGACCTACCCGCTCTACTCCCGTGCCGTGCTCGGCGACCTGTGCCCTGACCCGGTCACCCCGCTCACCGCGACCGTCGGCGTCGGTGCCGAGCTCGGCCCGGCGTGGGCGAACGTCTACGCGCAGACCGGCTTGCGGCCGCTGCCCGAGGGCACGGCGGCCCTGCGCCACCTCCCGGTCGCCATGTTCGGCGGCTACCTGTACCTGAACACGTCGCTGTTGCGGCTGTTCGGGATTAACGCCAGCGGCGCCGACCCGATGGCCTTCGCCCAGCAGTACCTGGGTGAACGGCGGGATGTGCCGCGCCAGCGCGACGAGCGCCCGAGCTTGGACACCACCGCCGAGTCTCTGCAGTCCTGGACCCAGGCCGCGCTGTCCGGTGCGGCGGACCGCCAGGAGCATGCCAGGGCGGGGCGCCGGCTTGCCGAGCTGCGTGCCACCCGGCCCAAGCTCGCGGACTGTTCCGCCGAGGACCTGGTGGCCCGGCTCCGGAGCGTGCGCGGCGAGCTACGGGAGTCGCTGCGCCTGTTCACCCAGGCCGAGCTGGCCACCGCGGTCACCAACGACCTGCTGACCAGGATCTCGGAAGATGCCGGCCACCCCGGGGGGGCAGGCGCACTACTCGCCGGCCGGGGTGGCGCGGTGACCGACCCCGTCGAGCGACTCTGGCGGCTGGCCAGGCAGGTCACCGAGTCCGGGAAGCTTGGCCAGCTGTTCGACCGGGGCCTCGGCTCGTTGGCCAGCGAACTGGATGCGGCGCGCAACGGTGACCTCGGCCGGCTGCGCGGCGGGCTGTTGGCGCTGCTCGCCGAGCACGGGCACGTTGGCCCGGCCGAGTGGGAACTGTCCGGACAGACGTGGGCCACCGACAGCCGGCTGCTGCTCGGCCAGCTGGATGTGCTGCGCCGGGCCAGCGCCGAGGGCGACCAGGCCGACCCGGCGACCCGCTCCCTGCAGCGGGCGGATCGCGGCACCGAGTCCGTCGCCCTGATACGGCGCTCGCTGAGCGCCTCG
The DNA here is from genome assembly GCA_036500625.1 of Pseudonocardia sp. GTDB lineage: Bacteria > Actinomycetota > Actinomycetes > Mycobacteriales > Pseudonocardiaceae > Pseudonocardia. The sequence goes on along the minus strand of DASYBQ010000174.1, from coordinate 26,404 downwards.
CCCGTCGCGGCCCAGCGCTTCGAAGAGACGTGGGGCGCGGCCGGCCGCTGGCTGCTCGCCCGGCGACGAATCCGGCAGATCGCCTCGGCGCTGCACCACGAACAGCGGCTCGCCGCCAGGGAGTTGGGGCGCCGCCAGGTGGCCTCGGGGTTGCTGGACGACGTGGACCAGATCTTCATGCTGCTGGAAGCAGAACTCGACGAGTTTGCCGCCGACCCGGTGAACCTGGCCGAGACGCTGCACATGCGAGCCTACGACTACCACGCCATCGCCACCTACCAGCCGCCGTTCGTGACGGTCGGGCAACCACCACCGGTGGTGCGCTGGCCTAAGGGTTCCACGGCAAAGGCATTGGCCGGGCGGCGGGCGCTGACCGGCACCGGCGCGGCGCACGGCGCCGTCACGGGGCCGGCGACGGTGCCGCGCTCGCCCGGCACTCCGGGCCGGCTGCGCACCGGCGACGTGTTGGTGGTCGGCTCCGGCGGCCCGTGCTGGCTACCGCTGCTCCCGGTGGCCGCCGCGGTCGTGGTGGACGCCGGCGCGCCGCTTTCCGAGGTTGCGGTGGCCTGCCGGGACCTGGCCATCCCCTGTGTGGTGGCCACCGTGGACGCCACCACCCGGATCGGCCAGGGAGCCACCGTCGAGGTGGACGGGTTCTCCGGCACCGTGCGGCTGGCGGGACGGGAGAGCGCAACCCCCGGGTCCCGCAACGCACACCCGCCGTCCGACGGCCGCTCCCCCACCGACGGCCAGCTCGGCGGTACGGCGCCGATCCGGGCGCGCCAGCCGCACCGCAACCCCGCGTGAACACCATGACCCGCTTAGCCGGGAGAGGGCACCGCCGTGGCTGAGACGGCAAGACCGGTCCGCCGCAGCCGGCACGAGCGCACGGCGGACAGCAGGGCGCTGATCCTGAATGCCACGCTGGACTGCCTGCTGGAGAACGGCTACGCCCGCACCACCACGCTGATCATCCAGGCCAGGGCCGGTATATCGCGGGGGCGGCTGCTGCACCACTTCCCGTCCAGGGAGCAACTGCTGGTCGCGGCGTGCCAGCACCTGGCCACCTCGCACCTGGCCGAGCTGGAGACCTGGGTGGCGCGCCGCATGGACACCCGGGGCAGCGCCGAACAACGGCTGAGCCGGTGCGTCGAGCTGCTCTGGTCGACCTTCGGGCAGCGCTACTTCTGGGGCTCGATCGAGCTGTGGACCGCCGCCCGCACCGACGCGCGGCTGCGCGAGACGCTGCTGCCCGAGGAGCGGCGGCTCGGCGCGGCGGTCCGCCGGGTCGTCGACGCGCTGTTCGGGCCGGGCTTCACCGGCCACCCGCGCTATCCGTTGGTCCGCGAGATGCTGTTGAGCAGCATGCGCGGGATCGCGATGACCTACTCCTTCGACCAGGATCGGGAACGCGCCAGCGATCCGCACCTCTCGATGTGGCGAGCGGTCGCGGCAAGCCTGTTGGAACAGGACTAGAACAGCTTGACCTGCACCGCCAGCAGGACCGCCACGATCACGATGACCGCGATGACCGCGATCCAGATCATCTGAGAGTCGACCCCCAGGGTCTTCTTGCGGACCGGCTGGGCCGGCTTGCGGTCAGCGTCCGCTTCGGCCTCGTCCAGCTTGGGCGGGCCGGTGAAGTCGGAGAACTCGAAGCGGCGGTCGAAGTCCTCGGTGGACTTGATGCCGTCGAGCACTTCCCTGGGTGGCCCGAACGCGACGATCCGGCCGTTGACCAAGATGGCCAGATGGTCCGCGATGGACTGGGCCAGCGCCAGGTTGTGTGTGGTGATCAGCAGGGTGCAGCCGGTCCGGCGACGCAGGGCGAGCACCGCGTCCACCATGGCATCGGAATGGTCCCGGTCCAGCCCTACGTCGATCTCGTCCAGCACGACCAGCGGCGCGTCCGTCACCAACGCTCTGGCCAATGCCAGCCGCTTGGTCGCGTGGGCCGGCAGTGCCTCGGGCTTGCGGTCGGCCACGTCGGCCAACTGCAGCTCGCCCAGCCGGGCCATCGCCCGGTCGTGCCGCTGCTCGGCCGGCACACCGAGCGCTTCGAGGGTGTAGGTCAGGTTCTCCAGTACGGTCATCGAGCTGAACGTGGAGGTGGTGAAAAGGTAGCTGCCGCCCAGCATGGCGCCAAGACTGCGCCGCAGCTCCCGCCACTCCTCCGGGGACGACTCCCAAATGTCCTGGCCCCCGATGAGCACCGTGCCACCATCCGGCTCGAGCAGGCCGAGGATGTGTTTGATCAGAGTCGTCTTCCCGGCACCGGAGGGACCCATCAGCACCGTCACCTGACCGGCGGGGATCTCCAGCGCGAGCCGGTGCAGTACCGCGGTGTCGTCAATGATCGTGGTGATGCTGTCGAGAACCACCTCGGGCGCTACTCGAAGAGCACCTGGAGACATCTCGGAATCCATTTCGGCGTCCCTTCCGCAAAGTTGGGCGGCGTGACACGGTCCGCCCTGCCGGCGAATTCCGGAGAGGTGATCCTAGCCCGTCCCGCGTCGTCGTGCCGGCTCGTTCATCTCTTCGGGATAACCGGCTGGCAATGGTGTGTGCCCGCGCAGTCTCCTTGGCACAACCCAGGGGGGCCGCAATTTGTCGAATCCGGCCGGTAGACCAGCGACACGGTAGCCAGAATGAGGAACACCACGCCGGCGGCGACGCAAGTGTACGAGCCCCGACGCAGCATCGCCCGTCGGCGGTCGACGGACTTCTGGTCCCAACCGGGCACAACACCGAGCCGCCTTCGACTGCGCGCGCCCCACCAGCCCAGCAGGATTAGCGCAAGCCCGAGCACGCCAAAAGCCACTGTCACGAATACCACGGGCCGTCCCTCGAGTTTGTTGTCAGCGCGCGGAGTTGCGCACCGATAGTAGCGAGGACACATTCATCGCGCCGAACTGGCCAGTTTATCCGTCCCGGCCTTTCGGTCCGGCGCCGGCACCGTTCCCCCCTGGGGCGCCGCGGCCCATACCGAGCCAGCGGGAAACCGCCTCCGCCCTATTTGCCGCGCCGAGCTTGCGCAGGATGTGTTTGACGTGCGACTTGACGGTGCCCTCGGATATGACCAGCCGCCGGGCGATCCGCCCGTTGGTGTCGCCGGCCGCCATCAGGCGCAGCACCTCGACCTCGCGGCGGGTCAGCGTGGAACCCTCCGTCGAGATCGGGAACCGGTCCTGGTGAACGGCGGAGCCACGCTGGTTCGCGACGAAGCCGGATATCAGCGGGGCCAGCCCTTGGGAGCCGGGCACGGCCAACTGCACGCGCTCGTCCTTGGCGGTGGCCAGTGCACCGGCCACCTGGTCGAAACCGACCCTGATCATGGCCAGCCGGTCGATCATGGTGGTGCGCCCCAGCGCCTGACCGAGGCCTTCGGCAAACACCCCGAGCACACCTCGGTCGAACTCGTCCAGGTCGCGCTGCTGGTAGTAGCAGTCCACGTGCACGAAACCGATCACGCCACCGTTCACGATCAGCGGCACCGCGGCGTAGGAGCGGGATCGCGAGGCGTCCGCGATCGGTCGGTGCACGGCAGGGCGGGCCTGTACGTCGTGCACCAGGATGCCCACCCGCCGGCGCACCATCTCCGTCTCGACCAGGGTGCGGTCCAGCAGCTGGGTGTGCTCGCGGCCGGCCTGCAGGATCTCCTCCGCCCACCGGGGATCCCGCTCGACGGACACTTTCTCCGGGATCCACGAAGAGTCCTCGATGCGCGAGACGATCGCCCTGTCGAAGCCGATTGCACATGCGGCGGCAGCGGCCCTTTCCACCAGCTCAGGGGTGGAGTCGCTGTCTCGGAGCATGCTCAGCGCGTCCCGCACCCGGCCGAACGTGGCGTCCCGGTGGCGCAGCCACTCGAGCTCCAGCAGCTCGGCCGTCCGCTTGATCTCGTCGAGCAGGCCGACCAGAGCCTGCTGGTCGACCGACGCGGTCGCCGCCGCCAGCACCTGGGCCCATGCCTCGTCCAGCGCGTGACGCGCGCTGGGGAAGTCGAGCACGTCGGCATGCCCGGGCAGGGCCACGTCGGTGAGCGAGGCGCGCGCGCTCTCCAGCACCTCGGCCACCCGGTCGCGGTGGTCATGCACCAACGGGACGCCGCGACCGACCCGCGACGGCCGAGCGGACACCGTGACGGCTACAGCTTCGGAGCCATCAGGACGCATACGCACTCCTCACACCGACACTGGATTGAGGTTAACCCGTGCGCTCGCGGGCCAACTTCCGGAGCCGCCCCGCTTTCACCCGGTCGGGGGAGGTGGGCAGGCTGAGCCGTCCGGAGGGTCTCGCGGACCGGCGTGCCGAGCAAACTTGATCGCGGCCGGGGCTGGTGCCCTCGTATCGTCCCTGCCATGTCCAATCGAGTGTTGATCGCGGGAGCCAGTATCGCCGGACCGGCGCTCGCCCATTGGCTGCACCGGTACGGCTTCGAGGTGACCGTCGTCGAGCGTGCGCCGGTGCTGCGCCCCGGTGGCCAGGCGGTCGACCTGCGCGGGGTGGCCAAAGAGGTGGCCCGCCGGATGGGGCTGGACCAGCAGATTCGGGCCGCTTGCACCGATACCCGGGGCATGTCGGTGGTCAACCGCAAGAACAAGCGACTTGCCGAGCTGCGTGCTGACCAGTTCGAAGGCGACGGCATGATCGCGGAGATCGAGATCCTGCGCGGCGACCCGTCCGCCGTGCTGTACGGCGCGACGAAGGGCGACGTGGAGTACGTCTTCGGCGACCGGATCACCGAGCTGGACGAGACCGGGAACGGCGTCGAGGCGCGGTTCGCCAGCGGTGTCCGACGCGACTTCGACGTGGTGGTCGGCGCGGACGGGCTGCACTCCTCGCTGCGGGCCATGGTGTTCGGCCCCGAGGCCGAGTTCGTCCACCACCTCGGCTACCTACTCTGTTTCTTCACCGTGCCCAACCGGCTCAACCTGGACAGCTGGGCGCTCGGCTACAGCGAGCCGGGCCGGATGGCCGGCGTGCGCAGTATCAGGGACAACAAGGCGGCGATGGCCTTCCTGAGCATCCACGCCGAGCCGGGCGGCTACGACTTCCGGGACACCGCCGGCCACAAGGCGCTGCTGCGCGAGCACCTGGCCGGGATGGCATGGGAGGTGCCATGGCTGCTGGAACAGATGGACACCGCGGACGACTTCTACTTCGACACCTGCAGCCAGACTCGCATGGAGCACTGGTCGAAGGGCCGGGTGGTGTTGCTCGGGGACGCCGCGTTCTGTCCGTCACCGATCTCCGGCCAGGGCACCAGCCTTGCCATGATCGGCGCATACGTGCTGGCCGGCGAGCTGGCCACGTCGAGCGGCGAGCACACCGCCGCGTTCGCCGAGTACGAGCGCCGGATGCGCGGCATCGTCGAGGCGACCCAGAAGATGGGCCGGGACAACGCCAAGCGCAACGCCGCACGGAACAACTTCCAGCTGTGGGTACAGCGCCAGCTCATCCGGCTGATGCCCTACCCACCGCTGAAGAACCTGGTCACCCGCGAGATGAACAAGGTGATCAACGGCATCGACCTGCCCGACTACCGCGACCTGAGCCACTCGAGCTGGCCCCCGGCCGGCCGGGCACTAGGCGAACAGCTGGGTGGCGGTGACCGGTCGTAGGCCGCGCTCCTTGAGGTCGGCGAGGATCTGTGGGATCGCGGTCAGCGTGCCCTGGTGACCAAGGTGCATGCTCACCACGCTGCCGGCCTTGGCCTTGCGCAGCTGGGCACGCACGGTGTTGGGGCCCGGGTCGGTCCAGTCCAGCGAGTCGAGGTCGTAGGACAGCACCCTGGGGTAGCCGGCCGCGCCGGCGAGGGTGCGCAGCTCGGCGGTGGAGTGCTGGGCGGCGGACTGCCGGAACCACGCGCCCGGCCCGCCGGTCAGTTGGTCGATGCGGTCGCGGCAGCGCTCGATCTCGTCCCGCTGCCCGGCCACCGGCAGCTTCGTCATGGTCTTGTGCGACCAGGTGTGGTTGCCCAGCTCGTGCCCGAGGTCGGTGACCATCTTCGCCGCGTCCGGGTACTCGGCCAGCCAGGTGCCAACGGCAAGCACCGTCACGTGGGCACCTCCGTTGGCCAGCGCCTCGAGCACCTTGCGGTCCAGGGTGCGGTCGCCGGCACCGTGAAAGGTCAACGACACCTCCGGACGCCCGGTGTTCGCCCGCACCAGCTCGACCGAAGGCGGTCCCGGCGCTCCCAGAGCCGGCGCGGCCGGCCCGGCCGGTGGTGCGGCGGCGGGTGCCGGAGCGGGCCCGGCAGGCGGTCGGGGCGGCGGCGCGGCCGGGGTGGGCGGCTGGGCAGCGGAGCAGGCGGCCGCCCCGAGCAGTCCGAACAGCGCGCCGGCCGCCGCGCCACCGCGCAGCAGGGTGCGCCGGGGTATGGCCGACTCGTCGTGAGGGACGGTGTTCTCCGTCATCGGCCCATCATGGCCCGGCCCGGCTGAGAGTCCTCGACACCCCCAGGATCCAGCATGGCCAGCACCTCGCGCGGCAGGTCAGCGGCCCGTGCATCGCCAACGCACCCCCCACCGAGGACTGTCCCGACCAAATCGGCCCGCTCGGGCCGGATCTGACGGTGGTACACGACAACGAGGCGCGGCGCGACGACCTGCGCCGGCTCGCCGACCACGGGGTCGAGCGTGCACTCGGAGGCCGTCGTCGCCGCCGACCTGTTCACCCAGATGCGCTTCGCGCTGGCCGTACACCGGATGGGCGCCGCGCTGGACGAGGCAGCGCTGCCGGCCGGCGAGGTGCCGCGGATGGCGACCGTGCGCGGGGCGCGGACCGCCGGGCTGGGCGGGCGAGCCGGCTCGCTCGAACCGGGCAAGGCGGCCGACATCGTGGTGCCGAGGACCGATGCGGTGGGGTTGGCCCCGCTGCGCCACGCAGCGGACGCGGTGGTGCTGGCCGCGCACCCTGGCATCGTGGACACGGTGATGGTCGCGGGCACGGTGGTCAAGCGACACGGTGAGCTGCTCGCGGACGTCGGAAGGGCGTGTGCTCTAGCGGCCGAGGCACTTGAGTGGGTGATTGCCGGGTAGGCTGCCCGCCTTGTGGCCCGCACCGCGAGGGGTGGACGAACGTCGAGAACGGCCCGGGATGTGACCACTTGTTGATCAGCACGGTGCGAGCTGAGCCAACCCGTGCGCCGTCGCTGGCCCGGCCCCGTTTGCTCGATGCCGTGATCGTGGCCACCTACCTGCTGCTCGCGTTCGGGCTGTACCGCGACCTGTGGCTGCACCCCGGCCGCGGGTACCTGGTGGACAGTGGCGAGGACCAGAACCTGTTCGAGTGGTTCTTCGCCGTGCAGGCGCACGCCCTCGCCAACGGCCATCCGACGCTGTACTCGACGCTGCAGAACCACCCGCTCGGCGTCAACCTGATGGGCAATACCGCGATGCCCGGCCTCGCGGTGCCACTCGCCCCATTGACCTGGCTGTTCGGCCCGACCATCACCTGGGCGGTGATCCTGACCGGGGGGCTGGCCGGCACCGCGGCCGGGTGGTACCTGGTGTTCGCGCGGTACCTGGTGAGGTCCCGGTGGGCGGCCGCGGTCGGCGGCGGCTGTTGCGCCTTCGCCCCGCCGGTGATCTCGCACGCACACGCACACCCGAACTTCACCGCGATGTTCCTGCTGCCGCTGATCGTGCTGTGGTTGCTGAGGCTGTACACCGGCGAGGGCCGCACCGGCAGGGACGGCGTGATCCTGGGTGCTCTGCTGGCCTGGCAGGTAATGATCGGCGAGGAACCGCTGCTGATCCTTGTCACGGGACTGGTGGTGTTCGCGCTGGTCTGGGCGCTGTCGCGGCCCCGGCAGTGCTGGGCTGCGGTGCGCCGGATGCTGCCCGGCCTTGGCATCGCCGCAATCCTCGCCATGCTGCTCGTTGGCTATCCGCTGTGGATGCAGTTCGCCGGCCCGGCGAGCTACCACGCGCTGCGACACGGGCCGGCCGGCAACGACCTGAGCGCGTTCGGCTCGCTGCCCCGCCAGTCGCTGGGCGGCAAGCTGCTGCATCCGGGCCAGGTGGTGGACAACCCGACCGAGCAGAACGCGTTCTTCGGCTGGCCGCTGCTGGTCCTGCTCGCCGTGGTGATCGCCTGGCTGTGGCGGCGGCTGCCCGCCCGGCTGGCGGCCATCACGCTGGTTGTGGTGCTCGCACTGTCGGCGGGCGGACACCTCTATCTCGACGGCCGCTACACCGGGTTGGTCGGACCGTGGCTGCTGATCGGCCGGCTGCCGCTCTACGACTCGCTGATCGAGGCCCGGATGAGCTTCGCCGCGCTGCCCGCGATCGGCATGTTGCTGGCGATGGCCTGCGACCGGGTGCTGACCGAGCGACCGCGCGGCGTCGGTTGGCTGACCACCCGGCGGCTGTGGTTCGTGGCGCTGGCGGTAGCCATCCTGCCGATCATCCCGGTGCGGTTCAGCGTGGCGCTACGGCCGGAAACGCCGGTGTTCTTCAGCTCAGATCTGTGGCGTCCGTACGTGCGGCCTGGCCACACGCTGGTCACCGTGCCGCTGCCCAGCTCGCAGAACGCCAACGCGCTGCACTGGCAGGTCCGCGCAGGGCTGAGTTTCGCGCTGCCCGAGGGTTACTTCGTCGGCCCCGCCGGGCCGGACAAGGAAGGCACCTATGGCGCCGTTCCCCGGGCCACCTCACAGCTGCTGACCGAGGTGTGGCTGACCGGTGCGGTACCGCCGGTCGGGCCGGAGCAACGCGCCACCGCGGTCGAGGACCTGCGGTACTGGGGGGCGGACGCGGTGGTGCTACCGATCGCCGAACCCAACATGCCCGCGTTGCGCACCACCCTGGAGGCGCTGTTCGGGCCGGGTCGCCAGGTGGGTGGAGTGCTGGTGTGGCCCGCGCCGGGGGCCTACCGCTGAGATGTGCCCTGCCGCCCGGCCAACCAGGATGACCAGCGACAACGCCTGGCCGACTTCGGCAAAACCGCATCGACGTCAACGGTACCGCGCCACCCGGGGAGAGCCCGAGGAAGCCGCCACGCACCGGCGCCCCATGCCGGGACACTAAGATTGGAGCATGGAACTGCACCACGTGCGCACCGGCTCCGGCCGGCCGTTGCTGCTCATCCACGGGCTCGGCGGCAGCACTGAAACCTGGAGCACCGTGGTCGGCGAGCTGGCCACCCAGCGTGAGGTGATCACCGTCGACCTGCCCGGCTTCGGCAGGACCCCGACGCTGGCCGGCCAGGTGACGGTCATGGCGCTGGCCGATGCGGTGGCCGACTTCGTCACCGGGCACGGCCTGGACGGCGTGGATGTGCTGGGCAACTCCCTCGGTGGTCAGATCGCGCTGGAGCTCAAGCGGCGCGGCCTGGCGGGCAACGTGGTCGCGCTGGACCCGAGCGGCTTTGCCAGGGGCGCCGAGCTGCGCATGTTCCGGGTCTCGCTGCGGCTGTCGATGAAGCTCGTTCGACTGCTCAGCCCGTTGCTCCCGTTCCTGGCCGGCAACCCGGTGACAAGGACGCTGTTGTTGTCCCAGTTCTCCGCCCGGCCGTGGGCGCTGGACCGTGAGCTGGTCCTGCGCGAGCTGCGCAGCTTCGCGATGTCCGAGGGTTCCGCCCCGACGCTGGCCGCACTCAGCTCCGGTACCGAACAGTCCGGCATGTCCTCGGGGAGCCCGGACCCGGTGGTGATCGGCTGGGGCCGGCGGGACTGGGTGCTGTTGCCACCGCAGGCCAAGCGAGCCGCGTTGGCGTTCCCCGGTGCGGAGCTGCACTGGTTCGCCGGATGCGGCCACCTGCCACAGTGGGATGTGCCGGACCAGGTGACCCGGCTGGTGCTGCGCGCCACCGGCTGACCGGCCGCGTCCCACCCCCTTCCTCGCGGAAGGAGGGGGTCAGCCCTGCCCGATGGTGATCCGGGGGTGCTGGGCGGGGTCGAGCCAGCGCAGCAGGGCGATCTCGGTGGCGCGCGGTGTCTCCACGCAGCCGGCCGAGGGCGCCCCGGCATCGACGTGCACGAAGAACGCGGAGCCGGCCCCGGCCCGCACCGGCGCGGTGTTGTACCCGATCACCACGGCGTAGTCGTAGCTGGCCCCCGCTCTGCCGAGGTTCTCCCCCGCCCCCTCGCTGAACGAGCAGCTGCCGGGGGCGCACCGGCGGTAGGTGTTGTACGCCGGGCTGTGCGGGTCGCTGACCCACCAGTCGTTGTTGTCCACGTGCCGGTAGGGCATCTTGGTGCCCGGGTTCGGCTGGCGGCCGAAGGCGCTCGGCAGGTCGAAGGTGCCCTTCGGTGTGCGGTTCAGGCCTTCCTTGGTCGCGCCGATCCCCTGGGTGCCGACCCGCACGTGCACCGGCCCCAGCGCGCTGGTCCAGCCGCCGCCAGCCCGTTGCCAGGTCTGCAGCGTGCCCGAGGTACTGCCGGCGCTCGGCACCAGGACGGTCACCAGCTGGTTGCTCCCGCCCGGCGGTGTTGGCACCCCCGGGGGCAGGCCGGACGCCGAGGGCTTCACGGTCCGGGCCGAGCTGTCCTGGCCCTCGGCGGGCGAGGAGTCCCTCGGTGCGGGGTTGTCCTGGGCCGCCGGAGCCGGGTTGTCCTGTGCCGGCGGATTGCTCAGTGCGGCGGCGTTGCTCTGGGCCGCCCGAGCCGGGTTGTCGGCCGGACCCTGCGCCTCGGCCGCATCCAGCGACGGTGTGGCGCCGTCGCGCGGCTGCCCGGTCGAGCACCCGGCAAGGCCGAGCGCGCCCAGTACCGCGAGAACCGCCAGCAGCGAGGTGAAGCGTCCCATCCAGTGCAGTGTCTCAAGCCCGGCCGGCCGCTCCCCCGGACACCCCTTGCCCTCACGCCCTCGCCTCGCTGGGCTGATCGGTGCGGAGCAGACTGGCCGGCAACCCCGCGCACCCACAGCATCCAACTTGGAAGGCCGCGATGTCCGCAACGAGCTCCACATCGACCCAGCCCGACCTCAAGCCGCGCAGCCGCGACGTCACCGACGGCATCGAACGCACCGCCGCGCGCGGCATGCTCCGGGCGGTCGGGATGCGCGACGAGGACTTCGACAAGCCACAGATCGGCATCGCGTCCAGTTGGAACGAGATCACCCCGTGCAACCTGTCCCTGCGCCGGCTCGGCGTGGCCGCCAAGGAGGGCGTGCACGCCGCCGGCGGGTTCCCGATGGAGTTCGGCACCATCTCGGTCTCCGACGGCATCTCGATGGGCCACATCGGGATGCACTACTCGCTGGTCAGCCGCGAGATCATCGCGGACTCGGTGGAGACCGTGGTGCAGGCCGAGCGCCTCGACGGCACGGTGCTGCTTGCCGGCTGCGACAAGAGCCTGCCCGGCATGCTGATGGCCGCCGCCCGCCTCGACCTTGCGGGGGTGTTCGTCTACGCCGGCTCGATCCTGCCCGGGCACGTGGACGGCCGGGAGGTGAACATCGGTGACGCGTTCGAGGCGGTCGGCGCCTGCTACAAGGGCCTGATCACCCGTGAGGAGCTCACCGAGATCGAGCGGGCGATCTGCCCCGGTGAAGGCGCCTGCGGCGGCATGTACACGGCGAACACGATGGCAAGCGCGGCCGAGGCACTCGGCATGGCGCTGCCCGGTTCGGCCAGCCCACCGGCGGTGGACCGCCGCCGCGACGGGTCGGCAAGGGCCTCGGGCGAAGCGGTGGTGAACATGATCGCGCAGGGCATCACCGCGCGGCGGATCCTGACCAAGCAGGCATTCGAGAACGCGATCGCGGTGGTGATGGCGTTCGGCGGGTCGACCAACGCGGTGCTGCACCTGCTGGCCATCGCGCGGGAGGCCGAGGTGGCGCTCACCCTGGACGACTTCAACCGGATCGGCGACACGGTGCCGCACCTGGCCGACGTGAAGCCGTTCGGCTCCTACGTGATGTCCAGCGTTGACCAGGTGGGGGGCGTGCCGGTGGTGATGCGCGCGCTGCTGGACGCCGGCCTGCTGCACGGCGACGCGCTGACCGTGACCGGAAAGACCGTGGCGGAGAACCTCGCCGAGCTGGACCCGCCGGACCTGGACGGCAAGATCGTGCACACCTTCGCCGACCCGATCCACCCCACCGGCGGGCTGACCATCCTGCGCGGCTCACTCGCCCCGGACGGTGCGGTGGTGAAGAGCGCCGGCTTCGACTCCGAGGTCTTCACCGGCAGGGCCCGCGTCTTCGACCGGGAACAGGGCGCCCTTGAGGCGGTAGCGGGCGGCACGGTGCTGGCCGGTGACGTGGTGGTGATCCGCTACGAGGGGCCGCGCGGCGGGCCCGGCATGCGCGAGATGCTCGCGGTCACCGGCATGATCAAGGGCGCCGGGTTGGGCAAGGACGTCCTGCTGATCACCGACGGCCGGTTCTCCGGGGCCACCACCGGGCTGTGCATCGGCCACATCGCCCCGGAGGCCACCGACGGCGGGCCGATCGCGCTGGTCCGGGACGGCGACCCGATCACCTTGGACATGACCCTGCGCGAGCTGAACCTTGACGTGCCGGCGGACGAGCTGGACCGCCGCCGCGACGGCTGGCGGCCACTCCCCCCAGCGATCCGCACCGGCGTCCTGGCCAAGTACGCCAAACTCGTCGGCTCCGCCGCCGAAGGCGCCATCTGCCGCTGACCGGCCTCTCAGGAGCACTTTTTGTCCAGGGTGATTGCCTGGCCGCGAACGAACTGCGCGGCGAAGGTGTTGCCGGAGAAGATGTTGTTGCAGCCTGAGGTGGCCGGGTCGGTGATGACGTGGGTCTGGAAGCCGTTCTTGAGCGCGGGGCTGGTACCGGTGGTGCGGTTGTCCACGACGCGGTAACGCACGCCCTTGACGTCGAGCACCGAGTCGGCGGAGTTCTGGCCGCTGACCGCCGAGCCGTCGAAGGCGTTGCCGGCGATCAGCCCGCCGCTGGTGGCTTCCTTCACGTCGATGTTCTCCGCCGCAGTGTGCCGGAACGTGTTGCCAAGCGCTCGGTTCCGGTTGGACTCATCGGGCTTGCCGCCGGACCTGGTTGCCCAGTTGGACTCGGCGCTGCCGAGATAGAGGCCTTCGCCGAAGCGCGGCTCGACCGTGCCGGTGTCGTGCACCAGGCTGCGCTGCACCACGTTGTCGGAGCTGAAGTTGTACAGGTGCACGGCCTCCTGACCGACGTTGCCGACGGTCAGGTGGGACAGCACGGTGTGGCCGGAGCGCTCCACCATGATGCCCTTCTGCGCCCCGGTCACCGTGAAGCCGGCCAGCCGCCAGTGGTCCGCACCGACAAGGTGCAGCGCATAGCCGCTGGCGGGCGGCCCGCCGTCCAGCACCGAGGCGCAAGAGCCGACCACGGTGATCGGTGCGGCCGCGCCGGCCGGCCCTGAGGCGACGAACTTGCCGCTGTAGTGGCCGGGAGCCAGTTCGATGGTGTCGCCGGGCCGGGCGCCGCGCAGCGCCGAGCTCAGCGCGGCGGAGCTGGACACCGGCACCCGCCGTCCCGCCGCCGGCGCCACCGCGACCGGTTCCGACCCGAAGCCACCCGGCGCGGCGCCCGAGGTGAATGCCGCCGCCGAGGTGCTGGTGCAGCCGGCCTTGACCGGGTCGGCCATCGTGCCCGCCGGGCCGGCCGGGATGGGCTCGGGCGCGGCGTTGGGCGCCGGCTCACCAGACGGTGCCGAGGGCGGCGCGAGGGGCGGGGGCGGCGCATCCGGGATGGCGCGGGCGGACAACGGGTCCGGCCCGGCCGGCGAGCTCGATGCGCCGAGCATCGGGACCATTACCAGCGCCAGCAGCGCAACCAAGGGGCCGGCGAGCCGCTGACCGAGCGGGGCCGACCGCGAGTGGGTACCTCGGCGCCGCCTGCCGGTCACCCGGTCACGGACCGCCGCCGACCGCGGGGCCCTGGTAGCCGGTCTTGGACGTGCCGTCCATGCCGACCTCGTAGCCGATGCCCGATGCGATCTTGTTGGCCGTCACCACGGCACCGGTCGACTTGTTCTGGAACGAGAAGGCCTTGTCCGGTTTGCCGAGGATCGTGTTGCCGCTCACCCGGACGTTCTGGACGTCGTCGATCTCGGTGGCTTGCGAGGCACCGACCTCACACACGTTGTTGACGAACGAGATGTTCGACGAGGTGCCCTGCCCGCTGCCGTCACCGGCGCTGCTGTGCGGGCCCTCGGCGATCAGGCACTGGTTGTCGATTCGCTGGCACTTGTTGCCGCTGATCAGCACGTTCTGGCTGGCAGGGCTCTGCTTGTCGGTGGCGAAGGTCTGCATGCAGTCGGCGTGCGCCCCGCTGCCGTCCGGGTTGATGTCGGTGATGGTGTTGTTGAGGATCTTCAGGTTCTTGCCGAAGAACCGCAGCCCGTCGTAGTCACCGCCGGTGGGGTGTTTGACCGTATTGTTGCGCACCGTGATGTTGCTGCCGTTCAGCGAGATGCCCGGTGCCTGTGCCCCGACCGCGCTGAACCCGGCGACCACCACGTTGCTCGCGGTGACCGTGATGCCCTTGACCACCGTCGACCCGGAGCCGATCACCTGCACCGGGTTGGCCGGCGTGCCGCCCTTGGAGATGGACAGCCGGCTGGCGGCCATGTTGCCCGCCGCGCAGATCTTGTCGCCGGCCTGCGCGCCGGACAGCGCCTGGGTCAGGGCGGCTGCGCTCGTCACCTGTTTGGTGCAGGCCACCTGGGCGATCCCGGAGCTGTCCGACGACGCGCGGTTCTTCTTCGCCGCCTTGGCCTTGTCCCGTTGCTCGGCTTGCCGCGCGGCCTCTTGGTCGGCTTGCGCCGATGCGTCCGGGGCGGGCGGCGCGAGCGGCGCCGCCGGGGCGACCGGCGGCGCCGAGGCCAGGGCGGCGTTACGGCCGGGTTCCGAGCTGGAGTCGCCCTGGTCCGAACGCATGCCGCCGACCAGCACCGTGCCGGCGACCACGAGCGCACCGGCGGCGACGGCGGACAACGCAACCTTCATCTGGCGCAAACGTGCGGCAGTGGGCCCGGATGCCTGCGGCGCCCGGTGCCTACGGCCACCTGGGGAGCGGTGCCGTGACATGTCCTACCTTCCGGATCCGAGTCGGTAAGGGCTCATATCCGCCCGGAGGCGCGCGGACTGGGGATTCCGCGACCTCTCTGTTACCTGACCTTCACTGACCCGTGAGCAAAGGTATCGGCTGGGTGATAGCTACCGCCGCCTGAGGTTGCGGTCAGTGAGGCCGTCGCACCGCTACCCGCGGTGAACGGCGGCTTCGATACCGCCAGCGCCCGGAACGCACCGCTGGTCGCGGCACTCAGTTCGACCATCGCCGCGCGGCGGCCGCCGGGCGGCTCAGGGCACCACGGTGACCGGCCACCGCCCCGCGCGCACCAGCCGTACCGCAACCGAGCCGATGAGCCGGTGGCCGGCCTGGGTGGACGCGCCGACCACCACCGCGTCGACCCTGGCCTCGTCGGCCGCCTTCATGATCTCGGTGACCGGGTCACCGGAGCGGACCAGGTAGTCCGCGCTGACGTGGTACGCCCTGGCCGCGTCGCGAATCTCCGTGGCGATATCTTTCGACACCTCGTCGGTGCCGAAGTCCATCGGAATCTCCGCGCCCATGCCGTAGGTCATCCCGGCCAGCGCCGGATGGGTCGCCACGTAGACGCAGAGCAGCCGGGCCTTCTGCCGACGCGCCAGACCCGCGGCCCATGCCGCCGCCCTGACGGAGGTGGTGGACCCGTCGATGGCCACCAGAATGACACCTGGCCCGTCGCCAGTGCACTCGTTCGGAGTCACGCTCGCCATGCTCGTATCATAACTTACTTTCATAAGTTACTGATAGACTGAGAGGGTGACAGAAACCTCACCGGCTCCGACCGACCACCACGCGATCGCCGCCGGGCTCGAAGGCTTGATCGGCTTGCTGCGGGTGCTCAGCCCCAGCGGCGGCCCGAGCCTGACCACTGCCTCCACCCTGCACCGGCTGGACACCGCGGGGCCGAGCCGGCTGTCCGACCTCGCGGCCGGCGAAGGTGTGACCCAGCCGGCCATGACCCAGCTGGTGTCCCGGCTGGAGCGCCAGGGGCTGGCGGAGCGCCGAGGCCACCAGCAGGACCGGCGGGTGGTCATGGTGCACATCACCGAGGCGGGCACCCGGCTGCTCGGCCAGCGGCGGGCCCACCGCGCCGCCGCGCTCACCCGACTGCTCGCCAGCCTGCCCGCCGAGGACGAACTGTCGATCGCCGCCGCGCTACCGGCGCTGGTCAGGCTCGCCGCGATGGCATCCTCGGGCTCCGAGCGCTGGGTCCGCTCCTAGTGGGAGGCCGGGTCCGTCAGGCCAGTGCGTCCGCCCCGTCCGGTAACTCGAGCCGCGCGGTGCGGGTGGCCCACCGCTCGAACACCACGCTGCCGTAGGGCGGGATGCTGGCCAGCACCGCGAGCACGCCGACGGCCCTCGACCAGTGCATCTGGCGCCAGAGAAGGATCGAGCACACCAGGTAGGCCAGGAACAGCACGCCGTGGATCGGCCCGAAGATGTGCACGCCCACCGCGTCGTGCACCACCAGGTACTTGAACACCATGCCGAGGAGCAGCCCGGTCCAGGAGATCGCCTCGGCGACCGCCGCGACCCGGAACCAGTAGGCCCGCGTGCGTTGCATGCCTCCACTCTGCCCGACCCGGCAGGGCGCGGCCGGCCCGACCGGCGTCAGCTCGGCCACAGCCGGGTATCCGCGGGGCGGCCGCTACCCCTCGGACGGCCCGACCCGCGCCGACTCACCCGGCCAGCAGCCCCGGGTTCCGGTGGGTGTGCAACAGGTGGTCGCGCAGCGTGGCGCCGGTGTAGGCGGTTCGGTAGCTGCCCCGGTCCTGCAGCTCGGGGACAACCTTCGCGACGAACTCGTCAAGACCACCAGGGGTGAGGTGTGGGACCAGGATGAACCCGTCGCTGGCACCGGCCTGCACGTAGCCGTCGATCTGCTCGGCCACCTGGGCGGGAGTACCGATGAACGACTGCCGCGAGGTCGTCTCGACGATCAGCTCACGGATGCTCAGGCTGCGCGACTCGGCCAGCTCGCGCCACTGCGCGGCCAGCGCCGCCGGGTCCTTCTCGTGCCGCACCCGGCCCCGGGTGATCGACACGTTGTCCGGGTCCGGGTCCACGTCGGGCAGCGGGCCGTCCGGGTCGCAGCCGGACAGGTCACGGCCCCACACCTGTTCGAGGAAGGCGATCGCGGTCAGGGGGCCCACCTGTTGGCGGCGCACGTGCTCGGCCCGTTCCTCGGCATCGGCCTCGGTATCGCCGAGCACGAAGGTGGCAGCGGGCAGGATCTTGAGCTCGTCCGGGTGCCGCCCGTAGCGGGGCATCCGGCCCTTCAGGTCCTGGAAGAACGCCTGGCCGGACTCCAGGCTGCCGTGCCGGGAGAAGATCGCGTCGGCGGTCGCCGCGCCGAACTCGCGGCCCGCGTCGGAGTCGCCGGACTGCAGCAGCACCGGGTAGCCCTGCCGGGCGCGCGGCGTGCCGAACCAGCCGTGCACCCCGAACTGGTCGCCGTCGTGGTCCACCCGGCGCAGCGCACCCTCCCGGAGGAACATCCCCGTCGCCCGGTCGGCCGCGACCGCGTCCTCGGCCCAGCTGTCCCAGCACTTCTTGGCAACCTCGAGGATCTCCGCCGCGCGCTCGTAACGCTGGTCCGGCCGCAGGAAGCCGCCGCGCCGGAAGTTCTCCCCGGTGAACGCGTCCGAACTGGTCACCAGGTTCCAGGCGGCGCGCCCGCCGGACAGCAGGTCCAGCGAGGCGAACTGTTTGGCGACCTCATAGGGCTCGTTGAACGTGGTGTTGATCGTGCCGCCGAGGCCGAGGTGCGTGGTGACCGAGGCGAGCGCGTTGAGCACGGTGAACGTGTCCGGGCGGCCCACCACGTCCAGGTCGTGGATCTGGCCGCGGTGCTCGCGCAGCCGCAGCCCCTCGGCGAGGAACAGGAAGTCGAAAAGGCCGGCCTCGGCGGCCCGCGCGAAATGCACGAACGAGGCGAAGTCGGTCTGGCTGCCCGACGCCGGGTCGCTCCACACGGTGGTGTTGTTCACCCCGGGGAAGTGCGCGGCCAGGTGGACCTGCCTGCGGCCCAGGGTACTCACGCGCCGGTCTCCGATCGCGCGAAGTAGTTCGCCGGGCGGTCCAGCCCGAACCGCGCCCGTAGCGTGCCGGCCGGTGCCTCGGCGGGCCGCGAGCCACGCTCGACGAGCAGCGGGACCAGGTGGTCCGCGATCGCGCGCAGCCCGCTTGGCAACGCCAGCGGGACCAGCGTGACGCCGTCCGCCACGCCGCCGGACACCGCGCCGGTGATGAGCCCGGCCAGCTCGTCGGCGGTGCCCACCGACCGCAGCGTCGCGGCGGGGCAGGGCATCCATTCCTCCAGCTGGCCCAGTTGGCGCCGGGCGTCCCGCCCGGTCGGCGCGAGCAGTGTCTCCACGTCGAGCAGCACCGGCACCGAGTCGGGGTCCCTGCCGGCCGCCGCGACCGCGTCCCGCGCCGCCCGCCGCGCCGCACGGGCGCCGGCCAGATCGGAGGCGGCGACCCGCACCACGTCCGCCCACTCCCCCACCAGCGGCAACGCCTCCGGTTCGTCGCCGCGCAGCACCACCAGCGGGTGCGCCTGCGGGGAACGCGGGGTGATCGAAGGGCCCTTGACCGAGAAGAACTCGCCGACGAAGTCGATGTAGTGCAGCTTGTCCCTTTCGATGTAGCGGCCGGTCGCCCGGTCCCGGATCACCGCGTCGTCCTCCCAGCTGTCCCACAGCCGGGCCACCACGCGCACCGCCTCCGCCGCCTCCCGCCACAGCACGTCGGCGCCGGCGGCGTCCTTGCGACCGAACAGGTCCGCCTCGGCCTGGCTGCGGGACACCTCCGGCTGCCATCCGGCGCGGCCGAGGCTGACGAAGTCCAGCGTGGCGATCGCCTTGGACAGGTGGAAAGGCTCGGTGTGCGTGGTGGTGGCCACCGGTACCAGGCCCAGCCGGTCGGTCAGCGGCGCGACCCTGGCGGCGATGGCCACCGCGTCCAGTCGGCCCACCACGGTGCCGCGCTGCTCGGCGTCGCCGGACGGCGGCTCGAACGAGTCCGGGATGACCGCAAGGTCCAGCCCGGCGCGCTCGGCCAGCCGGGCGAGTGAGACCCAGTAGTCGGCGGTGAACAGCCGGGTGGGCTCGGCGTCCGGCAGCCGCCAGGCGGCCGGGTGTCGCCCGGCCGCGTCCAGCTCGACGGCCAGGTAGGGGTTCATACCGACACTCCCAACCACTGCTTGGCCAGCAGTTCGTGGCTGCGCACCCGGTCGGTGTGCTCGGTGGTCACGCTGGTGATCAGCACCTCGTCCGCCTCGGTCGCCCTGGCCAGCGCCCGCAACCGGTCCGCGACCTTGCTCGGCGAGCCGACGAACTGGGTGGCCAGCCGATCCGCCACCCCGGCCCGCTCCTGCTCCGTCCACTGCCTTGCCTTCGCCTCGGCGGGGGTCACGTAGGGCCGCGCGCCCCGGCCGGCCTTCACGTCCAGCACCCACTGCCCGTACGGGGCGGCCAGCTCGCGGGCGGTCTCGTCGTCATCGGCCACCACCACGTCGGCGGAGACCATCACATGCGGCGCCGCCAGCCGGTCCGAAGGGCGGAACGCCTTCCGGTAGGCCGCCACGGTCTCCAGCACGAAGCTCGGCTGGATGTGGTAGCTCGCCGCGAACGGCAACCCGGCCGCACCGGCGACCCTGGCGCTCTCCCCCGGGCTGGAGCCGAGCACCCACACCTGCATGTCGGCGCCCTCGGCGGGCAGCACGCGCAACGGGCCGCCGTGCGGTCCCGGGTAGCTCCCCGTGATGAAGGACAGCACGTCGGCGACCTGGGCGGTGTAGTCGGGAGCGGGCTCGTCCAGCCGGTAGTCCAGCAGCCGGCCGAGGATTTCGTAGCCGGCCGGGTCGCCAGGGTATGTGCTCGGACGCGGCAGCACCACCCCGTCCACCTCGCGGTCCGGCACGTCCGGCGGGCCGCCGCCGCCCCGCCGGTTCAGGATCTTGCGCAGGTCGAACCGGCCGAGCCCGAGGTCGACGCGCCCTGGGTGCACCGCGGCGATGGTGCCGAACTGCTCGGCGGCCAGCAGCGGCGGCGAGTTGGGCAGCTGCACCGCCCCGGACCCCACCCGGATCCGGCTGGTCGCGCCGGCGATGAGCGCGACCAGCACGGCGGGCGCGGCCGAGGCCACCCCTTCGGCCAGGTGGTGCTCGGCTACCCAGTACCGGTGGTAGCCGGACCGCTCGGCGACCTGAGCCAGGTCGATGCTCTGGCGCAGCGCGTCGGCGGCGGTGCCGCCGGCCGGCACCGGGGAGAGGTCGAGCACGGACAACGGGATGGTCATCGGATCCTCCGATGGGTGCGATCACAGCGAGGTGGAGCGAAAATGCCCCCGAACGGCCGGGGTCGCGCGAGATGATCGAGCGCGGCGACCGAAGCCGACGGGTCAGCCTGGTTGGATCGCGGTGCAGGTGCGACAGAGGTCGATGTGCCGGCGCCACACGTGCCAGGCGGTGCGCGCGGAGCAGTGCCCGCCGGCCTTCAGGTACCCGTGCCGCTGTGCGTACACCGCGCCCCCCGCATCGAGCCGACGAGTTTCGACTGTAAGCGGACCCGCCGGCAGCTGCCACCTCAATGTGGCCGAGCGAGTTGCTTGTCGCGGCCGAATTTGACTGTATTAGTTAAGTATGGCGGCCGACCGGCGACTGGTGAGTCGACGCCACCTGGACTACAAGCGCACCGCGAGTGCGCTGTGTCGGCGGATCGAACATCTGGTCCGCTGACCCACGCCCAAGGAGCCGCACCATGTCCACCCCGCCCGCCGAGTTCCGCGCGTTCCAACGCCAGGCCATCACCGAGCACTTCCTCGCCGCGCTCGAGGACGTGGTATGGCGATACCGCGCCCTCGACCCGACCTCGACCCCCCGCGACGACCTCGCCGCCCTGACCGCCGAAGTGGTGACCGCCGAGGTGGCCCACCAGCTCGAAGTGGCCCGCACCTCGTTGCGTCGCTACCCGTCGGTCGGCTGACCGGCCAGCGATCGCCTCGGGTGCCACGATGAGCGCATGACAGATGGTCGATGGGCCGAGGTGGACGACTACTTCGGTGCTCTGATGATCGCGGAGGACCCGGCGCTGGCGGCCTCGCTCGCCTCGAGTGAGGCCGCCGGCCTGCCGTCGATCGCGGTCTCCCCCGCGCTGGGGAAGTTGCTGCGGCTACTGGCCACCGCGATCGGCGCACGGCGGGTGCTGGAGCTGGGCACGCTCGGTGGCTACAGCACCATCTGGCTGGCCCGCGCGCTGCCCGAGGACGGCACGCTGGTCACGCTGGAGTCAGTACCCGAGCACGCCGAGGTGGCCCGCGCCAACATCGCCAACGCCGGGCTGGCCGAACGGGTCGAGCTGCGGGTCGGTCCCGCGTCGGAGTCGCTGCCCCGGCTGGCCGAGGAGGGTGGCCCGCCGTTCGACCTGATCTTCATCGACGCGGACAAGGAGCACAACGCCGAGTACCTGGACTGGGCGCTGCGGCTGTCCCGGCCGGGCACGATGATCATCGTCGACAACGTGGTGCGGGACGGGAAGGTACTCGACCGGGACGACCCGGACCCTCGGGTAAAGGGCACCCGCCGGTTTGCCGAGCTGCTCGCGCAGCGGCCGGGGTGTAGCGCCACCACGGTGCAGACGGTGGGTGTCAAGGGCTGGGACGGCTTCACCCTCGCCGTCGTCTCCGAGCCGAGCTGAACCCGGCGATCAGGCCCGGGCCACCAGCATCCGGAACGTGTTCTCCAGCCGGTAACCACCGTCCGCGACTCGGTAGCGCGCCATGCCGTCGCGCACCGCGCGGCGCACCCGCACCCGGCCGGCCACCGCGACCGCCCTTCTGCCCAGCTCAGCGGCGTGCAAGCTCGCCAACAGCGCGCGCTCGTCGGGGTAGCCGAACTCGCAGTGCACATCGCGCTCGGTGTCCACCGCCAGCCCGGCCATCGTCGCCAGCTTCGTCAACCTGCCCGCATCGCTGAGTGGCGGTGGTCCGGCCGGCTGCCCTCGTGCCGCTCCGTAACGCCACGGCGGCGGGCCGAGGATCGGCGCCAACGCCTCGCCGAACCCGCCCACCGCGCACTGCTCCGGCGGCCCCCACACCGTGACCGCGACCGGCGCGCCCTCGGCACCGACCCTGGCCAGCTCGCGCAGCGCCACCAACGGGTTGGCCAGGTGCATGAGGACCTGTACGCAGCTCACCGCGCCGGCCTCGCCGTCGGCCAGCGGCAGCTCGGGCAACCGCGCGCGGTACAGCCGAGCCCGCGGCACCAGCGTGGCGGTCTGCCGCAGCGCGTCCGGGTCCGCATCCACCCCGGTGACCAGCAGGCCCCGGTCGCTGGCCAGCCGGCACAGCTCACCGTTGCCACAGCCCACATCGAGCAGGTGCGCATCCGGGGCCAGCCGCAGCGCGTCGAGCACCTGGACGTAGAGCGCCCGTCCCCAGCCGTCCGGACCAGCGTCCACGACCGCAACACTAGTGTCGGTCAGGCCTCCAGCTTCGGTACCGCCGCCGCTGGCCTCGGCGAGAGCTGGGGTTGGGTGGGCGCGGTGAGCGCGGCGGTGCGAGCGGCATTCACACTCGGCGCGCCGTTGACCGGCAGTCGCACGGTGAACGCGGTGCGTCCCCGCATGCTCTCCACCGTCACCTGGCCGCCGTGCGCGGTGACCACGGCGTGCGCGATGGCCAGCCCGAGCCCGGTGCTGCCCGCCGCGCGGGACCGCGAGCTGTCCCCCCGGGCGAACCTGCCGAACACGTGCGGTAGCAGCGCCGGCGGGATGCCAGGGCCGTCGTCCACCACCCGCATCACCGCCTCGGTGGGCGTCCTGATCAGCTCGGCGCGCACCGTGGTACCCGGCGGGGTGTGCACCCGCGCGTTGGCCAGCAGGTTGGCCAGCACCTGGGACAGCCGTGCAGCGTCCCCGGTCACGCTGACCGCCTCGTCGGGCAACCGCAGCGTCCAGCGGTGGTCCGGACCGGCGGCATGCGCGTCGCTCAAACAGTCCACCACCAGTTGGGACAGGTCCACCGACTCGCGAACCAGCGGCCGGCCGGCGTCCAGCCTTGCCAGCAGCAGCATGTCCTCCACCAGCGAGGTCATCCGCTCGGCCTGCGAGGTGATCCGACGCAGCGAGTGCGCCACATCCGGCGGCATGCTGTCCTCCGCGCTGCGCCTGGTGAGCTCGGCGTAGCCGCGGATAGCGGCCAGCGGGGTGCGCAGTTCGTGGCTGGCGTCAGCGAGGAACTGGCGCAGCTGGGTCTCGCTGGCCTGCCGGGCCTCCAGCGCGGACGCGACGTGCTCCAGCATCCGGTTCAGCGCGCCGCCCACCTGGCCGACCTCGGTGCGCGAGTCGGTGTCCCGTTCCGGGACCCGCTCGGCCAGCGCCACCTCGCCCCGGTCCAGCGGCAGCTCGGCCACCCGGCCGGCGGTCGCCGCCACCCGGCGCAGCGGGCGCAGCGCGGCGCGCACGATGAGGGTGCTGGCCAGCCCGGCGGCGACCAGGCCACCGGCCGCGACCAGCAGCTCGATCCTGGCCAGGTTGCTCAGCGTCTCGTTGACCGAGTCGAGCGGCAGGCCGGTGACGTACACCTTGTCGTCCGAGCGGCGCACCGCGTACATCCGGTACTCGCCGAGGTTGCCGACCGGGCGGGTGTGTTGCCCGCCGTCGTTGGGCACCTGGAGGATGTCCTGCTCGGCCTGGTCGCCGACCACCCGCGACACGCCGTCCTTGTCCAGCACGCCGGCCTGGCGGACCTCGCCGTCGACGATCCGGGCGCCGAGGGTGCCGATCTGCAGGCCGGGTGCGTTGAGGAACCAGGGACCGTTGCCACGCTGACCCGAGTCGTGCGGCGGCGGGCGGCTGTCGGCCTGCACCAGCTTGGTGCCCGCGCCTTCCAGTCGCAGGTCGAGCTGGTCGATCAGGTACTGGCGCAGTAGTACCAGCGAGATCGCCCCGACCACCATGGACACCACGGCGAGCAGCGCGATCATCGCCACCAGCATCCGGGTACGCAGCGGCAGCGCGGAGGCGCGCCCGCGCAGCCGCGCCACCAGGGCCGCCCTCGGCGCTGTCATGACGTTCGACGCTACTCCGCCGGGCGCAGCGCGTAACCGGCCCCACGCAAGGTGTGGATCATCGGCGGATGTCCCGCGTCGATCTTTTTGCGCAGGTAGGAGATGTAGAGCTCGACGACGTTGGACTGGCCGCCGAAGTCGTAGTTCCACACCCGGTCCAGGATCTGGGCCTTGCTCAACACCCGCCGGGGGTTACGCATCATGTAGCGCAGCAGCTCGAACTCGGTCGCGGTGAGCGTGATCGCCTCGCCGGCCCGGTGCACCTCGCGGCTGTCCTCGTCCAGTGTCAGGTCGCCGACCACCAGCAGCGCGTCCGAACGCACCGAGCTGCGGCCGGACCGGCGCATCAGCGCCCGCAGCCTGGCGACCACCTCCTCCAGGCTGAACGGCTTGGACACGTAGTCGTCGCCGCCCGCGGTGAGCCCGGCAATCCGGTCCTCGACGGCGTCCTTGGCGGTCAGGAACAGCACCGGCACGTCCGGCGCCTCGCCGTGGATACGCCGCAGTACCTCGAGGCCGTCGATGTCCGGCAGCATGATGTCCAGCACCACCGCGTCCGGCCGGAACTCCCTGGCCACCTTCACGGCGGTGAGCCCGTCACCGGCGCCACGCACCTCCCAGCCCTCGTAGCGCAGCGCCATGGACAGCAGCTCGGTCAGCGTGGCTTCGTCGTCGACCACCAGCACCCGCACAGGGCTGCCGTCCGGACGACGCAGCTGACCCCGACCCGCCTCGGAAGTCGCCGAGGGCACATTCATGGTGGACATGCTCCCACTGTCAAGGATGTGGCTGTGACAACGATGGGTCGATCCTGTGTGTTCGCTGTGCGCTTCGCATAATGTGCCCTCGACGGGTTGACAGCCGGTAGCGTCGGCGCCGATGAGTACGGCGGTGCAGCGTGCGGCCGGCGTCGGCGACCTACTGCGCAAGTGGCGCCGGCACCGCCGGATGAGCCAGCTCGACCTGGCCGTACAGGCCGAGATCTCCACCAGGCACCTGAGTTTCCTGGAGACCGGTCGCTCGCGGCCCAGCCGGGAGATGGTCCTGCTGCTTGCCGAGCAGCTCGACCTGCCGCTGCGGGAACGCAACCAACTGTTGGTCGCGGCCGGCTACGCATCCGTCTATCCCGAGACCGCATTGGACGCGGGGACGATGACCGCCGTGCGCGGCGCGGTACGCCAGGTGCTGCGCGGCCACGAGCCGTACCCGGCGATCGCGGTGGACCGGCACTGGAACCTGGTGGAGGGCAACGCGGCGATCGCGGTGCTGCTGGAGGGGGTCGCACCGGCGTTGCTGGAGCCACCGGCGAACACGCTGCGCGCCAGCCTGCACCCGGAAGGGATGGCGCCCCGGATCGCCAACCTTGGCGAATGGCGTGGCCACCTGCTGGGCCGGCTGCGCCGCCAGGTGGACCACACCGCCGACGCCGAGCTGGCCGCCCTGCTCGACGAGCTGACCGCGCTGCCTTGTGACGAGCCGATCCCGTCTTTCGAGTACCCGGGCCCCGGCGACGTTGTGGTGCCACTGCGGTTGCGGCACGGGTCCGGCGAGCTGACCTTTTTCAGCACGGTCACCACGTTCGGCACTCCGCTGGACGTCACCCTTGCCGAACTGGCCATCGAGGCGTTCTTCCCTGCCGACGCGGCCACCACGAAGATGCTGCGCGGCGAGGCCTAACGGATTCCGAGGGCCGCGCTCTCACCCCGGTGTGCCGAACCCGAGCAGGTCGGCTTCCGCGAGCGGGTACGCAGGATAACCGGCGATGGTGGTGGTCGGCCACAGCATCCCGGGCATGGCCACCGACACCCACTCGCTCGGGCGCCACGACCCGAACGGGGCGACGGCCAGCACACACGGGCTCGCAACGAGTACCGCGACGACATACGCTCGGTCGGCACCTCGGTGCACCGCCGGATGGCGGTGGCGCAACCGCGGCCACAGCTGCAACACCGCGGCCACCGGCGCGAACGCGCCGAAGAAGATGTGCGTCACCAACAGGGGGTAGTACGGCGGGAAGTCCGCCGGCGGCACCGAACGGGACAGGGCCGGGTCCGGGGTGAGGTACCGGGGCAGCGAGACGACCAGGAACACCGCGGTCAGCGCCTCGAGCGGGCCGACCCACGGGCGGGTCAGTACGCAGCGGGCGCGCCGGGCTGGCGAAGTCACGGTTCGACCTCCAGGGATGCGGATCGGATACCCCTTGACCCAACCGGGCGTGGCGAGCGAAGTCAGTCAGGTCGGCCACCCGGTGCGGGGTAGGGCTTGCCCCACCGCCGGCTGCCCGTGCATGATCCGTACTCGTCGGTAACTAGTCGTGGAT
>DASYBQ010000173.1:0-8810 GCA_036500625.1 Pseudonocardia sp. | reverse complement strand
GGCGCGCATCAGCAGCGCCATCGCCCCACCGGCCATGAAGAAGCCGAACGAGGTCACCAGGTACAAGATCCCGATGTCCTTGGGGTCCGTGGTGTGCAGGAAGCGCACCAGGGACGTGCCCTTGGCCGCCCGCCGCGCCGGGTACGGCTTCGGCGAAATCGGCGTGGGACTGACGGCGGTCACGAATGCCTCCTGCACTTGCCTGGGCTTGGCCTGGGCAAAATCCTAGCTACCGATCCCGGGAATGACCTCCTGGGTACCCGCACGGGCTACCCGACCAGCCCGCCCTCAGCCGACAAACGGTGCCGCCGCGACGCGCACCCGCCCGGCTCAGCACCCCGTCGCGGCGCCGGCGCACCAGGCCCGACCTGCGCGGCCAGGGTGGCTGCCTGTCCGAGGCACCGCCCGGTGCGTGGCGTCGGTGCCAGCATGAACGGCTGGAGTGCGGTTGGTCACTCCCGCATTGATGGTGACGCAAAAAGCCGCGCAAGAAAAGGCGGTGCTATCCGGAGCAATCGTGCGGGCCGACCTGGTCAGGGGTGCTGAGTGGTTCCTGAGAGCGTGTACCGGCGCTCGGAGACGGTCGCGAAGCCGCGGGTACGGTCGGCGGCGCGGGGCCCAGCGGATCCACCGGCTAACCTGAGAGGTGCTGGTCGTCAGCGCCGCCGGCGTGGTTGTCCGGTATCAGGACGCTCACGGTGTGGCTCATTCAACGGATCGAGGACAGTTGCGCCCCACCACGACGTTGCGCCGGGCCCGAAGGCCCTGGCGGGGCGGCGGCGCGCACCGATCGCCAGGGCGGGCCGTTGAACCGAGGGACGGCGCTACGCCGTCGTCACCCTACGCTGTGCCCGCAACTACCATGCCCATGACTTTGACGCTGCATCCGAGCCGCTCGAGGATGCAGCGGGTAACAACCCGCACGAGCACACCGATTTACCCACTGGAGATCGGGTTGTTGCGCGTATCTGGTCTGGGTTCTCGAGAGACACACGCCCGATCAGGGTCTGAAGCAACGGAGGTCAATTGATGGGTCGCACACCCACGCGCGTCGGGGTGGTCGGTTACGGGTACTGGGGGTCGAAGCACGTACGTGTGCTGAACAGCCTGCCCGACGTCGAGGTCACCGTGATCGACAACGACGAGCAGCGGCTGCGCGAGGCGATGGCCAGCTTCCCGTCCTGCCGGGTCGCGACAGACCTGGCCGACGAGCTCGAGGCGCAGGACGCCGTGGTCGTGGCGACCCCGCCCGGCGCGCACGCCCCGGTGGCGCTTCAGGCGCTCACGGCCGGCCTGCACACCCTGGTGGAGAAGCCGCTGGCCAACTCGATCGAAGAGGCCGAGGCGCTGGTGGGCGCCGCCAAGGAGTCCAACGTGCGGCTGATGGTCGGTCACACCTTCGAGTACAACGCCGCGGTCTGGAAGCTCAAGGAGATCATCAGCTCCGGTGAGCTCGGCCGGGTGCTCTACATCGACACCGCGCGGCTGAGCCTCGGGCGCTACCAGAACGACTGCAACGTCATCTGGGACCTCGCCCCGCACGACATCTCGATCGTGTCCTACCTGCTCGACGAGGTGCCGCAGACCGCGTCGGTGTGGGCGCAGCACAACTTCGGCACCGAGCACGCCGACGTGGCGTACCTGAAGCTGGAGTTCGAGCGGTCCGGCGCGCCGGCGTTCGTGCACCTGTCCTGGCTGCACCCGGAGAAGACCCGGCGGGTCACCGTGGTAGGCGAGAAGAAGATGGCCGTCTACAACGACATGTCCGACAACGAGCGGATCCGCATCTACGACGTCGGCGTCGACCCCAAGGAGGTCGACGACGCCGCCTCGCACGGCTTCCCGGTCAGCTACCGCACCGGCGACATCGTCTCGCCGTTCGTGCCGTTCCAGGAGCCGCTGCTGGTGCAGGACAGCCACTTCATAGAGTGCGTGCGCACCGGCAAGGAGCCGCAGACCACCGGCGAGCGCGGGCTGGACATCGTGAAGGTGCTTGCCGCCACCGATGTCGCCGCCGCCACCGGCGGTCCGGCGCTGGTCTCCGGCAAGCCGGATCTGGCCACCTCGGGCAACGGGCACCGGATGGTGCGGTCATGAGCCCGGCGGAGCAGAACCAGCCGGTGCCGTTCCTGGACCTGCCGGCGGTGCACGCCCCGCTGCGCGACGAGTTCGAGGCCGCCTTCGCCACAGTGCTCGGGCACGGCGGGTTCATCAACGGCCCCGAGGTGCGCAGGTTCGAAGCGGAGTTCGCCGAGTACTGCCAGGCCCGCGAGGCGATCGGCGTCGGCAACGGCACCGACGCACTCGAGCTGATCATGTCCGGGCTGGGCATCGGCCCCGGCGACGAGGTGATCCTGCCAGGGAACACGTTCATCGCGACCGCCGAGGCGGTGCTCTTCGCGGGTGCCCGCCCCCGATTCGTCGACGTACTACCAGACACCTTGCTGATCGACCCGGAGGCCGCCGAGGCCGCCGTCAACGAGAACACCGCGGCGGTCATCGGGGTGCACCTGTTCGGCCAGATGGCGGACACCGACCGTCTCCTCGAGGTCACCCGGCGCCACGGGCTGGCGTTCGTGGAGGACGCCGCGCAGGCGCACGGGGCCCGGTTCTCCGGCCAGCGCGCCGGCAGCGTCGGGGTTGCCGCCGGGTTCAGCTTCTACCCCGGCAAGAACCTCGGCGCGCTGGGCGACGCCGGCGCGGTGGTCACCCAGGACACCGCGCTTGCGGACAAGGTCCGGCGGATGGCCGACCACGGCCGGGCCGCCAACAGCCGCTTCCACCACGACCTTGTCGGGCGCAACAGCCGGATGGACTCCGTGCAGGGCGCTGCGCTCTCGCTGAAGCTGCGCGGCCTCGACCAGGCGAACGCCGGCCGGGTCCGGGCGTGGGAGCAGTACGTGAACGAGCTCCCGGCGCAGGTCCAGCCGGTGGCAAGGCACCCGAAGGCCGAGGCGGTCTATCACCTGGGTGTGGTCCAGGTGGACAACCGGGACAAGGTCTGTGAGGTGCTCAGCGCGGCCGGCATCGGCTGGGGCCTGCACTACCCGACCCCGTGCCATCTGGACTCGGCCTACACCGCGTACACCGAGAGCCTGCCGGTCGTCGAACGCGCCGCCGAGCGCATCCTGTCGCTTCCGATGGGGCCGACGATTACGCAACAGCAGGTCAGCAGGGTCTGTGAGGTCCTGCGAGAAGCAACCAGCGCCACGGGATGACTCGACCGTCCGATGGGGCCCGAGCGGCACGGGGCCCGGGGAGCAATGGCTCCCCGGGCTCCTCGGGCTCGGTTCCCGGTGGCCGCCCGCCGCCGGGGGGCATACCGCCGACGCCCCGCCAGGGTCCGCCGGTCCGGCCGCCAGGGCCACGTTTTGCGCCGCCACCGCCGCCTCGGCGGCGGTTGACTCCCGCCCAGGGCACCCGCTTGGGTCTGTATGCGATGGTCATCATGGTGCTTGGCGCGGCCGCCGGGCTGGCCGTCACACTGCCGATGACCACGCTCTACACCGCGCGCACGGATATCGAGTACAACGTGTCGGTGCAGGATGCCAGCGATTTCCTGCGCACCGACCGGGCTCTGACCACACAGGCAACGCTGCTGACCAGCCGAGGTGTGCTGGGCCCTGTGGCCGATGCGAACGGCGTCGACCCCGAGGAGCTGACCCGGGACGTCACCGCGACGATCCTGAGCGTCAACTCGGTGAACAGTGAGGTCATCCAGGTCGACGTACTCAACGCGGACCGGGCCACCGGGATGAAGCTGGCCGACGCGATCGGCAAGCGCTATCTCGATGTGGTCGCCTCGGCGAGCCCGGCAAGGTACCTCCAGGCCCAGATCGACCAGACCACACAGCAGCTGAGCAGCGCCAACGCGGCCACCGCGCAGGCGCTGCAGACCCGGTTGACCACGCTGCAGGGCCAGCTGGACATTCAGAACCTTTCCGGCAACAAGGCGGCGATCGTGGTCGCGCCCTACTCCGTCGCGGCACCCGCCTTCCCCAACCCGTTCCTGGCCGCTGCCACCGGCGGACTGTGTGGCATCGTGGTTGCGGCGCTCGTAGTCATCTGGCTGTCCCGCCGGTGGACCCGGACCTGATCGCGAACTGATGCGCCAGATGACGCCGAGACCGAGATGACACCAAAGAAGGCGCCGACAGCGACACAGTCGGGCAGGCATCCTGTGTGTGGGGGACACCAGGTCCATGCCGTCCGTACAGGGAGTTCAGCATGACGCGTGCCTCAGACGCGGCCCGCAACACCGATCGCGGCGCCGACAACGCCGGTCCCGGTGCCCGGGACGCGGCGGCCTCGGACTCGGCCAAGGACGCCCGCCGGGACGCGCCGCGCACCGGCAAGGGCGGCCAGGGTGCGGACAGCTCGTCGTCCGGCGGACCGGGCAACAACTCCGGCGGCAACTCCGGCAAGGGCCCCGGCAGTCACATCGGCAACAGCCCGGGCAACGGCCCTGGCAGCAGTGACCGGGTGGCCCCGCGCGGCCCGAGTGGCGCCGGCGCGCCCAGGGGACCGGGGGGCTCCAGTGGTTCCAACGGCCCGGCGAATGGCGGCGCCGGCGGCGCCGCCGGTGTGCGCAAATCCGGCGCCCCCAGCGGCCAGCCCAGTGGTGGCGGTTCCGCCGCGGCGGCCGGCGACGGTGCCGAAGGGCCGAGCGGCCCCGAATCGGGCGCGGCGAGCCCGGCCGGCGCTGCCGGCGCTGCCGGCTCAGCTGGTGGCGGCGCGGCCGGCACCGACGAGGCGTTCGGCGCCGGCTCGTCGCCCTACGGCTCCGGCGTCCCTGCCAGCTCCGGCACACCCGCTGCCTCGGCCGGTACCGGCACCAAACAGGGGCCGCAGGCGCCCAGCAGGGCCGGCGAGCGTGGCGCCGGCGCCAACCTGGGTGGCCCGCCCGCCGCGCCGCCCAGCTCACCCGGCCTACCGCCGAGGGGACGGCCGCTACCCGGGCCGCCGCCCGGCATGCGGATGCCGGGGCCGCCGCCGCCCGGCGCCGCGCCGAGGTTCGCCCCATCCCCCCCACCCCGGCCACAGCTCACCGTCGGCCAGCGGGGCAAGCTGCTCTCCCTGCTGGCGCTGCTCGTCGCGCTGGGTGTTGTGCTCGGATTCACGGTCTCGCTGATGATGCCGGTGAAGTACGCGGCCGTCACCACGATCCAGTACAACATTGCCGGCGAGAACACCGGTGACTTCCTCAAGACCGACCGCAACCTGACCACCCAGACGGTCCTGTTGACCAGCCGCAACGTGCTGCAGCCGGTGGCCGACACCAACGGCGTCGCGGTGGACGACCTGGCCGGCAAGGTCTCCGCCGTCATCCTGGACAACAGCGACATCATTCAGCTGACCGTGACGGACGAGACACGCGAGGGCGGGGTGAACCTGGCCAACGCGATCGCGAAGCAGTACATCACGGTGTCCAACACCAGCGGCCCGCGCGGCTATGTACAGTCTCAGCTCGACGGCGTGCGCAAGCAGCTGGCCGCGCCGCCCAGCGCGGGCAGCACGCCGGCCAACACGGCGGCGCTGCAGGCCAGGGCGGGTGCACTGCAGGCCCAGCTGGACGAAATGAACCTGACCTCGAACCAGTCCACCGTGCTGGTGCCGGCCTACTCGCCCGACCAGCCGGCATCACCGAACAAGTCGTTGGCCGCCATCACCGGCGGCATCTGCGGGCTGTTGATCGGCCTGATGACGGTGGTGACCCTGAGTCGCCGGTGGACCCGCAGCTAACCAACACGGCCTTGAGAGGGTGACATCCTGAGCAACGTGGACGCACCGAGAATGTCCTGGCGGATGCCCCGGGTGCTCATGTACCACAACTTCGGGCACCCACCCGCCGCCGGCGACCCGGAACACCTTTTCGTGCCAGAGGAGACCTTCCGCGCGCACCTGAGCCTGCTGGCCGAGCACGGCTGGCGCGCGCTGCGCCTTGACGAGTTCCTGGCCACGCTCGACGGCGCGCCGGCACCTCGCAAGTCGTACCTGCTCACCATCGACGACGGGCACGAGTCGGTGTTGCGCACAGCGGCGCCGATCCTGGCCGAGGCCGGCATCCCTTCGGTGCTGTTCGTGCCGCCGGGCGTGCTCGGCGGCCCGATCACCTGGAACCCGGTGTACGCCGCCGAGCGGCTGTCGAGCAGGGCGGAGATCGCCGCCCTGGCCGGCACCGGGATGGAGGTCGGCGTGCACAGCTGGGACCACAGCCGGATGGCCGACATGGACGCCGAGGCGCTGCGGCTGCAGGTGGTGCGGGCGCGCGAGGTGGTGACCGAGATGATGGGGTACCTGCCACGCTCGTTCGCCTACCCGTTCGGCACCCACGACCGGCCGGCCCGCGCGGCCATGGCGGACGCCGGCTACCAGGTCAGCTTCGCGGTGGCCAGGGAGAACGGCCGCTTCGCGGTGGATCGGGTGTTCGTGAAGGGCACCGACTCGATGGCAATGTTCCGGTTCAAGCTGAGCCTGGCCTACCGGTTCGCCTCCCGGGTCGCCGGCCGCACACCGTGGCTGCGCCACCGGATCCGCGCCCTGCTGTCGCTGGTCAAGCGCCGTGGTGGGCAACGCAGCGGTGACGACCAGCTCGCTGCGCGAGGCAGGTAGTCTCTTCGCCATTCGGCCTGGTCGCCAGCGTCCACACGGGCGAAATCGCCATCCGGCGGGCCCGGGACCAAGCCGTAGCGGCGAGCGGCGGCGAAGAGTGGGCAGCGACAGCGCAGCCTCACGTCGCACCGAGCACCGATGACCGCGTCCAGGTGAGGGGCAAGTAGCAGCGTGAAGGTACGTCCGCAGGCAGCTCCGGTCCCCGCTACGCGCTGGATCGGGGGCTGAGCGCGCGATGAGCGAGCCGGGCTCCACCACCTCGGGCACTTCGGCGGCGGTCAGGGCCGGTCGGGAGGCAACCGCCCGCAACTCGGTGACGGTGGTGGTCTGGACCCTGATCAGCCGGGTCGCCGGCCTGGTCCGGGTGCTGGTGATCGGTGCCACCATGGGCCCCACCTACTTCGCCAACATCTTCCAGTCCGGCTACCTGTTGCCCAACACGATCCACTCCACCATCGCGGGGCCGATCCTGGCGATGGTGCTGATCCCGACCATCGTCCGGGCGTTGGACAACCACGGCCCGGAGCGGGCCAAAGAGGTGATCAGCCGGATCGGCGGGCGGATCCTGGGCATCGGGCTGACCGGCGCCGCGGTGCTGATGCTGCTCTCCCCCGCCGTCGCCTGGACCTTCACCGCCGGCGTCGCGGAACCGCTGCGCCACCGCGCCTGGCTGATGACGATCGTGCTCATCCTGTTCGTCGCGCCGCAGGTGGTGCTCTACGGGGTGTGCGCACTGGGCGTGGCCGCGCAACAGGCCAACGGTCGCTTCGCGCTGGCCGCCGCGGCGCCGGCGATCGAGAACGTGGGCACCATCATCACGGTGCTGGTCGCCGTCGGGATCTACGGGCCGGGCCTCGAAGTGGACCGGGCCCCGTTCGGCATGATGATCCTGCTCGGCTTCGGCACCACCCTTGCCGTGGTGCTGCACGCCGGGCTGCAGCAGTACGGCGCGTTCCGCTGCGGGGTGTTCACCCTGCCAGGGCGCGGCTGGAAGACGGACCCGGAGGCCCGCGACGGCGTGCGCCGGGTGATGCGCTCCATCCCGGTCGCCGCCTGCCCCGCGGCGACCAACTACGTGCTCACCGCGATCTCCGGCACGGTGGCCGGCGGCGTGATCGTGGTGCAGCTGTCCTACCAGGTGTACTACGCGCTGTCCTTCCTCGGTGCCCGCGCGGTGTCCATGGCCGCGCTGCCCCGCCTCGCCGAGGCGGCCAGCTCAGGAGACGCACGCCGCTTCGGCGTCGCCTGGCGCCAGGGCCTGTTCTACGCGGTGATCGCCGGGTTGCCCTCGCTGTGCCTGCTCGCCGCGTTCGCCTCCCCCACCGCCAACCTGCTGGCCAACGGCGAGCTGCGGCAGGCCAACCTGATCAGCGAGCTGGCCGGTTGTCTCGCGGTCTCGGCGTTCGCCCAGATGGCCGGCGGCATCCACGACTTCGGTCGGCAGGCGCTGTTCTCCAGGATGGACGACCTCGGGCCGCGCATCGCCAGCTTCGTCGGCCTGTTCGTGGGCATCGCCGTCGCGTTCAGCACGCTGCTGCTGCCGGCCGGCGGGGCCCGGTTGGCCGGCCTGGTGGTCGCGGTGCTCGCCGGCGAGGCCGCCTCGGCGACAACCGTGCTCGCCAGGCTGCGCTACTCGATGCGGCCCGATGCGCTGACCAGGCCCAGCCACCTGGTGGTGATCGCGCTGGCCACCGTCTCGATGTTCCCGATCATCGTGCTGGGTCGTTGGACATTGCATATTCTCAACCCCGAACGGTTGATGGAAATGCTTTTGCTCATGGCGTGCGGCGCGGTGACGCTTGCGGTGTTCCTTCTGGTGGTTCGATACATCGGCCTCAAAGTCACCGCGGAGAAGGTATGACCCACACCGTTGGACCGCCCGATGTGTCTGGCCGCGCCGCGGCGCAGACCAGCGCGGCGCGTCTTGCGAGGAAGAAGCGCGACTCGGGGCGCATCATCGCGCTGGCCGCGCTGGCCACGGTCGTTGCCGCGCTGCTGGCCGGCTCGGTCGGCCCGGTAGCCGCCTACGGGTTCGTCGGCGGCGTGCTCACCATCGCGCTGCTGGTCACCTCGGCGCTCTACCCGATCTTCGCGACCTATGCCTACCTGGTCACGCTGCCGATCATCGCCGGCATCGACCGGGACACCCTGCTGCCGCTGGTACGGCCGAACGAGGGCCTGCTCGCGGTGGTGATGGC
>DASYBQ010000172.1:0-14390 GCA_036500625.1 Pseudonocardia sp. | reverse complement strand
GCGCTGCCCGCCGGGCTGGACACCGAGGTCGGTGCCGGTGGCGAACCGTTGTCCGCCGCCGCCGTGCAGCAGGTCGCGCTGGCCCGGCTGCTGCTGGCCGACCCGCACACGCTGATCCTGGACGAGGCGACCTCGCTGCTGGACCCGTCCGCCGCGCGGGCGCTGGACCGCTCGCTGGGCGCGGTGCTCGCCGGCCGTACCGTCATCGCGATCACCCACCAGCTGGCCAGCGCACGCTACGCGGACCGGATCGTGGTGCTAGACGACGGCCGGATCGTCGAGCAGGGTTCACACGAGGAGCTGCTCGCGGCCGGCGGCTCCTACGCCGCGCTGGTCAGCACCTCGACCGGCCGTGACGCCGGCCAGGAGGTCGGTTCCCCCGGGCGGCGGTAGGTTTCCCGGGTGCCGCAACCGCCCCGGGTGGACAGCGAGGTCGGGCGCCTGCGCGCGGTGCTGCTGCACCGGCCGGGCGCCGAGCTCACCCGGCTGACCCCGCGCAACAACGACCAGCTGCTGTTCGACGGCATCCCCTGGGTGGCCCGCGCGCAGGCCGAGCACGACAGTTTCGCGGAGCTGCTGCGCGAGCGTGGCATCGAGGTGCTGCTGCTGGCCGAGCTGCTCACCCAGGCGCTGGCCGAGCCGAAGGCCAGGGACCGTGGCATCGCCGGTGTGCTCGATGAGCGCCGGCTGGGCCCGCCGCTGGCCGAGGAGCTCGGCGGCTACCTTGACGAGCTGTCCTCGGCCCAGCTGGCGCACGTGCTGACCGCCGGGCTGACCTTCGCCGAGCTGCCCACCGGCTCCCCGTCCGCCTGGCCGAGCTCGCTGGTCCGCACCATGCACGCGTCCACCGACTTCGTCGTCGAGCCGCTGCCCAACCTGATGTTCACCAGGGACTCCTCGGTCTGGCTCGGCGACCGGGTGGCGATCACCTCGCTGGCGCTGCCGGCGCGGCGCCGGGAGACCGCGCTGACCGATCTGATCTACACCCACCACCCCCGGTTCGGCGACACCAAGCGGGCCTACGAGGCGGACTCCGCGCCGTTGGAGGGCGGTGACGTGCTGCTGCTGGCGCCCGGAGTGCTGGCCATCGGGGTCGGCGAGCGGACCACACCGGCCGGCGCCGAGTCGTTCGCCCGGTCCGCGCTGTCCGACGGGCTGGCCGAGGCCGTGCTGGTGGTGCCGATCGCGCAGAGTCGGGCCACCATGCACCTGGACACGGTCTGCACCATGGTCGACCGGGACGCGGTGGTCATGTACCCGACGGTCGCGGACACCCTGGGCGCGTACACGGTGCGACCGACACCGCGCGGCGGCGTAACGGTGTCCGGTCCGACGCCGTTCCGCACGGCCGCCGCCGAGGCGATGCGGCTCGCCGAGCTGCGGGTGATCGGCACCGGGCTGGACCCGGTCGTCGCGGAACGGGAGCAGTGGGACGACGGGAACAACACCCTCGCGGTGGCGCCCGGCGTAGTGGTGGCCTACGAGCGCAACACCGAGACGAACAGAAGGCTGGAGGCCGCCGGCATCGAGGTCATCCGGATCGCCGGCGCCGAGCTGGGGTCCGGGCGGGGCGGACCGCGCTGCATGTCCTGCCCGCTGGTCCGCGACCCTCTGGCCTGAGCTTGGTTTCACGTGGAACCACCGAAACAATAAGGTAACCCTTATCCTCTACGGATGCCGAAGTTTCCCCAGCTGCTACTCGACCAGGTCCGCAGCGAATTCACCGCCGCCCAGCAGTACACCGCGATCGCGGTCTGGCTGGACGGTGAAGATTTACCGCGGCTCGCCGCTCGCTTCTACGCACAGGCCACCGAGGAACGCAACCACGCAATGATCATGGTGCGTTACCTGCTGGACAAGGACCTGCCGGTGGCGATCCCCGGCATCAGCGAGGTGCGCAACGACTTCGGCGCGGTGCACGATGCCGTCGAGCTGTCGCTGACCCAGGAGAAGCAGGTCACCGACCAGATCATCACGCTGGCCCGAACCGCCCGGGACGAGGGTGACTACGTCGGCGAGCAGTTCATGCAGTGGTTTCTGAAAGAACAGGTCGAAGAGGTGTCCTCAATGTCCACCCTGCTGCGGGTGGTCGACCGCGCCGGCGAGAACCTGTTCCACATAGAAGACTTCATCGCCCGCGAACTGACCCAGACCGCCCCCAAGGACCCCACAGCCCCACCCACCGCCGGATGAATGAGCCGCGGGCCACGCACGACGAAGAGCGTGTCGTACGTGGCCCGCGGCTCTCGTGAGTGATGAGGGGCCCTATAGCGCTTCTGCGCCCCTTCGGGGTAGAGCCCCTCATCACTCACGAGGCACAGCGAATACACCACACGGGTAGTAGAGGTGGCTTCGCTAGGCTCGGGGGGTCGCCCTCGGAACTTTCAGCGCGGGAAAAGGCCGATCAACGCAGCGTTACCTGGCGGCCGGCGATGCCGTCCCTGGCGCGGCGCTCGGGCTCGGTCAGCGGCGTGTCGGGCAGGCCGGCGAGCGTCTTCTCCAGGCGGGTGGCGAAGGACTCGGCGGGGGCGGTCCACTCCTTGACGTGCATCTCCCGGTCCAGGTCCCACACCGGGACCAGCAGGCCGTGCGCCCGGAACGAGCCGACGAACTTGGCGCCCTCGCCCAGGGTCAGCTCGTCGGCGGCGGCGAGCCGGGCCAGCGCGGCGATCAGCTGCTCCTCCGGTTCCGGGCGGACCCAGCGCAGGTGGGCCTTCTCCCCGGCGTCCACCCAGTAGGCGCCGCGCACGTCGGCTCCCCGGACCACCTCGGTCGGCATGATGACGTTGTTGGCCTGTTCCAGGGCGGCGAGCGCCTCGGCGCTGGGCTCCTGGGTCTCGCCCTCCTCGTTCTTCGGCAGCCACCAGGTGAAGTCGGTGAACACCTCGACGTCCAGCGGCGCGTCGGCGACCAGTAGGTCCTGCAGCCGCACCGTGCCCTGTTCGGCGCCCAGCGCGGCACCGGAGACCGGCAGCATCTCGCCGGGTTCGGCGCCCAGCGCCCAGCGCAGCGCGCGGGCCAGGTCACCGGAAAGGTCGCCGGTGCGGGCCTGGGTCTGCATGCCGACCAGCACCTCGCCGTTCGGCCGGACCAGTGCGGCCGCCGCGCCGGGCAGCACGCTGGCGATGGAGGCGGACCGGTCGCCGGCCAGCTTCGCCGCGTCGCCGGACAGTGTCAGCGGCGCCAGCCCGGAAGGCACGAACTCGCGCATCGCCACCAGGTCGCACTCGGCGGCCAGACCGTCGAACGGCCGCAGCACGATCACGTCGTCACCGGCGCCGTGGCAGGCTTTGTAGCGCTTGCCGGAGCCGCAGGGGCAGGGCTGGCGCGGGTTGGGCGTTGCGCCGTTCCCGTTGCTGTTCACGCCGGTGCCGGTCGCGGCGGCGCGACCCCTGGTTTTCGTCTTCTTGCTCATCGCCGACATACGGTACTCGTCCCGCGAGTAGGGGCTCCTGGCAGATCGAGAACCCGGATCCTCGGGTCAGGGGGTCGGGGCGGGCTCGCGTATCCGGACCACCCGCTGCCTCGGCACCACCCGGGGTGGGCAGACCAGCGCGGTCAGCCACTCCACCACCCGGGCGGTGGCCACCGCTGTGCCGGCCGCCACCAGGTCCAGCACCGCGTGCTGCACGACGCCGTCCGCCCGGGCCTGCACCCCGGAGCGCAGCGACCAGAGCAGCACGAGCGCGCCGAGGATCACGTTGGCCGCCCACAGCCCCCACCACACCAGCACCAGCTTGGACGGGCGGGGCCGCTGGCCGGCCGGGCGGCCCAGCGCGGCGTGCTCCAGCTCGGCCAGCACCGACCCGGGCACGCTCAGGTTGATCCCCGGCACCAGCCAGCCCAGCAGCACCGTGCGGCGGCTCCGCGACGACCGCACACCGGACCGCCGCGCGGCGGCGTCGATCGTCGGCAGCAACCAGACCAGCAGGTACACCCCGCTGGCAACGAACATCAGTGTGCTCACCCAGGAGGCCGCCTCGACCAGCGCGTCCGACGCGGACACCGCGCCCGCGCTGAGCGCTCCGCCGCGACTCTGCAACAGCAGCACGTAACGCCAGATCTCCGCGGCGGCGGAGAGCACGGCGAGCATCGCCAGCCCGCGCAGCAGCGGGATGAGCAGGCCGGCGTGCCCGGCGGCCCGGTCGGCCGCCGTCGGGCCCTGCACCGGCCGGTCCCGCTGCCAGGGCAGCGCCGGGAAGCCCCAGCTCGGCGTTCCGGAGTAGCGGGGCGGCCCGGTGTAGGCCCCTCGGGATGCTTCGGGCCGGGGCGGGTCGGGCGCCGGCGAGCTGGCCATCCAGCGCATCGGCACCAGGAACTGGCCGCAGTGCACGCAGAACCTGTCCTGGGAGCCGGGCGGCTGGGCGCGCCCGCACCGGGGGCAGTTCATTGCGCCCCCCGAAACGCCGCACCGGCCGGCCCGAGCATCAGATGATCTCCGGCGCACCCGGGCCGTCGTTGACCAGCGGCTTGCCGGCGCCTGCCCAGGCCTGCATGCCGCCGTCCACGTTCACCGCCGGGTAGCCCAGCGAGACCAGGTAACCCGCCACCCGCGCCGAGCGCCCGCCGGAGCGGCAGATCACATACAACGGATCCTGCCCTTCCGGCAGCTCGTGCACCCGGCCGGTGATCTCGGACATCGGCAGGTGGATCGCGCCCGGCGCCCGGCCGGCCGCCCACTCGTCCGGCTCGCGCACATCCACCGGCCGGGCATCATCGGGCAGCGCGTCAGCCCGGACGGTCGGCAGCTGAGGAGAGTTCACCCAGCCATGATGCCAGCCACCCCGTCAAAGACTCGTGAGTGTTGAGCACCGCCACCCCGAAGGGGCCCTCCCTCGTGAGTGATGAGTGCCGCTACCCCGAAGAGGCGCCAAAGGCGTAGCGCTACTAGTCGCTCACGACACGCTCTTCGTCGTGAGCGACTAGTAGCGCTATAGCGTCACTCCTCACTCACGAGCGCCGCGGCAGCCGCACGACGCTCTTCGTCGTGCGGCTGCCGCGGCGCATTCAGTCGGCTTTCTCCGCGCCGGCGCCGGTGAGCGAGCGGACCTCCATCTCGGCGTAGCCGTGCTCGCCGGCTTCTTCCCTGCCGCCGATGAACGTGCCCAGCACGCCGAGCAGGAAGGACAGCGGGATGGACACCAGGCCGGGGTTGGAGAGCGGGAACCAGTGGAAGTCCACCCCGTGGATCATCGAGGTCTTCTCCCCGGAGACCGCGGGCGAGAAAATGATCAGTGCAACCGAGATGATCAACCCGCCGTAGACGCTGCACAGCGCGCCGGTGGTGTTGAACCGCTTCCAGAACAGCGAGTACAGCAGCGTCGGCAGGTTCGCCGAGGCGGCCACCGCGAACGCCAGCGCGACCAGGAAGGCCACGTTCTGCCCGTTGGCCAGGATGCCCCCGATGATCGCCACCAGGCCGAACACCAGCGCGGTGCGCCGAGCCACCCGGACCTCCGCGTCCGGTGCCGCGCCGCGGTTGAGCACGTTGGCGTACACGTCGTGCGCGAACGAGGCGGACGCGGTGATGGTCAGCCCGGCGACCACCGCAAGGATGGTGGCGAACGCGACCGCCGAGATCAGCCCCAGCAGCAGCTCGCCGCCCAGCTGGAAGGCCAGCAGCGGCGCCGCCGAGTTGGCTCCGCCGGGCGCGGCCAGGATCTTCTCCGGGCCCACCAGCGCGGCCGCGCCGTAGCCGAGCACCAGGGTGAACAGGTAGAAGATGCCGATCAGCCAGATCGCCCACACCACCGAGCGGCGGGCCTCCTTGGCGCTGGGCACGGTGTAGAACCGCATCAGGATGTGCGGCAGGCCCGCGGTGCCGAGCACCAGCGCAAGGCCCAGCGACACGAAGTCGATCTTCGAGATGGCTGTCTTGCCGTACTGCAGCCCGGGGCCGAGTATCTTGTCGCCGGCCTTCGGGCTGTTCTGGATCGCCTGGCCGAGCACGTCGGAGAAGTTGAAGCCGAACGAACCGAGCACCCAGGCGGTCATGATCGCCGCGCCGACCAGCAGCAGCGCGGACTTGATGATCTGCACCCACGTGGTGCCCTTCATGCCGCCGACCAGCACGTAGATGATCATCAGGACACCCACCACCGCAAGCACCAGCGACTGGGCGTTGAAGAAGGTGGACTTGTCGTCCGGGATGCCGAGCAGCAGCGAGATCAGCCCGCCGGCGCCGGCCATCTGGGCCAGCAGGTAGAAGAACGAGACGACAAGCGTGGAGATCGCCGCCGCCGCCCGCACCGGCCGCTGGCGCATCCGGAAGCTGAGCACGTCGCCCATGGTGAACTTGCCTGTGTTGCGCAGCAGCTCCGCGACCAGCAGCAATGCCACCAGCCATGCCACCAGGAAGCCGATCGAGTAAAGGAAGCCGTCATACCCGACGGTGGCGATGGCGCCGGCGATACCCAGGAACGACGCGGCGGAGAGGTAGTCCCCGGAGATCGCAAGGCCGTTCTGCGGGCCGGTGAAGGAGCGCCCGGCCGCGTAGTAGTCCGCCGCGGTGCGGTTGCCACGCCCGACGTAGAACACCACGACCAGCGTGATCAGTACGAAGGCCAGGAAGATGCCGATGTTCAGTGCCGGCTTGCCGACCGTGCCGGCGGCCAGGTAGTTGTCGGCCAGCATGTCGACGCTCACCGGCGGCTCCCT
This sequence comes from Pseudonocardia sp., assembly GCA_036500625.1. Lineage (GTDB taxonomy): Bacteria > Actinomycetota > Actinomycetes > Mycobacteriales > Pseudonocardiaceae > Pseudonocardia. The sequence goes on along the minus strand of DASYBQ010000172.1, from coordinate 7,733 downwards.
CCCTCAATTTGATCCCGCAGCCGGGCGGCCGCCGGGTCCAGGTTGCGGTTCGCGTAGCGCACGTACACTGTGGTGATCACGAACGTGCTGACGAACTGCAGCACGCCGATCAGCAGCCCGACGGTGATGTTGCCGTCCAGCTTGATCGACATGAACTCCGGCGCGTAGGCCGCGAGCAACACATAGAGCAGGTACCAGAGCAGGAACGCAATGCTCATCGGGAACGCGAAGCGGCGCAGCCGCCGACGCAGGTCCGCGAAGTCCGCGCCACGCTGTATCTCCGCGTAGCTGTTGGCGCTGTATCTGGTGGTGTTCGGTGGCCGCGCTGAGCCTGTTGGCCCCGTTGGTCGCGACGGCCAGTCACCGCTGGTACTCACGGTCCTCCCCTGTGGTCTTCCGGTCCGGTTGAGCCCGGCCAGTCCCCCTGACCACTCAAATGGCCCCGGACACACTAGAGCCCCACGAGCCTCTCAGTAAAGCTTAGACTTCGCTCGGTGACGACTCCGGCTCATCGTCGCCGGGCTGGCCCGCCGTGTTCCCGGCCAGCCCGAGCCGCTCCGGCGCGTGCAGCCGCAACAGCAGCCTCGGCGCGTCCGGCAGCACCCGCCCCGCGCTGGCCCTGCTCACCATGGTCATCACCAGGAACGCCAGCGGCACGGTGACCAGCGCCGGGCGCTCCAGCCCCATGCCGAGCCAGCCGCCCTTGCCCACCCTGAACAGGCTCAGCGTGACCGCGGCCGTGGAGGTCAGCCCGCCGGCCAGCAGCCCGGCCACCGCGCCGCGGTCGGTCAGCCCGCGCCACCAGATGCCCAGCACCAGCAGTGGGCAGAAGGTGGACGCCGCGACCGAGAAGGCCATCGACACCGCGACCAGGAAGTCCGGCCGCGCGGACACCAGCGCCAACCCGAGCGGCACCATCCCGGCGACCACGGCGGCCACCCGGAAGTCCCGCAGCCCGGTGCGCCGCAGCACCGTCGGGCTGGCCGACAACACGCCGGCGATACCCACCACCAGCCCGGACGAGGTGGAGAGGAACGCCGCCCATGCCCCCGCCGCGATCAGCCCCGCCAGCACGGTGGGCAGCAGGCCGTTGCCGAGCGCGGCGGTGGGCAGCCGCAGCACGGCGGCATCGGTGTCCCCGCTGACCAGCAGCTCCGGCACATACAGCCGGGAGAGCGCGCCGAGCAGGGTGGGCATCAGGTAGAACGCGCCGAGCATGGCCAGCACGACCACCGTGGTGCGCCGGGTCGCCCGGCCGTCCGGGTTGGTGTAGAAGCGCACCAGCACGTGCGGCAGCCCCATGGTGCCGAGGAACGTGGCCACGATCAGCGAGTAGATGCCGAACAGCTCGTAGCGCGGGTCCATGCCGTCCCCGGAGATCGGGGTCAGCCAGCTGGAGTCCCGCACCGGCGAACCGACCGGCACCGGCACCGAGCTGTTCGCCGGGAACCTCATGGTGGCACCGGTCAGCACGGTGTGCTCGCCGGGCGCCCAGGTCACCGGCCCGTCGGCGGGCTGCCCGTCCACGGTGCCGCGCACGGTGAAGGTGACCGGCTGGGTCACCTTCAGCACCACGTCGGCGTGCACCGTCAGGTCGGTCTGGTGCGGGAACTGCGGCGGCGCCGGCCGGTTGAACGGGTGGTGGTTGCCGCCGATGATCACGATCAGCGCGACGGCCGGCACGGTGAGCGCGGTGAGCTTGAGCCAGTACTGGAACGCCTGCACGAACGTGATGGACCGCATCCCGCCGAACACCACGGTGGCCACCACCAGCACACCGGCCGCCACCACGCCGATCCAGGCCGGGAACTCCGGTGCCACGGTGGCCACGGTCAGCCCGGCGCCCTGCAGCTGCGGCAGCAGGAACATCCAGCCGATGATGATCACGAAGAGGGTGCACAGCCGTTGCACCATCGGGCTGCGCAGCCGGAACTCGGCGAAGTCGGGCACCGTGTAGGCGCCGGAGCGACGCAGCGGCGCCGAGACGAACAGCAGCAGCGCCAGGTAGCCGGCGGTGAAACCGATCGGGTACCACAGCGCGTCCGGGCCGTTCTTGAGCACCAGCCCGACCACACCGAGGAAGGAGGCGGCGGACAGGTACTCCCCGGAGATCGCGCTGGCGTTGGTGGTGCCCCCCACGGTGCGCGAGGCGACCAGGAAGTCGGAGGTGTTGCGCGCGAAGCGGACGCCGAACGAGCCGATCACCGTGGAGGCGACCGCGACGACCGCGATGCAGGACAGCGCCACCACCTCGGTCGTCGACATGGGTAGCAGCGTAGGTGCTAGACCGAGGTGCTCGCTTCGGGTGCCGGGTCGGCCGACCGGTAGCGGATGTCGTACTGGCCGGTGTGGATGTCGTGGTGGAACGCGTCGACCTCGGCCTGGTCGAAGGTGAGCACGGCGGTCTCGGTGTCCCGCGCGCCGGCGGCACGGAATCGGTAGCTGCCGTCGGCGCGCCGGGTGACCTCGACGGGCAGCGCCTCGGTGCGGCCGGCGCGTACGCCCTGCTGGAAGGCGTCGAACTCGGCGTGGCTGAGCCGGATCCGGTGGTCGGCCGGCGAGCCGAACGCCACCTTGCTGTCCCGCAGCTCCACTATCCCGCCGCCGCACGCCACATCGACACAGGTGGTGTTGTCTTCCCCGCTGCTGCGGCTCGGCGACTGGAAGTCGGACGCGGTGAACTGCGCCATCGAGGATCCCTTCATTCGGCCCAGGGCCGGGGGATCCCCAGGTCAGCGGTAGCTGTCCGCGACCGAGCGCAGGAACGCCCTGCTCTCCCGCGTGTCGAGCGCGGCGTCGCTCAGTCGCGTCCACACTTTATCGTGCGCGGCCAGGCTGGCCTTGTCGTCGTCGAACTGGTAGTCGGTGCCGGTCTCGCTGTAGGCCACCTCCAGCGGGCCGGCCAGCCCGGGCGCCGGGATGCGCAGCAGGGTGACCCGGTAGTTGATCCAGGTCTGCTGCTGGCTGGGGTCCGGCAGCTCGAACGGCAGTACCTGGATGATCACGTTCTCGCGTTCCGAGCAGCCGATCAGGTGGGTGAGCTGCTCGTGCATCACCGTGCCGCTGCCCCACTTGCGGCGCAGGCAGGACTCGGAGAGCACGAACCGCAGCTCGGGTGCGTCGGGCTTGAACAGCACTTTCTGCCGGGCCAGCCGGGCTTGCACCCGGTGCTCCAGCGGGAAGTCCGAGCGGCTGTGTTGGTTGGTGTAGAGGGCGTGCGCGTAGGCCTCGGTCTGCAGTAGGCCGGGGATGATCTCGACCTCGGCTACCCGGATCAGCTCGGCATCCTCCTCGAAGTCGATGAACCGGCGGAACGGGTCGCCGTAGACCGCCCGGTAGCCGGTCCACCGGCCGCGCTGTGAGCTGCCGTCGCGCAGCCGGTGCAGCAGCTCGCGCAGCTCGTCCTCGTCCACGCCGTAGCCGTCGAGCAGCACCTCCAGCTCGACCGGGGTGATGCTGCCCTGCGCCTTCTCCAGCAGGTTGATCTTGTTGCGGTCCTTGCGCCGGATCAGCCGCGCGGCCTGGTCCTGGGTCAGCCCGGCCTGCTCGCGCAGCGCCGTGAGCAGCTTGCCCAACTGCAGCTTGCAGACCGTGGGCGTGGTCGCGGTCATCTGGCGGCCTTTCAGCGGGTCGCAACTATGAATGGGAGTCAAACCCTACCGAGAGATGTTAGTATCACCAAGTTTCCACGTTGAATTTTGAAAGGTTATAGTTGATGGCCGCATCACGTCGGTACGAGCACGGGGAGCTCGAGCATTGGCTGGCGGCCGACCCGGAGCGCCTCGCCGAGGCCCTCGAACAGCACCAACCCTCCGGTGGCAGCTGCGCGGCCTGCCACCGGCAGTGGCCCTGCGGCATGCACCGGCACGCCAGGGCGGCACTGCTGATGCCGTTCACGCTGGCCCAACTGGCCCGCAAGGCACGCGAGCGGCCGGTCACCTCAGGGCGCTGCCGGTGCGGCAGCGAGGTCTCCCCGCCCCGCTGGGTCCGGTACTGGTACCCGGACCAGCCGCCAGGGCCCTCGGTATACGGGGTGGTGCGGTACGGCGAGTGGCCGAGGCGGCGGCGGTTCGAGCGCCGGCGCCACCCGGCGCGGGACTACTGGCTGGAGCGCGGCACCGATGCCCGCTGCCCGGAAACCCCGCTGAGCTGGGCCGATGTCGGGCGTTGCCCCGCCGAGGTCAACCACCCGGCGACCGCCGTCTGGCAGGACGACGACGGCCACTGGCTGCTCGACCTCGCGCCGCGCTGGCCCGCCGCGCCCGACGCCCCGGGGGTGTCGCCGCTGCGCTGACCCACCGATCCGCTCCGACGAACCCGCTCACCCCCGGTGAGCGGGCAATACGGCGCGCGGCAAAACTGTGAAACGCCCACGACCGGCGCCGCCGACGCCCTATGGTGACCACCATGACCGGTCCCGTGGGCGCCCCTGCGCCGGCCGCCACAGCCGACCTGGCGTCCCTACGCACCCAGGTCACCCCGGAGAACGTCCTCCTCCTGCACAACGGCCTCAAAGCCGAAGCCCAGTACTTGCGTGGCCAGATGCGCGCATGCGGATTCCCAGTACAGATCGGGGAACCGGGCCTGGATCCGGTGTCCAAGCCGGCTGCCGTCGCGTTCAACGCGAAGATCCAGACACTGAACGAGCAGCTTGAGGCATACATCGCCCTGCTGAAGACAATGGCGGAAGCAATGGCACAGACCGCCAAGAGCTACGGCCACAACGAGGATGAGCTAACGGCCTCGTTCACGAGCTACTTCCCCGGTTACGAAGCGAATGCTATTGCTCCACAGCGAATCTCCCATACGCGCGGCACAGGGCTGGTCGGGGGCCCGAGGTGAGCGGTCGGTGCTCGCGGTCGTTCGCCGGTGCGCTGGTGGTCCTGGCGCTGGTCGGCGTGGCCAGTTGCAGTTCGTCGACACCCCTCACCACATCCCCGTCAAGCCCGCGGCCAGAGCCCTCGACGGCCGCGGCCAAGCCCGCGTTGCCACCCCGACCGGCAGACTTGCCACTCAGCGGCGTCAAACCCTGTGACCTGCTGACACACGCCCAGACGGTCCAGCTAGCGGCGGAGCACACCACGCCAGGCTCCAACAATGACGGGAAGGACAGCCCTGACTGTCAGTGGGACAACTTCGGTGGGCCACCCGATAACGGTTGGCTCATACGACTTGAGCTCAATCAGGACGCGTCCTACTACCTGGCTAGCACAACCGGAGCACAGATTGTGCAGGTAGGCGGTTTCCCTGCCGTGCAGAGCTCCTCACCCACGCAGAACCCGAACACACACTGCATCGTGCTGGTTGACGCCGCGCCGAAGCAGACAATGTACGTGCTCTACACCAACTTGGATGGCGACTATCCGGGGATCAGCCATCAGGTGGCCTGCCAGCAGGCGGATCGGGTGGCCGAGATGGCGGTCGGCAACCTGCGCAGGCTGCACGGCTGAGCCGGCGGGCGGGGATCGAGGGGCGACATGGACGACGGGGCGGACATTCAGTGCTTCTACTACGACCAGTACACGTTGCAGCAGCTCTATGACCAGGTCAACGGCGGGCCGGGGACCTCGGTGGTGGAGCCGGCGGCTGCCACGTTGACCGCGCTCGCCCCCGAGGTCAGCGGGTCCGGGCAGCGGCTGCAGCAGGTGATGGACCAGGCGAAGGTGAGCTGGCAGGGGCAGGCGGCGCAGGCGGCGGGCAGCGCCGTGGCACAGGTCGCGCAGTGGGCCAGCGCGGCGGGCGGTCAGGCCACGCACAGCGGCGGCGCCTCGGCGCAGGACTACGCCAGCTCGTGGGCCGCCATGAAACAGTCGGTGCCCGCGCCCAAGCCGGTGCCGCCGGCCAGCTGGTATGACGACCTCACCGACCTGTTCGGCGACAACTCCGATCATGCCAAAGCCGTCGCGGAGAACGACAACGCACGGAACAACGCGATCGACGCGATGGTGGCGCACGAACAGCACACCCGCACCGCGCTGGGCAGTTTCTCCGCGACGGCGGCGGTACCCGAGGTGACCGCCCCGCCGGGGCTGCCGGCAGGTCCCGGCCAACCAGGTGGCCCAGCCCAGCCCGCCGCCGTTACTCCCACCGGCCATGGCACGCCGGGCGCCGGGCACGCCACCCCTGGCGCCCAGCCCGGTACCGGCGGCGCGGGCATGCCCGGCGGCGCGGCGGGCAGCCACGGCGCTGGCACCAGCGGCTCTGGCACCGACGGCTCTGGCAGTAGCAACGACGGCGGGACAGCCGCCGCCCCGTCCCGCACCACACCCTCCGCCGCCACCCCGCACACCCCACCGCTCGACGGCACCGGTCCGCCGGGCATCGGCGCCGCCGGCTCCGGCACGGCGACCGGCGCGACCGGCTCGGGTACGCCGGGGCTCGGCGGGTCCGGCCCCGCCGCGCTCCCGCCGCTGCCCCTCGGCGGCGCCCCCGAATATCAACCCGGCAAGATCACCGCCGCGCTCAACCCCGGCACCGCGCACCAGGCCACCCCGGCGCCGCGCGGCTCCGGCACGCCGCTGGACCCCCGCCCGGGCGGCAACCCGAACGCCGCCGCCACCGAGGCCGGCGAACGCGCCGTCCGAGGCGCCGGCCCGGCCGGGGGCGGCATACCGATGGGCGGTGCCTCGGGCCGGGCCGGCCAAGAACGCGAACACCGCAACAACACCTACCTGGCCAGCGACGAGCCGTTCAGCGTGCAGCTCGGCGACGACGTGGTCCCCCGCGTCATCGGCCCCGAGCACCTGGACGAGCCGTGACCAACCCACACCGCGCGGTCCGGCCGCTGCTGCTGTCCAGGGACGAGCTGGCCAGCTGCTGGCGGGTGCTGCCGCTCGGCGAACCGCCCTGCCTGCTGCGGTTGACCGGCCCGCCAGGGCTGACCGTGGCGGAAAGCCGGCGGCACGCCGACGCGGTGCTGGCCGCGATGGCCGAGCGCGGCCTGACGGACGGAAACCGGCCGGTACCGGCGCTTGCCGAGCTGCTGGCACTGCTCGCCCGGCCCGACTACCGACTCGACATCCGCTTCCCCGGGCCGCACGGGCGGCCGATCCTCGGGCTGGGCGCGGTGGCCGGCACGCGCGGGCTGGTGGTCGTCGGCGCCGAGGCGTTCGGCCCGCTCGAGCTGCTCGCGCTCGACTCCGCCCAGGTTTGCGCCACCCTGCTCGGCCTGGTCGGCGACATCCGGCCGGGCAGGGGCACTCCGGTGAACATTCCCGCCGACCTGGTCGATGCGGCGGTCGCCGCCACCGAGGAGCACAGCGTCTGGTCGCTGGCCGAGCAGCTGCAGGCCCGGGGAGTGTCGCTGTCCGAGTCGTCCTCGCTGGCCCGGATGTGTTCCGGCATCACCTTCGGCGCCAAGCTCGGCGCCAGCGCGGTGCGCCACGGCTCCGAGCGCCGAGGCGACTGGGTGATCGGTTTCCAGCGCACCGACACCGGCTACGCGATGAACGTCCGCAGGCACAACACCATCACCGTCTGCCCGACCGACGCCGCCCGCCTGACCCGCCACTGGCACGAGCTCGTACAGGCCACGCTGGTGAGTGGATGTGCGCAGCGCCCCCACTCTGTGTGCTGAGACGCCCGACTCGCGGGGCTTTGCGCCTCAGGACTGGATGTGGTCGGCGAAGATCTGCTCGAGCTTCTCCGCGGCGCGCGCGTACATCCAGCCGAGCAGCACCATGAACGGGTAGGCCACCAGGCCGAGCAGCAGCCACGGCAGCCGCAGCCCGAAC
>DASYBQ010000171.1:0-14933 GCA_036500625.1 Pseudonocardia sp. | reverse complement strand
GAGCTACTGGCCGCACAACCCGACGACGCCAAGACAGACGCGGCCGCGCGCGAGGCGATGAAGAAACGCCTCGATGAGGCCGAGGCCCGGCTGCGCAGGCTGCGCGCCGCGATCGAGGCAGGCGTCGAACCAACAGCGCTGGTCGAAGCGATCAACGAGGCGCAAACGCAGCGTGCCGCCGCACGAGCCGAGCTGGACGCCATCGCGCCCACGCCGGACACCCTGTCCGACGCCGAGGTCTACGCCATGATCGACTCACTCGGAGACATCGGACAAGCCCTGAACAACGCAAACCCGGCAAAGATGCAGAAGCTCTACCAAGAGCTACGTCTGGAAATGACCTACCACGCCAAAGCCAAGACGGTCGATGTTGCCATCCGGCCCCTCGGAGGGGTAGTGCGCGTGTCCGAGGGGGGACTTGAACCCCCACGCCCGTTAATAGGGCACTAGCACCTCAAGCTAGCGCGTCTGCCATTCCGCCACTCGGACCGTGGTACCGCAGAGGATAGCTGACCACCGGCGGTGGTCCGTACCCCCATCTCCGGGGCGCGGGGGCCCCGGTGTCGCCGCGCCCCGAACCGAACCGGAGGGTCAGTGCGCGTGCCGTAGCCGGACCGGCCGGTACTGTATCAGCACGGAGGCGAGGAACACCGCCAGTCCGATCACCGGCAGCACCGCGCCGACGGCCGCCGGCGCGGTGTAGCCACCGCCGGCGGCGAGCACCGCGCCGCCGAGGGTGGCACCGAGCGCGTTGGCGACGTTGAATGCCGAGTGGTAGGTCGCGGCGGCCACCGTGCGGCTGTCGGGGGCGAATTCCATCAGTCTGGTCATCAGCGCCGGCGTGGCGCAGACCAGCATGAACCCGATGCCGAACAGGGTGATCGTCGCCGGGATGGGCGAGTGCGCGGTGCGGGTGAACGCCGCGAGCACCAGGGTGCCTGCCACCATCGACCCGACCACGGTGGCGATCGGCATCCGCTCGGCCAGTCGGCCGCCGACGTGGTTGCCCGCCGTCATGCCGACTCCGTAGGCGGCCAGCGCCAGCGGTACCTGGTGCACGGTGAAGCCGCTGACCTCGGTGAGGATCGGGGTGATGTAGCTGTACACGGCGAAGGTGCCGCCGAAGCCCGCGGCGATGACCAGCAGGGTCAGCCACACCTGCGGGCGGCGGAACGCGGCAAGCTCGGCCCGCGCGGCGGGTGCGGGTGCGGGTGCGGACTCGGGTGAGGGTGAGGGTGAGCCAGCAGCCGGCACCAGCTGCGCGACCGCGACCACGGTCAGTGCCGCGAGACCAGCCACCGCCAGGTACGCGGTGCGCCAGCCCAGCGTGGCGCCCAGCCAGGTCGCGGCGGGCACGCCGATGATGTTTGGCCACCATCAGGCCGCTCATCGTGGCGGCGATGGCGCGGGCCCGTCGCGCGGGCGGCACGAGTCCGGCGGCCAGCACGGCGGCGGTGCCGAAGTAGGCGCCGTGCGGGACGCCGCTGAGGAAGCGGGTCAGCAGGAATGTGGGGAAGGACCAGGCCAGTGCCGAGGACGCGTTGGTGAGCGCCACCGCGCCGGCGAGGGCGAGCACCAGCCGCCGACGTGGCCAGCGTGCCGTGCCAACCGCCAGTGCCGGGGCGCCGATGACGACCCCGAGCGCGTATGCGCTGATCGCCACGCCCGCGTGCGGGATGGAGACCGCGAGGTCGGTCGCGAAGTCGGGCAGCAGGCCCATCGAGGCGAACTCGGTGGTGCCGATTGCCAGTCCGCCCAGGGCCAGGGCGGCCAGGCTCAGCCATGTGGGGGCGTGCCTGGCCGGCGTGTCGCGGGAGAAGGATCGGGGCAAGGTGGGAGAGGTCGCTATTTTCATCGTACGGCGAGTTTAATGGATGGGGTGGAACTGATGCCAGGGGATCGGCCGGGTCGGGCGGCGGTGGACCGATGGCGCACCGGCGCGGACATGTTGGCCCGAGTGCGCCGAGAAAAGGCTCTGACCAGGGTGAGTCTCGCGGCGTCGATGCACCTGGCCAGCGCGTCCGCGACGGAGGTCACAGCGCGGCTGCGCGCCTTGGGCTGGTTGCGGGAGCAGCGTGCCGAACCGGAGGGCCGGGGGCGGCCGACCACCGTGGTGCACGCCTGCGCCGCGACGGATGGCGGACCGGTAGTCCTGGCTGTCGAGCTGCGCTACGAGGACTGGCGGTGCGCAGTGGCCGGGCTGGACGGTCAGTTGCACGACCTGCGCACCCAGCCCTACGACACCCGAGATCCGTGGCAGGCCGTGCACCGGTTGCGGGGACGCCTGGACCAGGTCGTGCGCGAGCACCGGGTGGTAGCCATTGGGGTCGCCGTGGCCGCCGCCGTGCACGCGGGCGCCGACGCGGTGAGCGATCCGGATCTGGGCTGGGGGCCGCTGCGGCTGAGGCCGCTCACCGACCGGGAGGACGCCGTCCCGGTGCTGGTCGGTAACGACGCCACCCTCGCCGGCGTCGCCGAGGCACGTGCGGGGGCCGCCGCCGAGGCCGAGACCGCGCTCTATGTCACCGTCGAGGTAGGCGTCGGCGGTGCGCTGCTGCTGGGCGGATCTCCGCAGACCGGGGCGCACGGCGCCGCCGGCGAGTTCGGGCACCTGCCCTTCGGCGAACCGGACCGGCGCTGCCCGTGTGGCGCACGTGCGTGTTGGCAGCTCGAGGTGGACGGCAGGGCGCTGGCCCGTCGGCTCGGGGAGCCGGAACCGTCCGATCCCCGTGACTACGCGCTGCGGGTACTGCGCGCCGCGCGCGGACGGTCACCGGCGGCGCGCGCGGTGGCCGACTCGGCGCGGGCGCTGGGTCGAGGCGTGGCCGGGCTGGTCAACGCGCTCGACCCGGAGGTGGTGATCCTCGGCGGGCTCGGACCGCCGCTGCGCGCACAGGCCTCGGGGGCGTTCGGCGACGCCTTGCACGACGGGTTGATGGCCGTACACCGGCGCCGGCCGCCACCGGTACTGGACGCGGCACACGGCGACCGGGCGGTGTTGCGCGGAGCCGCCGAGATCGCGTTGGACAAGGCCACCGGCCCGGGTGCGCTCGCCCGCCAGGCGGAGTCCCAAAGAGCGGCGCCCCCGGGCCATCCCGCCCTCGGCACCGCCAGCGCCACGCCATCGAGCGGGTGAAGCCGCGTCGCCGTGGGCGGCGTGCCACTTGTCGCTATCAGTGCGTTGGGCGCGGGGCCCGGCACCCAACGCAGTGCGTTGGGCGCGGGGCCCGGCGCCGCCGAACGGAGAACCGGGCCGTCAGATGGTAGGAAGGCCCGGTGAGCAGCGCAGTTGAGGAGGAGGCCGTCGAGCTGGCCGCCGACCTGATCCGGATCGACACCACCAACACCGGCGACCCGGACACCGTGGTCGGCGAGCGGGAGGCCGCCGAGTACGTGGCGGCCAAGCTGACCGAGGTCGGCTACGAGATCGAGATGGTCGAGTCCGGCGCGGCGCGGCGGGACAACGTGTTCGCCCGGCTGCCCGGCGCGGACCCTGAGCGTGGCGCGCTGCTGGTGCACGGCCACCTCGACGTGGTCCCCGCGGATCCGAGCGAATGGTCGGTGCACCCGTTCTCCGGGGCGATCCAGGACGGCTACCTGTGGGGCCGTGGCGCGGTCGACATGAAGGACATGGTCGGCATGATGCTGGCGGTGGCACGTCGGTTCAAGCGGGATGGCATCACGCCACCGCGGGACCTCGTGTTCGCGTTCCTGGCCGACGAAGAGGCCGGCGGCAAGTACGGCTCGCAGTGGCTGGCCGACAATCGTCCCGATCTGTTCGAAGGGTGCACCGAGGCGGTCGGCGAGGTTGGCGGGTTCTCCCTGACCCTGACCGACAAACAGGGTGACCCGGCACGGCTGTACCTGATCGAGACCGCCGAGAAGGGCATGGCCTGGATGCGGCTGCGCGCCAGGGGCCGCGCCGGTCACGGCTCGTTCGTACACGAGGACAACGCTGTCACCAACCTCACGGAGGCGGTGGCGCGCCTCGGCCGGCACCGCTTCCCACTGGTACTCACCGACACCGTCCGCGAGTTCATGGCGGTGGTCGGCGAGGTGACCGGGATTGAGTTCGACGAGAAGGATCTGGACGGCACGCTGGCCAAGCTCGGGCCGCTGTCCCGGATCATCGGCGCCACGGTCCGCGACACCGCCAACCCGACGATGCTCAACGCCGGCTACAAGGCGAACGTCATCCCGTCCTCCGCCGAGGCTGTGATCGACTGTCGGGTGGTGCCCGGGCGCCAGGATGCCTTCGAGCGCGAGGTGGACGAGCTGCTCGGCCCGGATGTGACCCGGGAGTGGGTGACCCTGCTCCCCGCTCTGGAGACCACCTTCGACGGTGACCTTGTGCAGGCCATGGCAGATGCACTGACCAGCGAGGATCCGGACGCGCGTACCGTGCCCTACATGCTCTCCGGAGGCACCGATGCCAAGGCGTTCGAGGAGAAGCTGGGTATGCGCTGTTTCGGTTTCGCGCCTTTGCGTCTGCCACCCGACTTGGACTTCGCCTCGCTGTTCCACGGCGTTGACGAGCGGGTGCCGGTAGATTCGCTGCGCTTCGGGGCCCGAGTGCTGGACCGTTTCCTGCGCGGTTGTTGAGCAGTGGCAAGCAGTAACCCGCGAATTTCCTCGATCGGAGCGAACTGGATGGATGTCAAGGGCAGGGGAGTGCTGGTCACCGGGGGCGCCTCCGGTATCGGTGCCTCGGTGGTGCGGCGGCTCTCCTTGGCCGGCGCGCGGGTAGCGATCATCGACCGGGACGCCGACGGTGCCAATCGCATCGCCGACGAGGTGGCCGGGCTGGCACTGGTCGGTGATGTCGCCGACCCGGACATCATGCCGATGTTCACCTCGGTCGTGGAGGACCGCTTCGGCCGGCTGGACATCGTGTTCCTCAACGCGGGGACGGTCGGCGGGCAGCCGGGCACCAGCGAGCTGGACGTCGAGCACTACCGCCGGGTGGTCGGGGTCAATGTCGACCACGTGGTGTACGGCCTGAGTACCGCGGTGCCCGCGCTGCGGCGGGCCGGCGGCGGCACGGTGATCGCCACCGCCTCGTTGGCGGGGCTGTTGCCGCTGGCCTCGGACCCGATCTACACGCTGACCAAGCACGCCGTGGTGGGCTACGTGCGCGCCGCCGGCGCCACATTGGCCGAGGAAGGCATCCGGGTCTGCGCGTTGTGCCCCGGGTTTGCCGACACCCCGCTGATCGCCGAGCAGCGTGACCAGTTCGGTGAGTTCCCGCTGCTCACCGCCGATGACGTGGCAGGCGCGGTGGAGGCGATTCTGGACCACGGACAGGGTGGCGAGGCGTGGTACGTCCAGCCGGGCCGCGAGCCAGGGCCGTACGGCTTCCGGGGTGTCCCCGGCCCGGGCAGCGGCGCCCGCCCACCTGCCCTGAAGTGGGGGAGCTGACCAGGAGCCGAGCCGGCCGGGCCCTACCCCCGCCTGGCCGGCCGATAGCGGCGGGTCGGTCAGAAGTGCAGGTTCGGCAACATGTGCTTGGTTCGCCTGCGCCGCAGCCACACCTTGCGCACACGACCCGGGTAGAGCCGCACCCGGGACAGCTCCCACCCGCCGAACTCGGCCTGGATCGCCAGCCGCACCGATGCCGTGACGCGAGATACGTCCGGCGGTAACCGGAGCGGCCGGTACTCCCACTCCCCGTCGGCGCTGTCCCCCTCGATCGAGCCAGTGCTGGTGCGCTCCACCGGCCACCTCCGCCCCATGGTCCGTGCGATCCGTTTGAGACGCAAGCCACGTCGTTGTGCCCGTTCGTTCCCCACCATAGGGCGCCATCCGGTGTGTGAACAGATGTCGGGCCGTCCACCGGGCGGTGAACGCCGTGTTTCCACCGCGCGTGTGGTGGCGGAAGCCGGTGGGTCGCGAGCCCGGCGCGGCCGAGGGCGATAGCGTGACCGGCCGGCGCGGGTGGTCCGCGCGGTATGCACGTTCGACGGGTGGGTGTGGTGAACCTCTTCCAGGCGGTGGTACTGGGCATCGTGGAAGGCCTCACCGAGTTCCTTCCGGTCTCCTCGACGGGCCACCTGACCATCGCGGAAAAGCTGCTGGGCCTGCGCGCGGACGATGCCGCGGTCACCGCGTTCACCGCGGTCATCCAGGTCGGCGCGATCATCGCGGTGCTGGTCTACTTCGCCAAGGACCTGGCCCGAATCATCGCCGGCTGGGTGCGCGGGCTGCTGAGCTCCTCGGCGCGTGAGGCGGAGGAGTACCGGTTCGGTTGGCTGATCATCCTGGGCTCGATTCCGATCGGGATCGTAGGGCTGGCGGCGAAACCGCTGATCGAAGGCCCGTTGCGCAGCCTTTGGGTGGTGGCCGTCTCGCTGATCGCCTGGAGCGCGGTGCTGTGGTGGGCGGAGCGCGACCCCACGCAGAAGAAGGGTGAGGCCGACGTCGGCGCGGTCGATGTGATCGTCATCGGGCTGATGCAGTGCCTTGCGCTGTTCCCCGGGGTGTCCCGGTCCGGCGCGACGATCAGCGGCGGTCTGCTGCGCGGCGTGGAACGGGTCACCGCGACCAAGCTGTCCTTCTACCTGGGTATCCCGGCGCTACTCGGCGCCGGTGCGCTGGAGACCCCCAAGGCGCTCGGCCAGGGGGTCGGCGCGGTCCCGACGGCGGTCGGCACGGCGGTGTCCTTCGTGGTGGCCTACGCGTCGGTTGCCTGGTTGCTGCGCTTCGTCTCGCACAACCGGATCACCGCGTTCGTGCCGTACCGCGTGGTACTCGGCGCGGCGATCCTGGTGACGCTCAGCGCGGGCTGGTTGGCCGCCACGTAGCCTGGGCGGTCGTGACCACCCTCATCCTCCTGCGGCACGGACGTTCCTCGGCCAATACCTCGGGCGTACTGGCCGGCCGCTCGCCCGGTGTGCAGCTCGACGACACCGGCAAGGGGCAGGCCTGGGCGCTTGCGCAGCGGCTCAAACCGTTGCCGCTCGCAGCGGTGGTCAGCTCTCCGATGGAACGCTGCCAGCAGACCGTCGCCCCGCTGCTGGCCGGGCGCGACCTGACCGTCGAGGTGGACGAGCGGCTCGCCGAGGTCGACTACGGCGACTGGACCGGCAGCGAGATCAAGACGCTGGCCAAGGAGCCGCTGTGGCGGGTGGTGCAGCAGCACCCGTCCGCCGCGGTGTTCCCCGGTGGCGAGGGGCTGGCCGCCATGCAGGCCAGGGCAGTGGCGGCGGTGCGCCGGCACGACGCGGCCATCGCCGCGGCGCACGGCGCGCACGCGGTGTGGCTGGTCTGCAGCCACGGTGACGTGATCAAGGCGGTGCTCGCGGACGCGCTGGGCATGCACCTGGACGCCTTCCAGCGGATCGTCGTCGACCCCTGCTCGGTCAGCGTGGTTCAGTACACCGAGACCCGCCCGTTCGTCGGCCGGATGAACGACACTGGTGGCGATGTCAGCGGCTTGCTGCCGCCGCCGCCGAAACGTGGCCGGCGCAGGCGCTCGTCCACCGGCGCCGCCGCGCCGTCTGTGTCCTCTTCGGACGCGGTGGTGGGTGGATCCACCGGCGTGGCTTGAGCGGTGCACCGGGCTGAATTTTCCCGCCCGGGCCGGCGCCGGTGTGCCTCGGCGCGGCCCGTGGCCTAATCTCGGGGTTGTCATGCCACGTGTCATTCATGTATTCCGCCAACCCGACCGGTTCATCGCGGGCACGGTCGGCGAACCCGGCGACCGCGCGTTCTACCTCCAGGCCGTCGAGGAGGCGAGGACGATCAGCGTGCTGCTCGAAAAGCAGCAGGTCACTGTGCTGGCCGAGCGGATCGGCGCGCTGCTGCAGGAGATCTCCCGCCGGTTCGGCGCGGAGGTCTCCGAAGAGGTCGCCGAGGACCAGGTCGACGTCTCGCCCCTGGCGGTCCCGCTGGAGGAGGAGTTCCGGGTCGGCACCATGGGCCTTGGCTGGGACGCCGACTCGAAGTCCATCGTGGTCGAGCTGCTGGCGTTCACCGAGGAGGAGATCGACGAGTCGGTGGTGCTGGACGACACGGAGGAGGGGCCGGACGCGCTGCGGGTCTTCCTGTCCCCGGTGCAGGCCCGTGCGTTCGCCGCCCGTGCGGAGCGGGTGATCTCGGCCGGCCGGCCGCCCTGCCCGCTGTGCGCCGAGCCGCTGGACGCCGAAGGCCACATCTGTCCCCGGCAGAACGGCTACCACCGGCGAGCGGTCACCGAGGGCTCCTGACGTCCGTGGACCCCCGTGACCCGGCCGTGCCGGGATTGCTGCGCGGTGGGCGGCTTTCAGTCACCGGCCGCATCGTCACCGCCTCCAACGCCACCTTGTACTGCGACATCGAGGCCGACGGGGCGCGCGCCAACTGCGTGTACAAGCCGATGCGCGGGGAGCGCCCGCTGTGGGACTTCCCGGACGGCACGTTGGCCGACCGGGAGTACGCGAGCTACCTGCTGGCCGAGGCGTTCGCGGGGCAGGACCTCGATCCGATCATCCCGCCGACGGTGTTGCGGGAAGGTCCGTTCGGTCCGGGCATGGTGCAGCTGTGGATCGACACCGAGGACGAGAACGACCTGGTCGACGTGTGCGCGCCGGACGAGGTGCCGGACGGTTGGCTGACCGTGCTGCGGGCTCGTGACGCGATGGGCGACCCGGCGGTGCTGGTGCACGCGGACCGGCCGGAGCTGCAGCGCATGGCGGTACTGGACGTTTTGATCAACAACGCCGACCGGAAGGCTGGCCACCTGTTGGCCGGTGTGGACGGCGGGGTATACGGCGTCGACCACGGCATCTGCCTGCACGAGGAGATCAAGCTGCGCACGGTGCTCTGGGGTTGGGTGGGCCAGCGCCTGCCCAGCGAGCTCCGGGAGCGGGTCCGCGCGGTGCGTGCGCTGCTGGATGACGGCCTGTGCTCCTCGCTGGCCCCACACCTGACCAAGCGTGAGCTGCGGGCGCTGCGCGACCGGGTGGACTTGTTGCTCGCCCGCCCCCGGTTCCCCGAGCCCACCGGCCACGGCCCTGCCATTCCCTGGCCGGCCTTCTGAACAGTCGGGGGCTCCGCCCCAACGACCCCCGAAGTGCTTGGACCCCGCTGCGCCGGCGCTGATTCTCGTTCGGCCGAAACAAGTTTCGGCGGTGGGGCCTTCGGCCCCAGTGCGCGGTGAGAGCTCGCCACTCACGAGCCGAAAGGCGGTTTGGGACGTAGCGTGGAGTGGTGCCAGTACTTCACACCGCACCATCTGAGCTTCCCCGCACGCTCGGCGCGCTGCGCGCGTCCGGGCACCAGCAGCGGGGTGTCAAATCCGAGATTCGTGACAACCTGCTCGCCGCGCTGCGCGAGGGCCGCGACCCGTGGCCCGGCATCGTCGGCTTCGAGTCCACCGTGCTCCCGCAGCTGGAGCGCGCCCTGCTGGCCGGCCACGACCTGGTGCTGCTCGGCGAGCGCGGCCAGGGCAAGACCCGGCTGCTGCGCTCGCTGACCGGCCTGCTCGATGAGTGGTCGCCGACCATCGAGGGTTCCGAACTGCGCGAACACCCCTTTGAACCCATCACCCCTGCATCCATTCGTCGCGCCGCCGAGTTCGGCGACGAGCTGCCGGTGGCCTGGGTGCACCGCTCGGAGCGCTACACCGAGAAGCTCGCCACCCCGGACACCGCTGTCGCCGACCTGATCGGCGACGTGGACCCGGTGAAGGTCGCCGAGGGCCGCTCGCTCGGCGACCCGGAGACCATCCACTTCGGCCTGGTGCCGCGCGCGCACCGGGGCGTGGTGGCCATCAACGAGCTGCCCGACCTGGCCGAGCGCATCCAGGTCGCGCTGCTCAACGTGATGGAGGAGCGGGACATCCAGGTCCGCGGCTACACGCTGCGGTTGCCGCTGGACGTGCTGCTGGTGGCCAGCGCCAACCCGGAGGACTACACCAACCGGGGTCGGATCATCACCCCGCTCAAGGACCGCTTCGGTGCCGAGGTACGCACGCACTACCCGCTCGAGGTGGCCGACGAGGTCGAGCTGGTGGAGCAGGAGGCCGAGCTGGTCGCCGACGTGCCACGCCACCTCATCGAGGTGCTGGCCCGGTTCACCCGCCACCTGCGGGAATCCTCGGCGGTCGACCAGTCCTCCGGGGTGTCCGCCCGGTTCGCGGTGGCCGCCGCCGAGACGGTGGCCGCCGCCGCGCTGCGCCGGGCCGCGCTGACCGGCGAGGCGCGGGCGTACGCCCGGCCGATCGACCTGGAGTCGGTGCCGGCGGTGCTGCGCGGGAAGCTCGAGTTCGCCTCCGGCGAGGAAGGCCGGGAGGAGGAGGTCCTTGAGCACCTGCTGCGCCGGGCCGTAGCGGACACCGCCCGGTTCGCGCTGCGCGGGGTGAACCTGACCGAGCTGGTGGACCAGGTGTCCGGTCGGCCGGTACGCACCGGCGAGCGGGTCCCCGCGTCCGAGGTGGTGGCCGCGTTGCCGACGGTGCCGGCGCTTACCGAGGTGGCCAAGCGGCTCGGCGCGTCCGGTACCGAAGATCCCGGACCGATGGCCTCGGCCGCCGAGCTGGCGCTGGAGTACCTGTTCCTCACCCGCAAGCTGGCCAAGGACTCCTCCGAGGACGACGCCGCCGGTGACACGGTGACCTATGGCTGACCCTCGGCGCAAGGCGGGGCGCTACGCATACGGGCCGTACGCGGGCGGTCCAGATCCGCTGGCGCCGCCGTTCGACATCCGCGCCGCGATGGACGAGATCGGCCGCGACGTCATGGAGGGCTCTTCGCCGCGCCAGGCGCTGCGGGAGCTGCTGCGCCGGGGCGCGGCGGACCGGCGCGGGTTGGACGACCTGACCCGCCAGGTCTGGCAGCGGCGCCGTGACCTGCAGCGCGACAACCGGCTGGACGGCACCCTTGAGCAGGTCCGTGAGTTGTTGCAACGGGCGATGGACGCCGAGCGCGAGGCGCTGCGCAACGAGGACAGCGATGACGCCCGGTTCCGCGAGATGCAGCTGGACGCGCTGCCGAACGACACCGGCGGCGCGGTACGGGAGCTGGGCGAGTACGACTGGCGCTCCTCGGATGCCCGCGAGGCGTACGCGGAGATTCGGGACCTGCTCGGCAGGGAGATGCTGGACCAGCGTTTCGAGGGCATGAAGCAGGCCATGCAGAACGCGACGCCGCGCGACGTCGAACGGGTCCGCGAGATGCTCGACGACCTCAACAACCTGCTGGCCCAGCACGCCAAGGGCCAGGACACCCAGCAGCAGTTCAGCGAGTTCATGGCCCGCCACGGCGAGTTCTTCCCGGAGAACCCGGCCAACACCGAGGAGCTGGTCGACCTGCTGGCGGCCCGGTCCGCCGCGGCCCAGCGGATGCTCAACTCGATGTCCGCGCAACAGCGCGCCGAGCTGGCGCAGCTGGCTCAAGAGGCGTTCGGTGACCCCCGGCTGGCTCAGGCACTGTCCCAGCTGGACGCCCAGCTGCAGGGGCTGCGCCCGGGGGAGGACTGGCAGGGTTCCGGTCGGTTCCGGGGCAACAATCCGATGGGCATGGGGGAGGCCACCCGGGCGATGGAGGAGCTGGGCCAGCTGGACGCGCTGGCGGAGCAGCTGGCGCAGAGCTACCCCGGTGCCCGGCTGGAGGACATAGATCTGGAGGCCGTTGGCGATCTTCTCGGTGAGGAGGCCCGGGTGGACGCCCGGACGCTGGCTGAGCTGGAACGCGAGCTGCAGCGCCAGGGCCTGTTCGAGCGGGCCGCCGACGGGACGCTGGCGCTCTCCCCGAAGGCGCTGCGGCGGCTCGGCGAGTCGGCACTGCGCGACGTGGTGGACCGGATCGGCGCGCGTCGCGGCGAGCGGGAGACCCGGCGGTCCGGTGCGGCCGGCGAGGCCACCGGGGCGACCCGGCCGTGGGCGTTCGGCGATACCGAGGCCTGGTCGGTGCCGCGCACGCTGCTCAACGCGCAGCTGCGCCGGGCGGCGGGCGACCGGCGGAAGCTGGACGTCAGCGACGTGGAGGTGGTGGAGACCGAGCAGCGCACCCGGGCCGCCGTGGCGCTGCTGGTGGACACGTCCTGGTCGATGGTGGCCGAAGGCCGGTGGGTGCCGATGAAGCGCACCGCGCTGGCCCTGCACCAGCTCATCTCCACCCGGTTCCGAGGCGACGACCTTGCGCTGATCACCTTCGGCCGGCACGCGCAGACCGTGGAGCTGGGCGAGCTGGTCGGCCTGGAGGGGGCGTACGCGCAGGGCACCAACCTGCACCACGCGCTGCTGCTGGCCGAGCGGCACCTGCGCCGGCACCCGGACGCCATGCCGGTGGTGCTGGTGGTGACCGACGGGGAGCCCACCGCTCACCTGGAGCCGGACGGCGAGGCCTACTTCGACTACCCACCCAGCCCCCACACGCTGCGCGCCACGGTGCACGAGGTGGACCGGCTGGCCGCGATGAAGGTGGCGTTCACCTTCTTCGTGCTCGGTGAGGACCCCAGGCTGGCCGCGTTCATGGACGAGGTGGCCCGGCGCTGCGGTGGCCGGGTGGTAGCTCCGACCCTGGACGGCCTCGGCGCCGAAGTCGTCGCCGACTACCTACGCACCCGCCGCTGACCAGGGCTCGTGAGTGAAAAGGGACGCTATAGCGTTTCTTTTCACTCACGAGCCCTGAGCTGGTCGGCCGATGCCATGATCGTCTCGGCCAGCGCGGTGCCCGGCTCGTCCAGCCCGTGCCGCCCGCTGGACAGCACGAAGTCGAACCCGGCCAGCTCCGGTAGTCCGGCGCGGGCCGGGACCGGCACCAGGCCGGGTGGTACCAGGGTCTCGGCGTGCGCGACCACACCGAGCCCGGCCAGTGACGCGGCACGAAGGCCGGAGAGGCTGGCGCTGGTGCAGGCCATCCGCCACGGCCGGGCGGCCGCCTCCAGCGCGGCGACGACCACCGCACGGGAGATGCTCGGCGGCGGGTAGCTGACCAGCGGTACCGGGTCGGCCGGGCCCAGCGGCGGCAGGTCCGGCCCGGCGACCCAGACGAACCGGTCCCGCCATACCGGCGTGCCGTGCGCGTCGCCAGGGGCGCGCTTCGCGAAGACCAGGTCCAGCTCTCGTTCGTCCGCCAGCCGTTGCAGGATGCCGCCGAGCCCGACCGTCAGTTCGAGGTCGATCAGCGGGTGGCGGTGGCGGAACTGCGCCAGGATGGTGGGCAGCCGGGTGAGCACCAGATCCTCCGAAGCGCCGAACCGCAACCGGCCGCGCACCTGTGAGCCGCCGAAGTGCTCCATCGCCCGCTCGGTGGTGTCCAGGATCGCGGCGGCGAAGTCCAGCATCGCCTCGCCGTCCGGGGTCAGGCTCACCGAGTGGGTGTCCCGCGCGAACAGCGGCCGGCCGACCACCGCTTCCAGCTTGCGCACGTGTTGGCTCACCGTCGACTGGCGTACCCCAAGCCGCTCGGCGGCCCTGGTGAAGCTGAGTGTCCGGGCGACAGTGGCGAAGGATCGAAGGTGCACCGGGTCGAACACAATCACATTGTAATCACGAGACGTGATGACAATGATCGTGGTGCACACGTTTTCAAATCACCAGGCATCCCCGAGACTGGAGGGGTGTTGGGGATGACGGGTGTTACCAAGCTGGCCGAGCGGCTCCGGGTCGAGCCGTTCATGGTGTTCATCCTGCTCACCGTGGGTGTCGCGGCGTTGCTGCCGGCCAGGGGCAGTTGGGCCGAGGGCGCCGGTACCGCGTGCAACCTCGCGATCGGGCTGCTGTTCTTCCTCTACGGCGTGCGGTTGTCCACCACCGAGGCGGTCAACGGACTGCGGCACTGGCGGTTGCACGGCACCGTGCTGGCCGCGACCTTCCTGCTCTTCCCGCTGCTCGGGCTGGCCGCCCAGCTGCTGCCCGGGTCCCTGCTGCCCCGCGACCTGGCGCTCGGCGTGCTGTTCCTGTGCTGCCTGCCCTCCACGGTGCAGTCCTCGATAGCTTTCACCTCGGTGGCCGGCGGAAACGTGCCGGCGGCGATCTGCGCGGCCTCGCTGTCCAACCTGGCCGGGATCCTGGTCACCCCGGTGTTGATCGGCCTGCTGATGGCCACCCGAGGCGGCATCTCCGGGCACGCGGTGCTGGACATCGCGGCGCAGCTGCTGGCGCCGTTCGTGCTGGGGCAGCTGCTGCGGCGGTGGATCGGTAGCTGGGTCACCGGGCACCGGGGAATGCTCGCGCTGGTCGACCGCGGCTCGATCCTCCTGGTGGTGTACACCGCGTTCAGCGATGGCATGCGGGCCGGGATCTGGCACCAGGTCTCCGCGTCCGCGCTCGGTTCGCTGCTGTTGTTGAACGCGGTACTGCTGGCGATCGTGCTGACGGCGACCACCGCGCTGGCACACGTGCTGGGCTTCCGTCGCGGCGACCGGATCACCATTTTGTTCTGCGGGTCGAAGAAGAGCCTGGCCAGCGGGCTGCCGATGGCCGGCGTGCTGTTCGCCGGCCACGGGGTCGGGCTGCTGGTACTGCCACTGATGCTGTTCCACCAGCTGCAGCTGATGGTGTGCAGCTGGCTCGCCGGCCGCTTCGCGCGCCGCGCCGAGACCACCGAGGCCGAGACCTCCGTACCGCCGGCGGCGTCCCCGATGGCCGAGCAGACCGCCGCGTAGCGTTCGGCGCACCACCCCTGCCGGTTGCCGCGAGAGGCTCCAGTCGTTACCTCCTTGACCCCGGGACGACCGCTGGGGTGGGCAGACTGAGTCAGATGACGGAACCTGAGCATTGCCGGGCCTGCGGCGACATCCGAGACTCGATGCGACCTTTGGCGCTGGCCTGGTCGCGCGAACGCAGACCTGACGGCACCACCATCTTGTTGTGCAGCGCGTGCGTGCGCACGAACCTGAGGGCAATCGAGGCCGGTTTCCACAGTTGGGGGGCTCCGCCCCCCAACGACCCCCCGAACTGCGTGGACCCGGCTGCGCCGGGGCTGATCTTTGTTCCCCCGAAACAAGTTTCG
>DASYBQ010000170.1:0-5346 GCA_036500625.1 Pseudonocardia sp. | reverse complement strand
TGGCCTGCCCGAGCAGCGCACCGGCGCCGGCTGGGAGCTGCAGTTCGCCACCAACCACCTTGGCTCACTGAGTCCTCCGACTAACTGCCGCTCGCCCGGCGCGTCCGTGCTCAGCACGGCGCCGGGTAGCCTGGAGACGGCCGGTCACGAGGGAGCTTGGGGGGCAAATGAGCAGCGACGCCTACGAAGAGCTCACCATTCAGTACGCCATGGCGCGCCGGCAACGCCTGCTCGCTAGCGCCGAAGAGATCGCCGAGCTGGTGCTCTCTAGGCTGGGGGACGAGGAGAAGCTGGTCCTGGCCAGCGACGCGATGCTCTGGAACGACGATTCCTCAGACCGGCTCGATCTGGCCCGCCAGACCGTGCTGGCCTACGTCCGCGACATCGAGACCGATTTCGAGGCGGATCCGGCGCCGCCCACATCCTGAGCGAGCCGGACCGGGCAACATGGCCACGGCACCTCTGTGAGTTCCTGGCGACCGCGACCCCCTATCCAGTATGACCGGGCTCACTTCGGCGCCGCGCAGCCCGCCGGAGGTGCACAACAACATCCGGGTCAAGGCCGCCGAGAGTTGGCCGCCGTACTCCAGGACCGTGCCCCGGTTCTTGCGCAGCTGCTCCAGCGAGATGACCAGCAACACGTGCGGGCGTTCGCCACCCTGTTCACGCGGCTGGCCTTCGTCGAGGGAGTTGGTGCACAGCTCGCCAAGGGCGTCGGCGTCCGCTCGGCCAGCGACCTTTCTGAATCACCAGGCGGCTTACGTAGCGCCTCCAACGCCCGGGCCAACACCTCGAAGGTGTGTGCGTCCAGCGAGCCTTTGATCCGCCCACCGCCGCCGTTGTGCGGGTACAAGTGCAGTAGAAGTCACCGACCAAGCCTGAGATCCGCTCAGGTACCTCGGTGACAACCCCATGACCAACACCGGCAAGCACCTGAGTGGTCACCAGAGGTGCAAAGCGAGCAGCCGCGCGAGCGGTACGTTGCGCATTGTTCATCTCGCCCTCGCCGGCGAGCACCAACAGCGTCGGCGTCCGCAACTGCCGAAGCGCGGCCCGGCGCGGACGCAGCGGCTTCGCCGACGGCACACCAGGGAAATGCACCTGCCGCGAGCAAGCAGGTTGCGGTAAGCCTCACCAGCCGGCCCGGGTGTTCGGTCAGTCGTGGCGACGGCCGCCCGGACCTGTTCGTAGCTGGGATTACGCGGCCGGGTGACCAGTCCGAATAGGAACCGCAGCCGCACCCCCGCGAAGCACCGCGCACCCGGTGCCGCGACGACAACCCCCGACCAGCGGGTACCAGAACGTCGAGGTCGAGTTGATGCCGTGCAACAGCACCAAGGGCGGCGCGTCGGTCGATCCGGTGTTCAGCACGTGGGTCGAGCCGTAAGCGGTGCGGATGTCGGAGTGCTCGAGTTTGGTCGGCCAGTAGGCCAGCAGTTGGTCGTAGGCGTGGGAGTAGGCTCGCTGCAGAGCGGGATCGGTGAACTCGCCCGGTTGGTCAGCCAACGGGGGTGAGCTTGACGATCGGGATGGGGCGGCCGGCGACCTCCTGGTAGGCGTTGTACCGGTTCAGGTTCACGTCGTTCATCAGCTTCCACAGCCGATCGTAGTCCGGGTCGCGCTGCGTGACGACGCTCGCGGTGGCCGACTGGGTACCCGTACCGATCTGGATCTCCGCGCTCGGCTTGGCGCGCAGGTTGTGGTACCAGCCGGGGGCCTTCGGGGCGCCGCTGGCCGAGGCGACCACGACGTAGGAGTCGCCGTCGCGGCCGTAGATCAGGCTGTTGGTGCGCAGCTGGCCGGTGCGGGCGCCGGTGGTGCGCAGCAGCAGGCACGGCACGCCGAGTGCCTTGTGGCCGACCCGGCCGCTGCTGCGCTCGTAGATGAACTGGTGGACCTTGAGCAGCCGGCCCATCATGGCCTTGACGATCGGGGTCTGCTCGATGTGTGCGATGTCCATGGGGGGTCTCCGTGTGTCTGCGGTGGTGGCCTGCTGTTGGTCGAGCGGTTCGCCGGGGCCGATCTCGTCCGGCAGGTCACCGCCCGGCCAGCTCTGCCAGGGGTGTCGGTGCAGGGTGCGCATGGCCCGGTACTTGATGGCGCCGTGTGTGTTGGTCGCCGTCCAGGCGGCCCGGGTGGTCACGCTCAGCGGCGGGATCCAGAACATCGGGCCGAGCGGGTCGGCCGGCCGGGGGTCGGCAAGGTGCACGGTGGCGGCCACGTGCGCCTCGCCGTCCTCCTGGGTGAGCCGGGCCAGCACCGTGCCGTCCCGCTCCACGATCTGCGTCTCGCCGAGCATCGTGGTGCGCCAGGCCAGGCCCGGGACCAGCGGCGTCTCGAAGTCGACCGGGCCGACGTGCGAGGGCATCACCACCGGCGCGCCGATCAGCCGGGCCATCTGGCGGGGCAGCTCGCGGGCGTGCTGGCGCTGCAGCGCGCGCTCCCGGCTGGCCAGCGCGGCGAACGGCCCGCGCCAGTTCTCCGGGTAGGACGGCCAGCACATGCCGCCGAGCAGCAGCTGCACCTGGCCGCGCAGCCGGCGCGCGGTGCCCATCCGGGCCCACTCCCAGCCGTTCGCGATGCCGATCGGGGCACCGTCGAGCGCGGCCAGCGTGCTGCGGCCGGGGTCGGCGCCGCCGGTGTAGTAGTTGTGCTCCCACATCGTCGGGATGTCCTTGTCGTGCAGGTGCACCCGGCCGTCCGGCTCGGCCAGCACGTAGGTGCCGTACACGTGGTTGCCCCGCCGGGCCAGGAAGCCGCCGCCGACCACCACGTCCAGCTCGCGGGCCAACTGCCGGTACAGCTGCATGGGCGCACCGTCGATCGGGCGGGCCACGCCGTGCATCAGCTTCGAGTACACGTTCGGCGAGGACGCCGCCTCGGGCACCGTGACGATCGCCGGGCTGTGCTCGCGCACCGCGTCCCGGATCAGCCCTTCGAGCCGGACCAGGTTCTCCTCGACCGCGCCGAGGCGCAGCGCCGGCTGCACCGCCGCGATCTTGACTGGGTTGCTCATCTGGTCACCGCCGGGTCGGTCGTGTCATCGGTGTTCCCGTTGCTGGCTGGCATAGTCCTGATCTCGTCCTTCCGTGGGGTGGCGGGCCTGACCCGGCTCGGCGCGGGCGGTTTCGGGTCCGGGTGCTCCGAGCCAGGCACCACCCGGCTGGACCGGAACCGCCGGCCGCGCAGTTCCTGGCGCACCCCGAGGTGCACCTTCAGGTCGGCCAGCGCCTCGCGCGCGGTGGCCGACGCCGACGAGCCGGTGCCCCGGCGCACCGCGTCGAACAGGCCGCCGCCCAACCGGGCCAGGCTCAGCACCTGGGGCAGGGTGCGGCCCCGGCCGAACACGTCACCGATGTCCGGTGCGTGGTCGCGGCGCCGCCCGCAGCGCCGCACGATCTCGGTCAGCACCGGGGAGACCGGCTTGACCTCGGTCTCGATGTTGCCGAAGTGGTAGGAGTGCACGCACTCGACGTCCCGTTCGCGCTCCCAGCGGCGCAGCGCCATGTCCAGCGCGCCCGGGTCGCTCAGTACCGGCGCGACCACCTCGGCGAGGCGCCGCCCGGCCCACAGCGCGTCGCGCTGGCCCTGGCCGATCACCGGGTCCTTGAAGTGGCCGGCATCCCCGGCCAGCGCCCAACCCGGGCCGCTGGAGGCGCGGAAGTACGCCGAGGTGTCCCCGGTGGCGCGCAGCTTGGTCAGGTTCGTGATGCCGGCCACCCGGGCCGCCATGCCCGGGTGCTGAGCCAGCTTGGCCGCCCAGTAGCCCTCCTGGTCGCCCATCGCCGCCTCGGCCTCGGCGGCGGCGCCCATGAACAGCATCAGCACCTTGGGGCTCGGCGCGGAGGGGAACAGGAAACCTATCGAGTCCCCGTCGCGCCACTGGTAGATGGTCGCCCCTTCACGGGAGCCGTACATCGGGTCGTCGCCGTAGCGGAACACCAGGCCCCGGCCGTTGCGCGACCCGCGGTACGGCCGGAACGACCCGACCGCCGCCGCCACCGAGGAGCGCCGGCCGTCCGCGCCGATCACCAGGTTGGCCTCGATCTCGTGCTCGGTGCCCTCCCGGTCGGCGTAGCGCACCCCGCACGCCCGGCCGCCGCGCCAAGTCACGTCGAGCATCCGGTGCTTCTCCCGCACGTCCGCGCCGGCCGCGCGGGCCGCGTTGACCAGTTCGACGTCCTGGATGGTGCGCGGCACGCACAGGCAGTAGTCGACCGGGCCGGACGCGCGCCACCGCTCCAGCACGGTGGCCCGCCCGTCGGTGTTCAGCTCCAGCCACGGCGAACGGGTGGGGTTGCTGGCCAGGATGGCGTCCAGTGCGCCCATCCGGCGCAGCTCGTTCACCCCGTCCGGGAACAGCAGGTGGGTGGACATCTGGTCGGAAGGGAACTTCGACCGGTCCAGCACCACGACGTTGACACCCGCACTGGCCAGGTGTGCCGCCGCGCACCCGCCGGCCAGCCGAGCCCCGATGATGACCACTCCGCAACGCTGCCTCATGTCCACTCCCGACGTGTCGTACCTGTGAGAGTGCCAAACGCCGGACAAAATTACAAGTCCGTTCATTTTTGAATCCTCCTGTATTCTGGCGCTGGCACGCCGATGAGGGAGGCAGCGTTGGCTCAGGTTCGAGAGGCGGATACGGCGGGCGGCACCCGGAAGGGCCGGCTGGGTCGTCGTCGGGAGCGCACCCACCGGCGCATCCTGGACGTTGCCGAGCAACTGTTCGGCGCCGGCTACCAGAACGCCAGGATGGAGGAGCTCGCCGAGTCCGCCGACGTCTCGGTCGGCTCGATCTACGTGCACTTCGGCAACAAGGCGGGGCTCTACCTCGCGCTCGCGGAACGCGCGCTGGACCAGTTCGCCGCCTACCTTGAGCAGGCCCGGCGGCCGGAGTACTCGCCGCTGGAACAGGCGATGGCCTGCGGCGAGCTGTACCTGCGGTTCCACCTCGAGCACCCGAACTCGTTCCGCTTCCTGGCCTTCGACGGCTTCGGCACCGAGCTGCGCCAGGCCGACCGGGAGCTCTCCGATCGGGTCGGCGAGCGGCTGGACGAGATCATCGGCGTGTTCCAGGGCTACATCGAGGCGGCTGTCGCGGCCGGCGAGGCGGACCCGAGCTTCCCGCCGAAGGAGACCGCCCGGTTCCTCTGGGGCGCGTGGAACGGCGTGGTGTCCTTCAGCCTGCGCAACGACCGGATGGCGCTGACCGACGAGGAGATCGCCGCCTGCCTGCGCCTCGGCCGGCGCCTGACCAACGAGGGCCTCACCGCCCCCGCCTTCCGCGACGCCGACGGCCGCACCCGAGCTCGCCTGATAGATCCGTGAGTGTTGGGGGGGGGG
>DASYBQ010000169.1:0-9129 GCA_036500625.1 Pseudonocardia sp. | reverse complement strand
GCCCAGGGAATGATGTGGTGCGACTGGCAACAGTGTGGACGGCGGTCGCAACCGGGTTTGGCACAGCCCCTGTCCCGTGCGATCAATGCTTTCCGCCGCGCGGGGATGACACACCGTTTCGTGCGGCCCACATACAGCGGTTCGCTGTTCTCGCCGAGCACAACCGGGGTGATGGCGCTGTCGCACAACAGCATCCGGCACGTGCGGGCGTTCGCCGCCCTGCGCGGGCGGTTTCCGCTCATCCAGGGAATTGGTGCAGAGTTCGTTGAGCGGCGAGCCCTCGGTTTCGGACATACCCCAATATCGAGCAAGGGTCAGGGAAACAAGTTGCACGTGCAACTCATTTGCCACGTAGGTAACACCACGGTTAACACTGGCCCGTCGGGTAGCGATGAAAGGAGCATGTCCAGCGACGGCGCAGCCGATAGTCCCATCCCGGGCCAGGCTGACTGGCTGTCCGCCGAGACGGCCCGGCTGCTGGCGTTCGCCGAAGGCTCCTGGGACCCGATCGGCGGCTTCGGCCGCCAGGACGACAGGGGCGTGCGTGCTCCGGCCGCCGCCGCGGAGCTGTGGATCACCGGACGGATGACGCACGTGTTCGCGCTCGGCGAGCTGCTCGGCCACATCGGCGGCAGCGAGCTGGTCTGGCACGGGCTCGATGCGCTGGACGGGCGGCTCGCCGACGCCGCGCACGGCGGCTGGTACTCCGAGGTCGACTCGGGTGGCCCGGTGCGGCGGGAGAAGGAGTTCTACCAGCACGCGTTCGGTGTGCTTGGCGCGGCGAGCGCGGTGGTCGCCGGCCATGCCCGGGCGCGCGGCGTGCTTGACGGGGCGCTCGAGGTGATCGACCGGCGGTTCTGGTCCGCCGAGTGGAACATGGTCGTCGAGGGTTGGGACGAGTCGTTCACCGAGGCGCAGCCGTACCGGGGGGTGAACGCGGCGATGCACGGCGTGGAGGCGTTCCTCGCCGCCTACGACGCGACCGGCGACGCGCTGTGGCGGGACCGGGCGCTGGCCATGGCAGACCGGGTGGTGCACCAGTTCGCCGAGCCGCACGGCTGGCGCATCCCGGAGCACTTCGACACCGAGTGGCAGCCGCTGCTGGACTACAACTCCGACTCCCCGGACGACCCGTTCCGGCCGTATGGCTCGACCGTCGGGCACGGGCTGGAGTGGTCCCGGCTCTGCCTGCACCTGCACGCGGCCTACGGCGACAAGGCGCCGGAATGGCTGGGCACCAGCTCGCGGGCGCTGTTCGAGCGGGCGGTGACCGACGGCTGGGCGGTGGACGGCGCGGACGGTTTCGTCTACACGGTGGACTGGGACGGCGCGCCGGTGGTGCGCCAGCGGATGCACTGGGTGCTGGCCGAGGCGATCGGCGCCGCCGCCAGCCTCTTCGAGGTGACCGGCGAGCAGGGCTACGCGCGGTGGTACTGGCACTGGTGGAACTACGCCGACCGCTACCTGCTGGACCGCGAGCTCGGCTCCTGGCACCACGAGCTGGACCCGCACAACCAGCCCGCAGACACGGTATGGGTCGGCAAGCCGGACTCCTACCACGCGGTACAGGCCACCCTGCTGCCCCGCATCCCACTGCGCGCCTCGGTCGCCGCCGGCGTCCGCGACGCAGTCATCGACGGCGCCCTGCCCCGGCTGGGCTAGTACTGCAGGGCCTGTTCTCGTGCGAGAACTTCCGGTCGGGGACCCTTCGGGCCCGCCTCCGCAAGTTCGCCTTCGGCCCAAAGAGCGCGCTTGTGCTCACCCTGGGGTGCCGCCACCAAGGTTCGGGACCCTTGGTCGTCGACATTCACAGCGCCGGCCTTCGCCGGAACTCCCTCGGAGCCTCGCGGGGGCGACTCGCCTTACCGGCCCTGTAGTACTAGGGCTTGCGGGCCACCGCGGCGTAGGCGGCGACCGGTGATGGCGGGGCGCCGACCGCAGTGAGGTTCGGGCGCCACTGGGTGACCGACACCAGCCCGGGCTCGAGCAGCTCCAGGTCGTCGAAGAACTCGCTCATCTGCTCCGGAGTACGTAGTTCGTACTCGTCCGCCCCCGCTCGGCGCGCATTTTGATTGCGGCTCGTTCCGAAGGGCCGGCATCCACGCCGTCCTCGAACAGCAGGTAGCTGCCGGCCGGGACGGCTTCCATGGTCCGGCTGGCGATGGCGCGAGCCTCATCGAAGCTGACCGCGCCGAGCAGGCCGAACATGATGACCGCGATCGGTCGGCTGAAGTCGAGCGTGCCGGCCGCCTCGTCGAGGATGCGGTCGGTGTCGCGGGCGTCGCAGTCGAGGTAGTCGATCGGGCCGGCATCGGGAGTCAGGCTGGTCAGCAGTGCTCGGGCGTGCGCGAGGACGACCTTGTCGTTGTCCACGTAGACCACCCGGGCGTGCGGGTGCACCTCATGGGTGTTCTGGGTGCCTTGCGGGCCGGGCAGCCCACAGCCGATGTCCAGGAACTGCGCGATGCCGTACTCGGCGGCCACCACCCGCACCGCGCGCATCAGCAGTTGCCGGCATTCCCTGGCCAGGTGGAACATGTCCGTGCCGGCGCCCGCCATGGCGTCGCCGGCGGTGCGGTCGAGCTGGTAGTTGTCCTTGCCGCCCTGCAGGTAGTTCCACATCCGGGCCGGGGACGGCCGGTGGAAGTAATCCTCGGACAAGGCGGGGGGCGCCGGGGTGTAGCGGTCGTTGGGCACAGTGCTCCTTGCGAGGCAGGTGTGGTTGGATCAAATATAGCGTCAACCGCCTGGGGAATGTCTTGACTCTGCGCGCTGTTCCACCGGTAAGTTGAACGTTGAACTAACTGAGGAGAGCGCCATGCCGGCCGTGACCGTTTCGGACATCACCACCCTGGCCCGCATCCCGGAGCCGGCACCGAGTGCCGCCGAGCGCGGGGTCCGCTCGGTGACCGAAGCGCCGACCGGGTTCGAGGGCGAAGGCTTC
This sequence comes from Pseudonocardia sp., assembly GCA_036500625.1. GTDB lineage: Bacteria > Actinomycetota > Actinomycetes > Mycobacteriales > Pseudonocardiaceae > Pseudonocardia. Next base: position 6,185 of record DASYBQ010000169.1, on the reverse strand, counting down.
CCGGTGCGCCGCGCGTTCGCCGGCGTGTCGCACACCGACCTGGACCCGTTCATCCACCTGGACCAGATGGGCGAGGTCGAGTACGCGCCCGGCGAGCCCAAGGGCACAGCGTGGCACCCGCACCGCGGCTTCGAGACCGTCACCTACATCATCGACGGCACCTTCGAGCACGCCGACTCGCACGGCGGCGGCGGCACCATCACCGACGGTGACACGCAGTGGATGACCGCCGGCGGTGGCATCCTGCACATCGAGAGGCCGCCGGAGGCGCTGGTGGCCAGCGGCGGGTTGTTCCACGGCCTGCAGCTGTGGGTGAACCTGCCGCGCGCGCTCAAGCTCGCGCCGCCGCGCTACCAGGACCTGCGGGCCGCCGAGTCGGCGCTGCTGAGCACGCCGGACGGCGGGGTGCTGCTCCGGGTGATCGCCGGCGAGGTGGCCGGCCACGCCGGCCCCGGCGCCACGCACACCCCGATGGCGATGGTGCACGCCACGATCAGCCCCGGCGCACAGCTGCGGCTGCCCTGGCGGCGTGACTTCAACGCGCTGGTCTACGTACTGTCCGGGGCGGGCAGCGTCGGCGCCGAGCGGCGCCCGGTACGCACCGGTCAGCTGGCCGTGTTCGGCCCGGGGGACGTGGTCACGGTGGCCGGCGCGGAGCACCAGGACGCCAGGCACCCCGCGCTGGACGTGGTGGTGCTCGGCGGCGCCCCGATCCGGGAGCCGATCGCATGGGGCGGCCCGTTCGTGATGAACACCAGGGCCGAGGTGCTGGCCGCGTTCGAGGACTTCCAGGCCGGCCGGTTCGGCCAAATCCCGGCCGAGCGCGTCCCGCACGGCGACCTCGGCGAGCTCCCGACCCAGCCCGCCTGACCTTCCAGGGGCCTCGACACCGCCAACTCGCGGATAAGGCGGCCCGGAGGCGCAACCTGTGGCGCTATCGTGCGTCACTCACAAGGGGAGGTGGCGGCGCTGCGTATGGTGGCGCGGGAAACGCACGGAGATCCGGTGATGGGTGGTGTCGGGCATGGACCCGGACAGGGCAGGAGCGAGGCCGTGGGGTCGGCCCCCGCCTGACCGCGGTCCCGCCCAGCGTGCCGGCCGGCCGCCCTACGGGCCACCACCCGGCCCGCCGAGGATGCCACCGCCACGGCCCTTTCCACCGGGGATCGCGTCGCCACCTCGGACGGCTCCGCCACCACCGCCACGTCGGCCACCACCTCCGCCGATGGGACCGCCGCCGTCGCGACCGCCGGTCGGCCGGATGCCACCGCGGGGGCGGCCCCTGCCGACCTCGGTACTGCCCGAGCCGGGCCGCAAGGCCAGGCCATCCGGCCGACCACCGGGACCGCCGCCGCGGAGGCCCGAGAGACCACAGCGGCCTCGCCGGTGGGGGCAGCGGTTGTTCACGCTGGTCGTGGTGCTCGCGCTGCTCGCGGTCGCCGGCGCGGTGTACATCGACACAAAGCTGACCAGGATCAGCGCGCTGGACGACTACACCGGCCGTCCGGACAGCTCCGGCACGAACTGGCTGATCGTCGGCTCGGACAGCCGGGCCGACCTCACCGAGCAGCAGGAGCAGGAGCTGACCACCGGCAACGCGGCCGGCGAGCGCACCGACACGATCATGCTGCTGCACACCGGCAGCTCCGGCACCACGCTGGTCTCGCTGCCCCGCGACTCACTGCTGTCCATTCCTGGCAAGGGGCGCAACAAGCTCAACGCCGCATACGCGTTCGGCGGCCCGACGTTGATGACCAAGACCGTCGAGCAGGCAACCGGGCTGCGCATCGACCACTACGCGGAGATCGGCTTCGGCGGTTTCGTCGGCGTGGTGGACGCGGTCGGCGGCGTGGACATGTGCATCCCGAGCGCGATGAAGGACCCGAAGGCCGGGCTGGCCGTGTCCGCCGGCTGCCAGCGCCTGGACGGGCAGACCGCGCTCGGTTACGTGCGCAGCCGGGCCACCGCGCGCGCCGACCTGGACCGGATGCAACACCAGCGGGAGTTCCTCGCCGCGTTGATGCACCGGGTGCTGAGCCCGACCACGCTGGTCAACCCGCTGCGCATCGCGGCGCTGGTGCATGCGCTGCCCGCCGCGCTGACCGTGGACGCCGGCGACCACGTGTGGAACCTGTTGTCCCTGGCGCTGGCCATGCGGGAGCTGTCCGGTGGCGGCGGGGTGACCACCACGGTGCCGATCGGCGGCTTCAGCACGGTCGGTGGGCAGGCGGTGCTGCGCTGGGACAACACCAGGGCCAAGGCCATGTTCGGCGCGCTGGACCAGGACGAGCCGGTGCCGCACAGCGCACTCGGCTGACGTGTTCCCGCGCACTCACCGCACGCGCGAACTGCGGCAAATATACGACCGTGACTGAGGAGGTAACTCAATTGCCTTTGGTGGCGGCGGTCAAAGATGTGCGTTTCCTACGAAGCCGTTCCGGCCTGTTCATCGGGCCGGTTGCCGGCGGCTACCCGGCGTGGCGGGCCGCCCAGCTCAAGCCCGTCGAGGCGCTGCGCTACGAGTAACCGCCGCCGGGTGTGCGCCTCGCGGCGGTTTCAGACCGCGCGGAGCCTGGCGGAGCGCAGCTGCTGACGTTCGCCGGTCGGCCGGTCGCTCACCACCCGGCCGTCGCGCAGCTCGACGATCCGGTGGGCGTGCGCGGCGATCTCCTCGCGGTGGGTGGCGAACACGACGGTGCGGCCGGACTCGTTGAGCTCGCGCAGCAGCGCCATGACCTCCTCGCCACCGGCCTGGTCCAGCTGGCCGGTCGGCTCGTCGTCGAACAGGATCGTCGGGTCGTTGACCAACGCTCTTGCGATCAGCGCCCGCTGGCGCTGGAGTTCGAGCAGGTCGGCCGGCATGTCGTCGTAGAACCCGCCGAGGCCTACCGTGCGCAGCGCCTGGCGGGCCACGGCCCGCCGGGTACCCTGCCGGGCGTAGATCATCGGCAGCTCCACGTTGCGCTGCACGGTGACCTCGGGCATCAGGTCGAACGAGGAGAACACGAAACCGACCTTCCGGCCGCGCAGCTTGGTGCGCCGGCGCTTGGACAGCCGGCCGACGTCGGTGCCGCCGAGTCGATAGCGCCCGGCGGTGGGCAGGTCCAGGCAGCTCAGGATGTTCAGCAGGGTGCTGGTGCCGGACTTCGGCCCGCCCAGCACCGCGACCATCTCGCCGTCGGAGATGCGCAGGTCAACGCCGTCCAACGCGGTCACCTCGGCGCGCCGGCCCGTCCGGTAGATCCGGTGGACCGCCGAGAGCTCCATCATGGGAGGGGTATCGGTCGGCGCCTTACGAATGCTCATTGGCCTGCCCCTTACCCGGCTTTGGCTACTCCCTGCAATATGGCACAGATGTTCGGGAAATGCCGCCGGGCGATCTAGGCAAACCAAGAAACCGCTGATATCGAATTGTGTCGGTAGCTCGTCACGAAACGGTCGCCGGTCAGGCGGATCGGCGGGGTGTCTTGCTGCCCTTACCGCTGGTCTTCGACTTCGCCCTGGGAGTGCTCGTCTTGGTCGCGGCGCCCGACTTGGTTGCCGTGTCCGACTTGGTCGTCGTGGTCGACTTGGTGGTCGTGCCCGACTTGGTGGTCGTGCCCGACTTGGTGGTCGTGCCCGACTTGGTGGTCGACTTCGACGGTGTGCCGGGCGACCCGCCGGAGTCGCCGGTCGGGCTTTCCTCCGGCTGGTCAGATCCGGACCGGGGCGCCGGCACGCTGGCTCCCGTGTCACCGGAGCGGGCCGCCTCCACGCTGCGCTGCAGCGCGCTGAGCAGGTCGGTCATGCTGTCCGCCCCGCCGGACGCGGCAGCGGGTGCGGGGGCCTGCCTGGTGTCGCCGGCCGAGCGCTTGCCCTCCACCAGCGCGACCATCGCCTCGCGGTACTCGTCGGTGAAACGGGACGGCTCGAAGTCCGCGCCGAGGCTGTCGATCAGCGAGGCGGCCATCTGCATCTCCTGCGGGCGCAGCTCCACCTCGCTGTCCAGGATCTCGAAGTCCGGGGTGCGCACCTCGTCCGGCCACAGCATGGTCTGCAGCACGATGACCTTGCCGCGCACCCGCAGCAGCGCCAGCGTCTCGCGCTGCCGGATGGCCACCTTGACCAGCGCCATCCGCTCGGTCTGCGCCAGCGCGTCGCGCAGCAGGGCGTACGGCTTGGCCGCGCGGGTCTCCGGCTCCAGGTAGTAGCTGCGGTCCAGCAGCAGCGGGTCGACCTGGTCGGACGGCACGAACTCCACCACGTCGATCTCCCGGTTGCCGCTGGCCACCGGCAGCGTCTCCAGGTCCGCCTCGTCCAGGGTGATCAGCTCGCCGTCCGGCGTCTCGTAGCCTTTGACGATGTCGGCGTACTCCACCTCGTTGTCGCAGACCGTGCAGGTGCGCTTGTAGCGGATCCGCCCGCCGTCCGCGCCGTGCACCTGGTGGAACCGGATGTCGTGGTTCTCCGTCGCCGAGTACAGCTTCACCGGCACGCTGACCAGTCCGAACGACACCGCGCCGCTCCACATCGCGCGCATGGCGAGCCTCCCCCGGGTCGGGCTGCCTCGTTGACAGGCCTCAGTGACAGCATGAGGCCGTGCACCCCATGCTCGCCACCCCTGGACCGTTGCCGACCGGCCCGGACTGGTGCTACGAGGTGAAATGGGACGGCATGCGGCTGCTCGCCGACCGCTCCGAGCGGGGGCTGCGGCTGGCCAGCCGGACCGACCGGGACATGACAAGGCACTTCCCCGAGCTGGCCGGGCTGACCGAGCTCGCGCCGGACGTGCTGCTGGACGGTGAGGCGGTGACACTGGTCGGCGGTGTGCCGTCGTTCGCCGCGCTGGCCGACCGGTTCCACCGGGTGCCGACCGAGGCCGAGGTGGCCGCCCGCCCGGTGGTCTACCTCGTGTTCGACGTGTTGCGGCTCTACGGCGTGCCGTTGACCGAGCGTCCGCTGTCCGAGCGCCGCGCCACCCTGGAACGCCTCGAGCTGCACGCCGTGCCGAACCTGCGGCTGTCCCCGGCGTACGACGACGGCGAGGCGCTGCTCACCGCGACGAAGGCGCAGGGTCTGGAAGGCGTGGTTGCCAAGCGGCGCACCGCCGCCTACCTGCCAGGGCGGCGCAGCCCGGCCTGGGTGAAGGTGGCGCACCGGCGCACCCAGGACTGCCTTGTCGGTGGCTGGCGCCCGGAGCGCACCCACCCGTCGCGGATCGGCGGGCTGCTGCTGGGGGTGGCCGACCCGGCCGGCGGCGGGCTGCGGTTCGCCGGGCGGGTCGGCTCCGGGGTGGCCGGCGAGGCGATGCAGCGGGCGCTGCGCGAGGCACTGGTGGCCGCGCCGGAGTCGCCGTTCGTCTCGCCGTTGCCCCGGGAGGACGCCGCCGAGGCGCACTGGTGCGAGCCGACGCTGCTGGTCGAGGTCAGCCATTCCGGCTGGACCGATGGTTACCGGCTGCGCCACCCGGTGCTGGCCAGGCTGCGCAGGGACCGCTGACCCGACTGTTCATCGATAACAGCGATACGTGCACTCGGTGGGTCGGCCCGGCCCGTTGCGGCTATCTTGACGTTGGTGACCACCACGATGTTCAGCTGGCGCGGCGAGGACGGCAGAGCGCTGGAGACCGCCCGGGTGCTGTTGGGCAGGACCGGCCTGCGGGCGCTGGGCCGCTCGGTGCACGCGCCGGCGGACGGGTCCGCGTTCACCGTGTCCTACCGGCTGGTGGTCGACGATCTCGGGGTCGTCTCCCGGCTGTCGGTGACCACCGCGTCGCTGGACCGGGAGCGCAACCTCACGCTCAACCGCACCGAGGACGGCTACTGGCTGATGGACACCGGCGCCGGGGGATCCCGCGCCCAGTTCGACGGCGCGGTGGACATCGACCTGCAGTCCAGCGTGCTGTTCAACGCGCTGCCGACCCGCCGGCTCGACCTGCACCGCCGCTCCGGCGAACAGGAGCTGCCGATGGTCTACGTCTCGGTGCCGAACCTGGAGGTGGCTCTGACGACCCAGCGCTACTCCACCGTCTCCACCCTCACCGACTCGGACGACGAGGACCGCGCGGTGATCGGCTTCTCCTCCGGCGACTTCGCCAGCGAACTGACCGTGGACGCCAACGGCATCCCCCTCGCCTACCCAGGCACCGCCGTCCGCATCTAAAGGCCGTGAGTGTTGCGGGCGGCTATAGCCGCCCGCAACACTCA
>DASYBQ010000168.1:0-15263 GCA_036500625.1 Pseudonocardia sp. | reverse complement strand
GCGCCGAGCTCGAGGAACGCCAACTTCGTCTCCTCCCGCATCAACCCCAAATCCAACCGCCCACCCGTAGCCAGATGCGGATCAAACGGAACCTCCACCACCGCACGAGAACGACCCAAAAAATGCGCCCGAACCCGCTCCCGATCAATCTCCGGACTCACCCGATCACAACACAACACCACCACCGCATCAGCAACCTGCTCCGCATACCCATGCGCCACCAACCAATCCAACGTCTTCGACGCCCGCGACGCACCATCCACCGTCGGCGACCCCACCACCACCAACGAATCCGCCAACGCCAACGTCCCCTCCATAGCAGAATGCACCAAACCAGTCCCCGAATCAGTAATAATAATATTATAAAAACGCGCCAACACCGCGCAAATCCGCTCATACTCCAAACGACTAAACGCCTCACTCATCGCCGGATCCTGCTCCGACGCCAACACCTGCAAACGACCAGCCAAACTCGTATAATGCGACACAGCCGTCAAAGAATCACAACCATCAATACCCTCCAACATCTGACGAACCGTCACACCAACCTCACCCGTCAACCGATCCGCCAACGTCCCCGCATCCGGATTCGCATCCAACGCCACCACACGATCACCACGATGCTCAGCCAACGTCAAACCCAACACCGCCGACACCGTCGTCTTCCCCACCCCACCCTTCAACGACGACACCGCAATCTGATGCGCCCCCGGCAAATGCCGCCGAACCCGACGCACCAACACCAACCGCGCCGACTCAACCTCCCCCACACCCGGATTCACCCGACCACCCGACGCCGAATACACCGCCGCACGCCACCCCACCGTCGGCCGCTCCACCCGAGGCCGCACCACCAACTCCTCCACCCACTCCGACGGACCCACCGGGCGCTCGGCGGGACCCGGCTGGGCCCGGGGGCTGGGAGCTGCCTGGTTGGCGCGTGGCATCTGGTCCTGTGGCGCGGGCCCGGCGGCCGGGTTGAACCCCGGCCGCGCGGCCGGCGGGCCGGGCCGGGCCGGCGGGCCGGGCTGGCGAGCGGGCGAGCTGGGCGGTGGAGCAGGGCGGGCCGGTCGCGGCTGGCTCGCGGTGGCCGGCGGTTCGGCCTGCTCAGCGGGCATGGCCTGGTGCGGCTCGCCGACAGTCAGGTGCGAGTCCTGCTCGGATTGGCCGGACTGTCCGGCCTGGCTGGGCACGGTCGGGCCGAACTCGGCGTCCGCGCCGTCGTCCTCCTGGCCGCGCAGCCGGCGCCCGGCCGCCCGGTGCGCGGCGCTGCAGTACCTGCGGGCCGGCTTGCCCGGTACCTGCTCGATCATCACTTCGCACCCGGGCAAGGCGCACTGGCGCACCGACATGTTCCCCCGCTCGCTCGCTCCGCACACGGCCACCGATTACACCCTAATAAGCTGGCCGCCCGCTGGCACTTGTGCACGGCATCGAGCTGTGCTCGCACTCGCCCACGAGCCGTTCGCCCCGGGCCGGCAGAGCATACGCCGGGGATGAGTGCGGTTTAGGGCCAAATGGCCTACTCCCGCTGGCATCTGGAGCAAGGTCACGTTCCTCGACGCCCCGCACGGACCTGTCGGCGATAGCGCGTAACCAGCGCTCTCAGGTTCGGCCGAAGCCGCCGGGACGCTGCCTAGATTTCTTGCTGCTCCATGGCGAGTGGCTCGTGTTCCCCCTGTCCGGGCCCCAGCGGACAGCGCGAGTCGACCGCGTCGGTGCGTGAGCACCTCGACGCGGCTGCCGAATCCCCGAACCGAGGAGCTAGAAGCGATGAGCCAGCACCTGCGTGGCCTGCGGCGACAACGCGACCGAGGACGAAAGCGGGTCGCACTGGTGACCACGGGTGGCGCTGCCGGCGCTGCCGCGCTGGCCACCCTGTTCGGCGCTGTGTTGTGGACCGGACAGTCGGCCAAGGCCGGCCCGCCGGCCGAGTCGACACCGCGGAGCCAGCCAGCCCCGGTCGTCCAGCAAGCCCAGCCGGCCCAGCCTGGGCCCAGTGCCGCGACGGGCGGGGCGGCAAGGTCGGCTGACAAGGTCGTTGATGCGGCCGACGTAGCGCCGACGGTCACCGGCAGCTCGACGCCGTCCCGGCTGCGCGCGCCGGTTAGCCAGCCCAAGAGCACCCGCAAGGAGCGCCCACACGCATCCTCAGGTGGGTCGTGAGCGCGGTTCTCCTCGAGCCGGCCCGGGTCGAGCTGGCCGTGTGGGGCAGCCGTGCCGAGCTGCTGGTGACCAACCCCGGCGCGCTCGATTCCGCCACCGCTGAGCTGCGAGCCGAGCTGGCCGAGATCGATCGGGCGTGCAGCCGATTCCGCGAAGACTCGGAGATAGCGGAGCTACACCGGCTGGCCGGGCGCGCGTGCGCGGTCGGCGAGGTGCTCGGCGCCGCGCTGGACGCCGCGCTGCGGGCCGCCGAGCTGACCGAGGGCCTGGTGGATCCCACAGTGGGAGACGCCGTCCGGGACCTGGGCTACGACCGCGACTTCGCGGAGCTGGCGGCGCGGCCCGAGCACTCGATGGCCAACCGGCCTCGGCCCGCGCCGGGGTGGTGGCGGCTGCACTGGGATCCGGCCCGCCGGCAGGTACTACTGCCCCGCGGTATCCGGATCGATCTGGGGGCCACCGCGAAGGCCTTGGCCGCCGACCGGGCGGCACGCCGCGCCGCCCGGGCGGCCGGTTGCGGGGTGTTGGTCAGCCTCGGCGGGGATGTCGCGGTGGCCGGCGAGGCCCCCGAGGGGGGTTGGCGGGTGGCGTTGGCCGACGACCACCGCCACGCGTGCGCGCGGCCGGACCAGACGATCGCACTGGTCGACGGCGGGTTGGCCACCTCGAGCACGGTGGCGAGGGCGTGGCGCGGCGGTGGCAGGGTGCGCCATCACATCGTCGACCCCCGCAGCGGGGACAACCCGGAGCCGGTGTGGCGCACCGCGACGGTGGCCGCGCGGACCTGCGTGGACGCCAACACCGCGAGTACCGCGGCAATCGTGCTCGGTGCCAGAGCACCGGACTGGCTCGACCGGCTGGGTATGCCGTCCCGGTTGGTAGCCGTGGACGGAAGGGTGGACCGCGTGGCGGGTTGGCCGGCGGACGAGGAAGGAGCCTGATCGGGTGGAACTGACACTCTGGTTCGTCAGCCGAGCCACCGGCTTGGTCGCGTTGCTGCTGCTCACCGTGAGCCTGGTGCTGGGCGTGGTGGGCGCCGGTCGGGTCACCATGCAGCGTTGGCCCCGCTTCACCCTTGCCGCGCTGCACCGCAACATCGCGCTGATGACGGTGCTGTTCCTCGCGGTGCACGTATCGACCACGATCATCGACCCGTACGCGGGTATCGGGTGGCTGGACGCGGTGCTTCCGTTCGGGTCCGTCTACCACCCTTTCTGGCTCGGGCTCGGCGCCCTCGCCCTTGACCTGTTCATCGCGGTGATGTTGACCAGCATGGTGCGCACCCACCTCAATCCGGGGCTGTGGCGCGCGGTGCACTGGGCCGGCTACGGGTGCTGGCCGGTCGCGCTGGTGCACGGGCTGGGCATCGGCGGCAAGGACACCGAGCTGAGCTGGGTGCTGAGCCTCAATGTCACCTGTGCGCTGACCGTGCTGCTCGCCGTCGGTTGGCGCCTGCGCATCGGGCGGCATCCAGACACCGAGGCACGCCGATCCGCCAACCTGGCGAGGCGGTGACCGTGGGACGTCATTCCGCCCCGTCGGCCGCCGCGGCCGCGTCCTCCACCGAGGAGGACCAGCCGGCGCTAGCCGCGCTCGCGGCGCCACTGCTGCCGCCGGGCGCAGGATCCGACCGGCCGTCGAGGCACGTCCGACAAGGACCGGACGCCGCGCGGCGCGGCGGACCGCGGACCGCCGCGCAGGGCCATCGGCCCGAGGCGGTCGTGGACCCGCCCCAGCCGCGCGGCGAAGCAGTGCCCCGGCGGCCGGCCTACCGCCGCCCGGCCTGGCCGGTACCCGAGGGAGCAGCACCGCCGCGCGCGGTGCCGGCCCCGTCTGCCACGCCGATGGCCGGCACTCGCCCGGCCGCTCCCATAGCCGCCGCGGAACCCGAGACCGAGGTGCCCGAGACCGAGGCAACCCGGGTGCCGGAACCGCGACCGGCGGCTCGGAGCGAACTGACCGCTGCCAGCTCACGAGCGACAGTGGGCCAGCGAAAGGAGCCTCGGCTGCTGGCGGGCTGGCGGAACACGGACCGCATGCCGGACCTGGCCGAACACCATCGTCGCCACGGGGAGCTGCCTCGCGCCGAGTTCGCCGGCCCGGCGGGAGCCGCCCGACTGGTCGAGCTGGCGGACCGTGCCGGTCTGCGCGGTCGAGGCGGCGCGGGTTTCCCCACCGCGCGGAAGATGTTCTCGGTGCTCGAGTCCGCCTCCGCGCGGCGCCGCCCGGTGCTGGTGGCCAACGGCTGTGAGGGCGATCCGACCAGCGAGAAGGACCGGGTGCTGCTGCAGGGCGCCCCGCACCTGGTGCTGGACGGTATCGCGCTGGCCGCGCACGCGGTGGGCGCCGACCAGGCGATCCTGTGTCTGCACCGGGGCAGTCCCCTGGTGACCGCGATGGAGCGCGCGGTGGCCGAGCGCGGCGGTGATCCGTGTGAAATCCACGTGGTCACCGTGCCGGGACGGTTCGTCTCCAGTGAGGCCTCGGCCCTGGTCCGCTACCTCACCGAGGGTGATGCCCGGCCCTCGGTATCGCCGCCGCTGCCCTCGCAGCGCGGAGTGCAGGGCCGCCCGACGCTGGTGGACAACGTCGAGACGCTGGCCCACCTCGCGCTGATCGCCCGCCGCGACGCCGACTGGTTCCGCGCCAGGGGCACCGAAGCCTCCCCCGGCACCATGCTGGCGACCGTCGGTGGGGCGGTGCACCGGCCGGGCGTCTACGAGGTAGACCTCGGCGCTCGGGCCGGTCATCTGTTGCGGTTGGCCGGTGGCGCCAGCGAGCCGGTCCAGGCACTGCTGCTCGGCGGACTTGGCGGCAGCTGGCTGCCGCTGCCGGCGCGTGGCAACCTCGCGCTATCCCATGAGGCCTGCGCGGCGGCCGGGGTCGGGCTCGGCGTTGCGTCGCTGATGGCGCTGCCGGCGGATGCCTGCGGGTTGGCGGTCACCTCGGCACTGGTGGCCTACCTGGCGGGCGAATCGGCAAACCAGTGCGGGCCGTGCATGTTCGGCCTGCCCTCGGTCGCCGAGGACCTGGCCGAGCTTGCCGCCGGCAGCGTCGACCCCGATCTGGCGAAGCGCCTGGAGCGCCGACTGGGTGTTGTCCTTGGCCGGGGTGCCTGTGCGCACCCGGACGGCACCGTGCGGCTGGCAGCGAGCGCACTGGACACCTTCGCCTCGGACGTCGCGGAGCACCTGCGCGGGCGTCCGTGCGGGCGGCCCGACATCACCGCGTTCCCGATGCTGGCCAGTTTGACCAGCGCGAAAGGAGGGTGGCGGTGAGGTCCTCGGGTCCCAGACGGCTATGGGTGGACCCGATCGGATGCCGGGCACACGGCCTGTGCGAGGAACTGTTACCCGAGCTGGTCAGCCTGGACGAGTGGGGCTACCCGATGTTGGCCGACCGGCCGGTACCCCCGGAGCTGGTGGCGCACGCACGGCGCGCGGCCGCCGCATGCCCCACGCTCGCGCTGCGGCTGCGCACCGAACGCTAGCCGGATCTCGCCTGGGCGCAAACCAACTGGCTGTGCAAGCAACCACAGTTGATCGTTACCCGATCGGGTTGTACAGATAGCGGTTGGGACCTGTCGCGCGATGACCCAGCTGGGTCGTCGCTATCGCGGCGCTGGTCGCAGCGAACGGAGGAACTCCGCATGCACCCGACACCCACCCGGATCACGCTGGCTGGCTCGATCCTGGTGCTGGGCTCTCTCGGCACGATGAGCGCGGTCACCCTGACGACTTCACCGAGCCCACTGGGCGCCATTCCCGGTGCACCACAGGCGATGTCGCCGATGCAGGTTCTCCGGCCGGACGAAGGTGACCGCCCGGCGGCACCCGAGGAGGCGGCGCCCTCAACACCCCCGGCGCTGGCGCAGACCCGCTCCGCGCCGGACACCAAGCCCGGCGCACGCCTGCCGGTCAGTGCCCACGATCTGGTAGGCCTCGCGACCGGGACGCTCGAGCACGCTGTGCTGGTCCCGCTCGACGACCTGACCCGCGCGCTGCCGGTGCACGATGTCGTCAAGGCCCTCGACCATGTCCCGGACCACACGGTGCGCACTGTGGACAAGGTGATCACTTCGGCCACCGGTGACCTCGAGCATGAGCTGGGTCAGCGGGCTGTCCGGGATGTCGGCCGAGGGCTCGGCCAAGTGCTTGCGCCGCGGAAAGGCACCGATGTCCCGGTGGGCAACGAGCTGGGCGCCGCGGTTGCGCGGCGAGTCGGCGAGCAGGTCCGGCGCACGATGCACAGCTACGGCGTGCCCTTTCATACCGTGAGTGCCCCGACGTCGCACACCGACTCCGGCGACAGCAACACAAGCTATGGCCGCCACACCCTGGTCACGCGGGGCTGGCCGGCACAGCACAACGGGGACCAGTCCGGATCCGGGCACAAGAGCGCCGGCAAGTCCGACTCCGGCGGCTCCGGGCGGCACAGCGCAAGCTTCACGAGCTCCGGCGGCGGCTCGCACGCGAACGGCTCGAAGAGCTCCGGCGGGTCGCACTCCGGGAGATCCAAGGGCTCCGGCGGGTCGCACTCCGGCGGATCCAGGGGGTCCGGCGGCAAGCACCGGGGGTGATCCGGAGTCACAGCAGACGACCGAAAGGCGGCGATCCAAGATGGACCGCCGCCTGTCGAATCCTGGGACCGGGGCGGGAGGCGCTCAGAGTCCCGGGTGCGCGGCCCGCATGGCGATGAACACCACGAAGAACAGGATCGTGATGGACAGGTCCAGGTCCACATTGCCCAGCCGGACCGGCGGGATCAGCTTGCGCAGCAGCCGGATGGGCGGGTCGGTGACCACGAAGGCAATCTCGAGCGACCCGGCGGCCAGTGGCGAGCTGGGGCCGCGCCACTGCCGCGCGAAGCTCTTGACCACTTCGACCACCAGCCGGGTGACCAACGCAAGCCAGAAGAAGAACAAGACGTAGTAGATGGCGAACTGAACTCCGAGCCCCATGCCCATCCTTCTAGGATGCACCGTCCGCGCATGGACGTGCGGGTGAGCCCCCGAAATAGTGGTGGAGGGGCGCACGGCTGGCCCCTCCACCAGCATATGGCTGTGCTACTGGACGTGCCCGGTCACCAGCGGCTCACCCACGAAGCCGAAGCCCTGCAGCATGCCAAGCAGCTCCCGGTGGCCGAAGGCGGCGCTCGCCGAGGCGAAGCCGGTCTTACGCTGCCAGCCGTTCACCAGCTGGCGCGCCGCGTAGGCCTGCAGCGCACCGGTCTGCAGGTAGGTGGCGTTGCCGTGGATCACGCAGTGCACCAGCTTGTTCGGGCCGCGCCCGATCACCGAGTCCAGCGTGCGGTGCAGGCGGCGGTTCTCCCGGGGCGGCATGCCGCCCTGCACACCGGAGGCCCGCTCGTTCAGCGCCTTGGCCTGTTCGTCCTTCGGCAGCGGCTTGATGTTCTCCTCGAAGTCCTTCGCCATCGCCGCGACGCCTTCCATCAGGGGCTGGTCGAACACCCCGGACAGCGCCCGACAGTTGGCCACCCTCGGGTCCTCCTGCCACCACAGCGGCAGCGCCGTGCCACCCCAGGGCAGCGCGGTGAAGATCTCGTGCTGGCCCGGCACGTTCACCTTGTAGGCGGCGGCACCCGGCCACTGCTCCAGCCGGTCCTGCTCGAGGTAGAAGTGGTCGGCGGCCAGGATGGTGTAGATGCTCTGGGTCGAGGCGAAGGTCGGGGTGCCGGAGAACAGGCAGAGGATGTCCAGGCTGTCGATGCCGGACTGCTCCACCACGATGTGCGCGGCGATGTCGCTGACCGTGTGCATGTAGGACGTCGAAGGGGCGAGCAACAACCCCTTCTCGGCGAACTTCTGGCCGTAGGTGTCGCGGGCGTGCAGCGTCCAGTCCTGCTCACCGGTGGTGTCGACGTAGTGCGTGCCGGCGGCGAGCGCGGCCTGCACCACGATGTCGCCATAGGTCGCGAACGGGCCGACGGTGTTGCAGACGACCTTGGCGCCGGAGAACAGGTCGGTCAGCGCCTCGACGGTGTTCTCGACCTGGACTACCTCGTACTCGACCGTGTCGATGCCGGGCACCTTCTCGATCGCCTCGGTGACGCGCTTGGCATCCCGCCCGGCCGCGATGAACGGAAGGTTGAACTCGCGGAGGTACTCCGCGACCAACCGACCGGTGTATCCGCTCGCGCCATAGATGACGACGGGCTTGTGGGTGCTCACTTAGCTTCCTGCCTTTCCTAGGGGTTGAACGAGGGCGGATCCGAGGATCGGTTAGTTGACGCCGCGGTCCCGGCTGCCCCAGTGCTGCTTGCGCAGCGCGGGCTTGTCGTGCTTGCCGACCGCGGTGAGCGGAATCTCGTCGATGAAGTCGACCGACTTGGGTGCCATGACCGACCCCTTGCGCTCCTTGACGAAGGCGATCAGCTCCGCCTCGTCGGTCTCGGCATCGGTGTCCTTGACGACGACGGCCTTGACCGTTTCGCCCCATTTCTCGTCCGGGATGCCGATCACCGCGACATCCTTGACCGCGGGGTGGCTGAACAGCGTCGTCTCGACCTCCTTGGGATAGACGTTGAAACCACCCGTGATGATCATGTCCTTCTTGCGGTCCACGATGTAGAGGAAGCCGCGTTCGTCCGCCTTGGCCACGTCGCCGGTGCACAGCCAGCCGTCGCGCAGCGTCTCCTCGGTCTCCTCCGGCCGGTTCCAGTAGCCGAGCATGATGTGCGGGCCGCGGACCACGATCTCGCCTGCCTCACCAGGCTCCACGTCCTTGAAGTCGTCGTCCACCAACCGCACGTCCGCGATCATCACCGGCCGACCGCAGGAGGCGAACACCGAGTCGTCGCCGGTCTCGACGGCCAGCGCGTGGTCGCTCTTGTGCAGCGCGCTGATCTGGTTCGGCGCCTCGGTCTGGCCGTAGAGCTGGGAGAAGATCGGGCCGAACACGTCGATCGCCTGCACCAGCCGTTCCTTGCCGATCGGCGACGCCCCGTAGATCACCGTGGACAGCGACTCGAGGCCTTCGTTGCCGTTCTTCAGGCTGTCCAGCAGCACGTACAACATCGTCGGCACCACCATCGAGGCGGTGACCTTCTCCGCCTTGACGGTCTCCTTGAACTTCTCCGGGTCGAAGCCGCCGAGGATCACGTTGGTGCCGCCGCGCAGCCACACCGGCAGCACGAACATCCCGCCCGCGTGCGTCAGCGGCGCGACGTGCGCGAACGTCTCCGCCTCCCCCAGGCCCAGCTCGAGCATCTCGCTGACCAGCGCCGAGACGAATCCGGCATGACTGTGTTCGACGCCCTTGGGCTTACCGGTGGTGCCGCCGGTGTAGAAGATGCCGTAGCGGTCCTGCGGTCTGACCTCGGGCAGGCCGGGGCCGTCGGACTGTTGCTCGAGCAGGTCGGGCAGGTACTCGCCGCCCTCGAGCACGCCCTCCTTCTCCACGCAGATCACCCGCTCGATCTCGGTCTCCGCCCGCGCTGCCTCGACCCGGTCGGCCTTGCCGGCGTCGTGCACTACCACGCGGGCACCGCTGTCAGCGATGATGTAGGCGTGGTCGGAGGCGCTCGCCTTGGCGTTGAGCGGCACGATCGCCAGCCCGGCCCATACCGCGCCGTAGTAGACATCCAACAGCTCGGGGCGGTCGGCCATCAGGACGGCCACCCGGTCGCCCTTCTCAAGGCCGAAGCCGAGAAGCATCCGCCCAACCTGGCGAATCCGGGCCAGCTGCTCGGTGTAGGTGATCCGGCGGTCGCCGTAGACCACGGCGGTCTGGGGGCCGTAGGCGAGTCCGCAGCGCTCGATCAGCGCACCGGCGCTGTGCACCAACATGTGGTGGTCCCTTCGTTGGTTCGACAGTGACTTTCGCTAGACCTTCGCAAGTCACCTTCGCGGGGCTTAACAAGAGATCATGGCGGCGGGGCACCCCCACCGCCAATGTCGGTACCCCACCCCGGACCGGGCGCCGACGGTGGGTTTCCGACATACCGGTCGTAGTGGCGATGGCAATAACCTCGCGCAATGCTCTCTGATCTCACAGACAAACGAGCGTTGGTGACCGGTGCCGCCCAAGGCCTTGGCCGTGCCGTCGCCGAGCTGTTCCTAGAACGCGGCGCGCGCGTCGTGCTGACCGACATCGACGGGGACCTCCTCGAGAAGACCGTGGCCAACCTCGGTGACGCCGCGCACGGCGTGCTGTGCGACGTGACCAAGGAAGACCAGGTCGCCTCCGCCATAGAGGCAGCCGTGGATCACCTCGGTGGGTTGGACATCGCGGTGAACAACGCCGGCATCGAGATCGGCAAGCCGCTGGTGCAGCAGACCGAGGAAGAGTTCGACCGCCTGATGAGCATCAACGTCAAGGGGGTGTTCTTCGGCATCAAGCACGAGACGCCGGCGCTGGCCGCCTCGGGCGGCGGCAACATCGTGAACATGTCTTCGGTCGCCGGGCTGGGCGGTGTACCGCTGCTCGGCTCGTACTGCGCGTCCAAGGCGGCGGTGCTGCGGCTGACCGAGACCGCGGCGGTCGAGCTGCGGGACACCGGGATCCGGGTGAACGCGGTCTGCCCTTCGTTCGTCCAGACCGACATGGTGGCCCGCCTGGTCAGCCCGTTCGAGGGCGCCACCGGCGCCAGCTTCGACGACGTGATCGCGCTGAAGCAGCAGCGCCTCGGCACGCCGGAGGAGGTCGCGGAGATGGTCGCGTTCCTCGCCTCCGACGATGCGAAGTTCGTGACCGGAGCGCACTACGTACTCGACAGCGGACTCACCGGGAGCTTGTTCTGATGGCCAGCCGAACCCCAGTACTGCAGGGCAAGATCGCGATCGTCACCGGTGGCGCGCAGGGCCTCGGCGCCGCCGTGGCCGCCGAGCTGGATTCCGAAGGCGCCCTGGTGGTGGTTGCCGATCTCAACGGCGACGCCGCGCAGGCGACCGCGGAGTCGCTGTCGCGTGGCGAGTCGGCGGTCTGCGACGTGCGAGACGACGCCGCCGTCGCGAAGCTGGTCGAGGACGTGGTGTCCCGGCACGGCACGCTGGACATTATGGTGGCCAACGCCGGCATCGCCACCATCACGCCTTTCACCGAGATGGACTTCGACACCTGGCGCTCGGTGCTCGCGGTGAACCTGGACGGGGTCTTCTCCACGGTTCGCTACGCCGGCCGGGCGATGGCCGCCTCGGGCGGCGGCTCGATCATCACCATGGCGTCGATCACCGGGTTCGCCGGCTCGCCGCTGATCGCGCACTACGCCGCCGCGAAGGCGGGCGTGATCTCGCTGACCAAGACCGCCGCCGTGGAGCTACGGGGCAAGGGGGTTCGGGTCAATGCGATCTGCCCCGGTTTCATCGGCACCGAGATGGTGTTGGACCGCAAGGCGGAGTTCGAGCAGGCCTTGGGTGTCGACGACTTCGGCGCGGTGATCGCGCAGGCGCAGGGCCGGATGGGCGAGGTGGGCGACGTCGCGCCGCTTGCCGCGTTCCTCGCCTCGGAGCGGTCCCGCTTCTCCAACGGGTCGACGTTCGTGGTGGACGGCGGGATGACCGCGTCGCTGGTCTGAGCGGGTCATTACTCCGATGGCGGGACGGTCGGGCCGAGTGCCTCGCACAGGCGCAGAGCGACCAGGAGCTCGGTGCGGCGCTCGGTGAGCGCGGCACCGAGCCTCTCGCTCGCGCAGCGGACGCGCAGGCGAACGGTGTTCTCGTGCACGCCGAGCTCGGTGGCCGCACGGGTCTGTGAACCGACCGAGAGCCAGGCCAGCAGCGTCTCGCGGATTCGTTGGGCACGCTCGGTTGCTTCGGCGAGGCAGCCGAGCTCGTCGGTGATGAAACCCCGCGCGGACTCCGGGTTCTCCAGCAGGAACGTCTCCAACCGCAGGTCACGGGCGCACAGGCAGATCGCGGCTTCGCGCAGCGTCGGGCGCAGCTCGGCGGTGCGCCGCGCGGTCTCGTGCGAGCGGCGGAACCCGGCAAGGCCGCGACCGGCCTCCCCGATAGTCACCTGCTCACCGCTTGCCGCCGCGGTACGCCGCAGCAGCTCGAGCCGCTTCGGGTCCACCCCGTCGTGGTATGCCAGCCAGCCGAACCAGGTGCCGGCGTCCGGCTGGACCAGCAGCGAGGCCGGCGCGTGGCTCTCCTCGCGCAGCGCGGCGAATGCCCTGGCGACATCGCGGTGGCGCTTCCCGGTGTAGAACAGCGCGACGTGGGTGGCGCGGGTGCGGTAGCCGAGCAGCGCGTCCAGCGTCTCGGTCGCCTCGCTGGCCTCGGCGGCGTCGCCGCCCAGCAGGCGCAGCACCAGGTCGCGGCGGCGGTCTTCGCTGGTGGCCGCCATCTCCTCGGTGACCTCGGTGTAGCGCGCCACCGCTTGGATCAGCACCCGGTCGATGTAGCCGAACAGCAGCGAGGTCGATCCGCCGAGCATGTCGGGCAGCTCGGCGGTGCCTTCCGAGGCGATCGTGCGGCACAGGTCGAACCAGTCCCGCCAGAGCCGCTCGACTCCCACCCAGTAGGACCGTTCCAGCTCCGCGAGCGGGATGCCCAGCCTGGCCACCAGGCCGGCGAACTCCCGGGCGCATCTGGCATCCACGTCACGCAACGCCAGCCGACCGGCGAGCACCTCGACGACCCCGCCGACGTTCTCCCGCGAGCAGCGGTTCAGCGTGCCGACGAACGTGTCGTCGTGTCCTCGGTCGGGGAAGACCGTGGCGAGGATGGCGGCGCTCACCGACTCCGTGCGGGCGGCCACGTCCACCCGGGTTGCCAGGCCACGCACGACCACGTTCGATCCGGGTTCGAGGATGGTTACCGTCATCTGGCGTGCTCCTCATCTCTCGACCTCGTCGTCGACCACGGCGGAGCCCCGTTGCCGGCACTCTGCTGTGACGCTGTCACCTGGTGCGGGACCCGTCACTGTGCCGTTGGCACGACAAGCCGTAGTCACCTTGTGACGGTGCGCGGACCGGAGCGATCGAACTCACAGTAGCAGCGGGTACGGCGTCGCACCCGTCACCCGGGACGGTCGTGATATCGCCGGTGGGGCCGGGTGGGTGATCAGCTGCCCAGCGACTTCGTTGCGCGAACCAGGTGAACATCATCGGCCCCCGGTCAGCTCGTCGGCAGGGCCGAGCCCTCCGCCCGGGTGCTGCCAGGCCGGTTTCTCGCCGCGAACGGGGTTGCGATGTCTTCGAGGGACTTGCCCTCGGCGGATACCCCGAACGCAATTGTCACCAGCCCGCCGATGATCATCACGGCGGCACCGATCAGGTAGCCGATGAACAGGTTGAACGGCTTGGTCCCGTCCCCGATCAGTGCGCCGTAGAACAGTGGGGCCCCCGAGGCGGACAGCTGCGCGATGGCGAAGAACACCGCTATGGCCTTGGCCCGGACTTCGAGCGGGAAAATCTCGCTCACGGTCAGGTAGGCGGCGCTGGCCCCCGCAGAGGCGAAGAAGAAGATCACGCACCATGCGATCGTCTGGGTGGTCGCGGTGAGTGCCCCGGCGTTGAACAGCACGGCGGTCAGCGCCAGCAGCGCTCCGGAGAGTATGTAGGTGCCGGAGATCATCTTCTTGCGGCCGACCGTGTCGAAGAGATGACCGAGCAATAACGGCCCGAGCAGGTTGCCGATGCAGAAAGCGATCAGGTACAGCGGCTGGGTCTCTTTGGGCACACCGTAGAACTTGCCGAGCACCAGCGTGTAGGTGAAGAAGATGGCGTTGTACAGGAACGACTGCGTGATCATCAGCGTCGCGCCGTAGACGGACCGGGTCGGCAGCTCACGGAACAGTACCTTCGTCAGCTCCCAGTAGCCGATCTTCTCCGCCGGGGTCAGCTCCATCGCCTTGCTCGGGTCCACCGGCGGCAGCGTGCGACCGGACGACTCCACCTCGTTCTCGATGAACTTGATCGACTCCTCGGCCTCCTCGACCTTCCCGTTCATCACCTGCCAGCGGGGGCTCTCCGGCAGGTTGCGCCGCACGAAGATGATGACGAGGCCGAGCACCGGTCCGATCAGAAACGCCAGCCGCCATGCGATGCCGAGCGACACCTGGTTGAGCAGCACGTAGGTACCGAGCGTGCCCAGCATCGCACCGCCCCAGTACGTCCCGTTCACTGCGATGTCGACCCGCCCTCGGTACTTGGCAGGGATCAGTTCGTCGATTGCGGAGTTGATCGCGGCGTACTCGCCGCCGATGCCGGTGCCCGCGATGAACCGGGTCAGGTAGAGGAACGTGATCCAGCCGGGCCCGTTGCCGAGGGTGAGAGCGGTCAGGCCGCTGCCGACCAAGTAGATGGCCAGCGTGACGATGAAGAGGTTGCGTCGGCCCAGCCGGTCGGACAGCCGGCCGAAGTACAGTGCGCCGACCACCTGGCCGATCAGGTACACGGTCGCCAGCCCACCCGCCGCGGCGGAGGACAGCGCCAGGGTGTCGCGTTCGGTGAGCAGGTCGGCGACGCTGCTGGCGACGGTGATTTCCAGGCCGTCCAGGATCCAGGCCACCCCGAGCGCGACGACCAGCCGGGTATGGAACGGCGACCACGGCAGTCGGTCGATCCGAGCGGGAATCAAGCTGCGGAGAGAACCTGAGCTGCTCGGACCAGCCGACATTGGTGACCTCCATCGTGCATGCCGGGTTGGCCCCAGCGCCCGGCCCGGGCGACCCCGCCGCACCCAGCGTGGCCACTACCGGGACGTAGCGTGAACGGCCGATATCGTCCTGTCAAGCGGGCGAGTGAAGATCGATCGGGTCGGGTTCACGACCGGGCAAGACCGTCACGGGCTCGGCTGGGCAGTGCGTCCAGCTGCCCGTTGGAGGACGCCACAAAGTCACCGATGCGGCTGGTCGTCCCACTCGGCCGTAGCTCGGGCGTGCCCAAGCCCGGGGAACGCAGCTGCCGTACCGGCCGCCCAATCTGGGTCTCCGGCCGGCGCGAGCGGCGACCCTCTCCGACTCGCCGGTTCGGGGTGCTCCGCTCGGGTGCTCGGAGTGCGGGGTCGATGGGTTCGTCGGTGAGGGCGCCGTTGGCGAGGTGGACGACTCGGGTGGCGAGGCGGGTGAGTGCGGGGCGGTGGGTGGTCATGACGACGGTGCGGTCGGTGACGAGGCTGGTGAGTGCTTGCACGA
>DASYBQ010000167.1:0-44667 GCA_036500625.1 Pseudonocardia sp. | reverse complement strand
CGGGTTCCTGCCCGGCGCGGCCGACTTCGACGCGGCGTTCTTCGGCATCTCGCCACGGGAGGCGCTGGCCACCGACCCGCAGCAGCGCCTGCTGCTGGAGACCAGCTGGGAGGCGGTCGAGCGGGCCGGGATCGACCCGCTGACGCTGAAGGGCAGCCGGACCGGCGTGTTCGCCGGCGTCATGTACCACGACTACGCACCGGCGCTGGACCTCGTTCCTGATCAGCTCAGCGGGGCGGTGCTGACCGGAAGCGCGGGTAGCGTGCTCTCCGGACGGGTGGCGTACCAGTTCGGTCTGGAGGGGCCCGCCGTCTCGGTCGACACAGCGTGCTCGTCGTCGCTGGTCGCGCTACATCTGGCCGCACAGGCGCTGCGGACGGGCGAGTGCTCGCTGGCCCTGGCCGGCGGAGCCACGGTGATGTCCACCCCGATGACGTTCGTCGACCTGGGCCACCAGCGCGCGCTGTCCCCGGACGGCCGGTGTCGGGCGTTTGGTGCCGGGGCGGATGGCACGGGCTGGTCCGAGGGGGTGGGTCTGTTGGTGCTGGAGCGGCTGTCGGACGCGCGCCGGCACGGCCACCAGGTGCTCGCGGTGCTGAAGGGCTCCTCGGTGAACTCCGACGGCGCATCCAACGGGCTTACCGCGCCGAACGGGCCTGCCCAGCAGCGGGTGATTCGCCAGGCACTGGCCAACGCCGGGTTGACGGCCGCCGACGTAGACACGGTGGAAGGGCACGGCACCGGGACGCGGCTGGGCGACCCGATCGAGGCGCAGGCTTTGTTGACCATCTACGGTAGGGAGCACTCAGAAGAGTCGCCGCTGTGGCTCGGGTCGTTGAAGTCGAACATCGGGCACACCCAGGCCGCCGCCGGGGTCGGTGGTGTGATCAAGATGGTGATGGCGCTGCGCCACGGCATCCTGCCAAGGACGTTGTACGCGGAACAGCCCTCGCCGTTCATCGACTGGTCCGAGGGGGCAGTCGCGCTGCTCGACCGGAACCGGGAGTGGCCGAGGACCGGTCGGCCGCGTCGGGCCGGTGTTTCGTCGTTCGGGATCAGTGGCACGAATGCGCACGTCATCCTCGAACAGGCGCTGCGGGAGCCGGCCGCCCGCCCGGCGGACGCCTTGGTGCGGCTGGGGGTGTCGGCCTTCGCGGTGTCTGGCCGGGGAGCGGCGGCGTTGGCCGGCCAGGCCACCCGGTTGCGGGCGGCGCTGGACGGCTCACCGGACGTCGACCTGGCCAGTTTCGGGGCGGCACTGGCCGGCGGCAGGGCTGTGCACGGTCACCGGGCGGTGGTGATCGCCGAAGACCGCGACGAGCTGCTGGCCGGCCTTGACGCGATCGCGGCCGGCCAACCGGAGACTTCGGCGCTGGTGGTGGCCGGGGTCGGCGGAGGTGACCTCGGCGGGGCCGTGTTCGTCTTCCCGGGGCAAGGCGGTCAGTGGCTCGGGATGGGCATCGAGCTGTGGGCGGCCAGCCCGGCGTTCGCGGAACTGATGGCGGCCTGTGACGAGGCGTTGGCGCCGTTCGTCGACTGGGCGGGTTTCTCACTGCGGGACGTGCTCGCCGGCGTCCCCGGTGCACCGGGCCTCGACCGGGTCGACGTGGTCCAGCCGGCGCTGTTCGCGGTGATGGTCTCGTTGGCGCAGCTCTGGGCACTGCTGGGCGTCCGCCCCTCGGCGGTCGTCGGGCATTCCCAGGGTGAGATCGCCGCCGCCGTGGTGGCCGAGGCGCTGTCGTTGGCCGAGGGCGCGCGCGTCGTGTCCCTGCGGTCCAGGGTGCTTCGCCGCCTTTCCGCCCGGGGCGGGATGGGCTGGGTGAACCGGTCGGCGGACGAGGTGCGTGACACCCTGACCGGATACCCCCGCCTCAGCGTGGCTGCGGTGAACGGACCGATGTCCACTGTGATTTCCGGGGCCGCCGCCGAGCTGGAGCGAGCGCTGTCGGTCTGGAAGGCCGAGGGAACGCAGGTGCGGTGGCTGCCGGTGGACTACGCCTCGCACTCGGCGGATGTGGAGGTCATTCGGGCCGAGCTGGCCGAGACGTTGGGTGCGGTCGAGTCCTCTGACGGTGGCCTGCCGTTCTACTCGGCGGTGACCGGCTCGTTGCTCAGCGGCCGCGAGTTGGACGCTGACTACTGGTACCGGAACCTGCGCGAGACGGTGTGTTTCGCGACTGCGGTCGACGGGTTGCTCAGTGACGGACACCGGTCGTTCCTCGAGGTCGGTGCGCACCCGGTGCTCGTCGGTTCGGTGCAGGAGGTCGCCGAGGCAAAGGGGACGCCGGTCACGACAGTCGGCTCGCTCCGTCGAGACCACGGTAGCGCGCGGGAGTTCCTCCGCAACGCCGCCGAGGCGTTCGTGGGTGGCGTCGGCGTGCGGTGGTCCGCCTTGTTCCCGTCGGGCCAGCAGCCGCTGCGGCTGCCCACCTATGCCTTTCAGCACACCCACTACTGGGTCGAGGCGCTGCCCAGCCGTTCGCCCCGTTGTACCGATGTCGAGGCCCGGTTCTGGGAGCTGGTGGACCGGGGCGACCTGGACGGGCTGACCACGGCGCTGGCCATCTCCGACGACGCCGGCCGGTCCTCGTTGGACGCGGTGCTGCCGGCCCTGTCGTCCTGGCGTGAGCGCGGCCGGGAGCGGGCCACGCTGGCCAGCTGGCAGTACCGCGTCACCTGGCGCCCCGTCGAAAGGCCGGACCGGACGTTCGCCGGCCGGTGGTTGCTCGTGACGGCGGCCGACATCGCCGAGCCGGAGTGGCTCGACCAGGCTGTCGCGGCGCTCGCCGCGCGGGGTGCGAAGGTCGACCTGGTCGCAGTTCCCCGAGGGGCAGACGTCGAGGCGATCGGCCACGAGCTGACGACGGTGCTGGACGGCGAGCGCGCCGAAGGCGTGTTGTCGCTGCTGGCCTTGGACACCGCCCAGGACTCTGGCGGCGTGTCCGTGCCGGCCGGCCTGTGCGGCACGCTCGCGCTGGTGCGGGCGGTGGGCCGGCTCGAAGGGCCGGCCCCGGTCTGGTGCGTGACCCGGGACGCCGTCGCCGTCCGGCCGGGAGACGCCGTCGGTCAGCCCCGGCAAGCCGCGCTGTGGGGGTTCGCCCGGCACGCCGGGTTGGAGCAACCAGCGCCGTGGGGCGGCATCGTGGACCTACCGAGCGAGGTGAGCGAGGCGGACCTTGTCGCGCTGGCCGGGGCACTGTCCGGTGGGGAGAGCGAGCTGGCGGTGCGGCGCGGCACCGTGTTCGGCCGACGGCTGACCCGCCTCAGCGGATCCGCCGACCCGGCGCGGCGGCGGCTGGACGGCGGTGCGCTGGTCACCGGCGGCACCGGTGCGCTGGGCGCTGCGGTGGCGCGCTGGCTGGTGGGGCGCGGAGCGCGGCACCTGGTGCTGGCTAGCCGCCGTGGCCCAGCCGCGCCCGGTGCCGCTGAGTTGGCCGGCGAGTTGGCCGAGCTGGGTGCCTCGGTGTCGGTGGTGGCCTGCGACGTGGCCGACCGGGAGCAGCTCGCCGAGCTGCTGGCGGACTGGCCGGACGAGCACCCGCTCACCGCCGTCGTGCACACCGCCGGCGTGCTCGACGACGGCGTCATCGACCAGCTCACTCCGGAACGCTTCGAGCGGGTGTTCCGGCCCAAGGTGGCCGCCGCCTGGCACCTGCACGAGCTGACGAAGGATCGCGACCTGGCCGCGTTCGTGCTGTTCTCGTCGTTTGTCGGGACGGTCGGCCCGGCCGGCCAGGCCAACTATGCCGCCGCGAACAGCTCGCTGGACGCCCTCGCCGCGCACCGGAGGGCGCTCGGCCTGACCGGGACCTCCATCGCCTGGGGTCTCTGGCAGGGGCCGGGGCTCGCCGACCGCGACGGGGTGGAGCAACGGCTGGCCAGGCTCGGGCTGCGGGCGATGGATCCCGGCAACGCGATCCGGGCCATGGGCCAGGTGCTCGACCGCGACGACACGGCGGTGGCGGTGGTGGTGGACGTCGAGTGGTCGCGGTTCGCCGCCGACCTGGCCGGCAGCCAATCGGCGGCGCTACTCGCTGAGCTGCTCGAGGTGCCAGGACCCGCCGCCGGGCCGTCGGACCTGGGACCGGCTGACACCCGCCTGCGTGAGCGGCTTGCCGCGCTGCCGGCCAGCGAGCGGACGCACACCGTGTCTGAACTGGTCCGGGCCAGGGTCGCGGCCGTACTCGGGTACGCCGACGCGTGCGAGGTGGAGTCGTGGCGCAGCTTCCAGGAGATCGGCTTCGACTCGCTGACCGCGCTGCGGCTACGCAACCAGCTCAGCGAGGCCACCGGCCTGCCGCTGCCGGTCACGCTGATCTTCGACCACCCGACGCCTGCCTCGGTCACCGAGCTGGTGTGCGCCGAGCTGTTCGGCGAGGAGGCCGAGACCCACGACACCGAGACCCACGACACCGAGACTGACACCGAGTCCGGCATCGAGGACGGCGAGTTGAAGAAGGCCATCGACCGCATTCCGCTCGCCTCGCTGCGGCGGGCCGGGCTGGTGGACACCCTGCTGCGGCTCGCGGATACGGCGTCCGGGGCCGACGCGGCCGACTTCGTTGAGCCCGCCGCCACCGC
The DNA here is from genome assembly GCA_036500625.1 of Pseudonocardia sp. Lineage (GTDB taxonomy): Bacteria > Actinomycetota > Actinomycetes > Mycobacteriales > Pseudonocardiaceae > Pseudonocardia. Next base: position 40,086 of record DASYBQ010000167.1, on the reverse strand, counting down.
CGCGATCGACTCGATGGACGTGACCGACCTGATCCGTGCCGCGTACGGCCGGGACTGACGTGTGGGACCAACTAGAGGAGCCGACCGAATGACCAGCACCTCCATGGACGAGCTCGTCGGGGCGCTGCGTAACGCACTCAAGGAGAACGAGCGCATTCGGCAGCGGCTCGTCGAGGTCGAGGCGCAGGACCGGGAGCCGATCGCGATCGTCGGCATGGCGTGCCGCTACCCGGGCGATGTGAACTCGCCCGAAGCGCTGTGGCAACTGGTGTCGGACGGTACCGACGCGGTGTCCGGCCTGCCGACCGACCGTAACTGGAACCTGGACGAGCTCTATGACCCGGATCCCGAACGGCTGGGGCGGACGTACTCCCGGGGAGGCGGCTTCCTGCGCGAGCCGTACCTGTTCGACAACGAGTTCTTCGCCATCCCGCCTCGGGAGGCGACTGTGATGGACCCGCACCAGCGACTGCTCCTGGAGACTTCCTGGGAGGCCTTCGAACGGGCCGGGATCAGCGCGGACTCGGTACGGGGCAGCCAGACCGGCGTCTACGTCGGCGTCAGCTACCAGGACCACATCTCGCTGCGCACCGTGCCGTCGACCTACGAGGGCTACGTGCTGACCGGCAACATCGCCAGCGTCGTCTCCGGGCGGCTTTCCTACACGTTCGGCCTGCGGGGGCCAGCGGTCACCGTGGACACGGCGTGCTCCTCGTCTCTGGTGGCGCTGCACCTGGCCACTCAGGCCCTGCGCTCCCGGGAGTGTTCGCTCGCGCTGATCGGCGGGGCGACCATCATGTCCGGCCCGGCCGCGCTGATCGAGTTCGCCCGGCAGCGGGGGATTGCACCGGACGGCCGCTGCAAGGCGTTCGGCGAGGACGCCGACGGTATGGGTTGGGCCGAAGGCGTCGGGGTGCTCGTGGTGGAGCGGCTTTCCGACGCTCGACGCAACGGTCACCGGGTGTTGGCCGTCGTCAAGGGCTCCGCGCTCAACCAGGACGGCGCCTCCAACGGCCTGACCGCGCCGAGCGGCCCGGCCCAGCGCCAGGTGATCCGGGCCGCGCTGGCCAACGCCGGTGTGTCGTCCACCGACATCGACGTGGTCGAGGCGCACGGCACCGGCACGAAGTTGGGTGACCCGATCGAGGCCCAGGCGCTGCTGGCCACCTACGGTCGGGAGCGCACGGCGGACGCGCCGCTGTGGATCGGGTCACTGAAGTCCAACATCGGGCACCCGCAGGCGGCGGCGGGCGTCGGCGGCGTGATCAAGATGGTCATGGCCATGCGGCACGGAGTGTTGCCCAAGACCCTGCACGCACAGCGGCCGACGCCGCACGTGGACTGGTTGACCGGCACAGTCCGGCTGATCACGGGGCAACAGCGGTGGCCGGAGCGGAACCGTCCGCGCCGGGCTGGCGTGTCGTCGTTCGGCATCAGCGGCACCAACGCGCACGTCATCCTGGAGCAGGCGCCCGAAGAGCCGGCCGCTTCGGCGCCGGTTTCGGTCTGGCGGCCCGCTGGGCCGCTGCCGTTCGTGGTGACCGGTCGGGGTGCGGCCGGGCTGCGCGGCCAGGCCGCCGCGCTGCGATCCTTCGTGGAGCGGAACCCGGAGCTGGACCTAGCCGACATCGGTCGGAGCCTGGTCACTACCCGGGCCGTGCTGGCCGACCGGTCGGTGCTAGTTGCCGAGGACCGGGCCGGCCTGCTGGCCGGCCTTGGCGCGCTGGCCGCCGGTGAGGAGAGCGCCTCGGTGCACGTCGGCCGGGCAGCCGAGGGCCGGCTGGCGGTGGTGTTCACCGGGCAGGGAGCGCAGCGCTCCGGTATGGGCCGGGAGCTGTCGACGCGATACCCCGTGTTCGCCGCCGCGCTGGACGAGATCTGCGGTGTACTGGACGAACTGCTGGGTCGGTCGCTGCGTGAGCTGATGTTCGACGGTGGCGAGCTGCTCGATCGGACGGCGTTCGCGCAGCCGGCGCTGTTCGCCTTCGAAGTTGCGTTGTTCCGGCTGGTCAAGTCCTGGGGCATCAGGCCCGAGTTCGTGGCCGGCCACTCGATCGGCGAGATCAGCGCCGCGCACGTCGCCGGCGTGCTCTCGCTGGCCGACGCCTGCCGAATGGTCGCGGCGCGCGGCCGGTTGATGCAGGCGCTGCCCGAGGGCGGGGCCATGGTCGCGGTGAACGCCTCACCGGACGTGGTCGCCCCGTTGGTGGCCGTAACCGACGGGGTTTCGATTGCCGCAGTGAACAGCCCCGGCTCGGTGGTGTTGTCCGGGGTGGCCGAGGTCGTCACTGCGCTCGCCGTCCGGCTCGCCGAGGCCGGTCACAAGACTCGCCGGCTTGCGGTCAGCCACGCTTTCCACTCCCTACTGATGGACTCGATGCTCGAGGAGTTCCGCGCGGTCGTCGATGGGCTTACCTTCGGCGCGCCGCGCATCCCGGTGGTCTCCAACCTGACCGGTGCGCCGGTCGAGGTGGACACGATCGGGCGGCCCGAGTACTGGGTCCGGCACGTGCGGGAGGCGGTGCGCTTCGCCGACGGTGTGGCTAGTCTGCACGAGCGGGGGGTTACCTGGTTCCTCGAGCTGGGCCCGGACGCCGTGCTCGCGGCCATGATCCGGGAGTGTCTGCCCGCTACCCGGCCGGTGCTGGCCGTGGCCGCCGCCCGCCACGACCGGTCCGAGACTGTCGCCCTGCTTGAGGCCACCGGGCGACTGTTCGCCGCTGGTGGCGACGTGACGTGGCCAGCGCTGTTTCCGAACCAGGGCCGACCGGTCGAGCTGCCGACCTACGCCTTCCAGCGGCAGCGGTACTGGCTGCCACGGGACAGCTCCGTCTCCGCCCCGTCCCCCTCCGCCGTGGGCGCCTCGGCCGGGCCCGAGCGAGGCGCCGCCGCCCGGACCACCGAAGTGCTGTCGGTCGTGGATCAGCGCCGCGTCATGCTCGATCTCGTGCGGACCTCGGTCGCGCTGGTGCTCGGCTACGACTCGCCTGCCTCCGTCGACCCCGAACGCACCTTCCAGGACCTAGGCTTCAGCTCGTTGGCGGCGGTGGAGCTGCGGGATCGGCTGAACACCTCGCTCGGCCTCACCCTCGCGGGCACCCTGGCCTTCGACTACCCGACCCCGGCGGCGCTCACCTCCTACCTGGTCGGGCTGCGATTTGGCACGGTTGGCGAGGAACCGGTCGCGGTCTCCACAGTCGCCGTGTTCGCCGACGACCCGATCGTCGTCGTCGGCATGGCCTGCCGCTACCCTGGCGGAGTCGGCTCGCCGGAGCAGTTGTGGGACCTGACGTATGGCGAGATCGATGCGGTGACGGAGTTGCCGGCCGACCGGGGCTGGGATCTGGAGACGTTGCTGCACCCGGACCCGAACCACCGGGGTGCCACCCATGTGCGCGGCGGCGGCTTCCTCATGGATCTGGCCCAGTTCGACGCGCGCTTCTTCGGCATTTCGCCGCGCGAGGCGACCTCGATGGATCCGCAGCAGCGGCTGCTGCTCGAGGTGACCTGGGAGGCACTGGAGCGGGCCGGCATCGGCCCGAGCTCGCTGCGGGGCAGCCGGACCGGCGTGTTCACCGGCACCAGCGACCAGGACTACGCCGACCTGCTTGCTTCCAGCGCCGAGGGTTCCGATGGCTACCTGCTCACCGGTACCTCCGCTTCTGTGCTGTCCGGCCGGCTGTCCTACCAGTTCGGCTTCGAAGGCCCTGCGCTGACGGTGGACACCGCCTGCTCGTCCTCGTTGGTCGCGATGCACCTGGCCGCGCAGGCACTACGTTCAGGTGAGTGCTGCCTGGCCCTGGCCGGCGGCGTCACCGTGATGGCCACCCCGGTGGATCTGCAGGAGTTCGACAAGCAGGGACTGTCCGCAGACGGCCGCTGCCAGGCGTTCGGCGCCGGCGCCGACGGCACCGGATTTGCCGAGGGCGCTGGCCTGCTGGCGCTGGAACGGCTCTCCGATGCCCGCCAGCACGGCCACCCCGTGCTGGCCGTGCTCAAGGGATCGGCGATCAACCAGGACGGCGCCTCCAACGGCCTCACTGCGCCGAACGGCCAGTCCCAGCAGCGGGTGATCCGCCAGGCGCTGGCCAACGCTGGGCTGCGCCCTGCCGAGGTGGACGCGGTCGAAGGGCACGGCACCGGCACTGTACTCGGCGATCCGATCGAGGTCGAGGCGCTGCAGGCCGCCTACGGCCGGCACCGCGAGGACAGCGTGCCGCTCTGGTTGGGCTCGCTGAAGTCGAACATCGGCCACTCGCAGGCGGCGGCGGGCGTCGGCGGCGTGATCAAGATGATCATGGCGATGCGGCACGGCGTGTTGCCGAAGACCCTGCACGTGGACTCGCCCTCGCCGCGCATCGACTGGGATAGCGGCGCGGTCCGGCTGCTCGACCAGCCCCAGCCCTGGCCGGAGGCCGGCCGCCCGCGCCGGGTCGGGGTGTCGTCCTTCGGGGCCAGCGGGACCAACGCGCACGTCATCATCGAGCAGGCCCCGGCCGCTGAGCTCGACGCCGAACCGGCGGCCCGGTCCACCGCGTTCCCGGTTCTGCCGCTGCCGCTTTCCGCCCGCGACGAAGCCGGGCTGCGCGGCCAGGTCGAGCGGTTACGGGAGCACCTCGCCGCGAACGACCTGACGAGCGTCGCCGAACTGACTGACGTGGCGTTCTCGCTGGCCAGCACCCGCTCCGCGCTGGAGCGCCGGGCCGTCGTGGTCGGTGCTGACCGCGCCGAGCTGCTGTCTGGCCTTGACGATCTGCTGGCGGGCGTCACCCCGCTGACCGGTCCGGTGACTCCCGGTACGACCAACCCAGTTTTCGTGTTCCCCGGCCAGGGTGGGCAGTACGTCGGCATGGCCCTTCAGCTGTGGGACTCCTCGCCGGTGTTCGCCGCCTCGATGTGGGAGTGCGAGGCCGCCCTCGCGCCCTACGTGGACTGGAACGGCCACACTCTGCGTGACCTGTTGTCTGTCGCCGACGGCGTACCCGACCTCGACCATCCCGAACAGGCCCAGCCGATGATGTTCGCGGTCATGGTGTCGCTGGCCCGGCTATGGATGTCCTACGGCGTGCTGCCCTCGGCGGTGATCGCGCACTCTCAGGGCGAGGCGGCGGCCGCGTACGTGTCCGGGATTCTCTCGCTCTCCGACGCCGCCAGGGTATTGACCGCACGGGCGCACGTCTCCGGCAAACTGACCGGCTACGCCATGGGCTGGATCGGTCTGCCGGTCGAACAGGTGCTGGCCCGCGTGGCCGAGTTGGACGGTGTGCACGTCAGCGCGATCAACGGACCGCGATCGGTGGTGCTGACCGGCCGGCTCGAGCAGATGACGGCATTGCTGGCCGAGTACGAGGCCGCTGGCGTCCGCGTGCGCCGCATCCCGGTCGGATACCCGACGCACTCACCGGGCATGGCAGTGATCGAGGACGAACTCACCGAGCTGCTGGCCGACATCCGCCCGTCCACCGCCTCGGTGCCGTACTACTCCACGACATTCGGGCGCCGGGTGGACGGCACCGAGATGGACGGCCGGTACTGGTTCACCAACCTCATCCAGCCCGTGCGCTTCCACGACACCACCGTCGCGCTGCTGGACGACGGCCACCGGGTACTGCTGGAGGTCGGCCCGCACCCGGTACTGGGCCCCTCCTTGCAGGAGACCGCCGAGCAGTGCGGCGTCGACGCGACCGTGTTGGAAACCCTCCGCCGCGACGACAGCGGCCCGGCGAAGTTCCTGCGCTCGGTAGCCGAGGCGTGGCGGACCGGGCTCACCGTCAGCTGGTCCGAGGTATTCGCCGGCTCCGGTGCCCGGCGCGTCGACCTGCCCACCTACGCCTTCCAGCGGCAACGGTACTGGCCGACCGTCGCCGCGTCGGCCGTCGGGGACCTGGCCTCGATCGGCCTTGACTCGGTAGACCATCCGCTACTGGGCGCCGGTGTGGCCCTGGCCGGCGAGGACGGCTTTCTCTTCACCGGCCGGCTCTCGCTGCGCAGCCACGCCTGGCTGGCCGACCACGCCCTGTTCGACCGGCCGCTGGTGCCGGGAACGGCCTTCCTCGAACTGGCGATCCGCGCGGCCGACCAGGTGGGCTGCGGGCGATTGGAGGAGCTGACCATCGAGGCGCCGCTGATGCTGCCGGACCAGGGCGACTTGCTGATGCAGGTGACGTTGGGCGCGCCGGACAGTGAGGGGCGCCGCCCGCTCGGCGTGCACTCCCGGCCGGCGGACGCCGTAGACGAACCGTGGACGCGGCACGCCCATGCGACTGCGATGGCCGGTGACGACCCGGAACCGGAGGTCTGGCCCCAGAACGCGGCCTGGCCGCCGCAGGGGGCGACCGAGCTGGATGTGGCTGGCACTTACCAGCAGCTCGCCGCGCTCGGCTACGGCTACGGCCCCGCGTTCCGGGGGCTGCGGCGCGCCTGGCGCCGGGGCGAGCAGGTCTTCGCCGAGGCGGAACTGCCGGAGGAGGCCGCCGAGAACGCGTCCCGGTTCGGGCTACACCCGGCGCTGCTGGACGCCGGCCAGCACAGCCTCGCCTCAGCCCAGCTCGACACCGCTGGCAGCACCGCGCAGATGCCGTTCCTGTGGTCCGGGGTGCGGCTTTTCGCCGCCGGTGCCCGCGCACTGCGTCTGGTCTTCTCCCCAGCCGGGCCGTCCTCGGTTTCGGTCGACGCGTTCGACCCGACGGGCCGACCGGTGCTGCGGGTGGACTCGCTGGTCTCCCGCACGGTGTCCGTGGAGCAGCTGCAAGGCCTCGACGCGAAGTGGCGGGCCTCGGTGTACCGGGATGCCCTCTTCGAGGTGGACTGGGTGCAGTGCGGGGCGGTTGGCGACACGGCAGGAGGCGCACTGCCTGCGGGCTGCGCGGTGCTGGCGCCGGCAGGAGAGTGGGATGTCCCCGGCGCGGTGGTTGTGCCCGACCTCGCCGGTCTCACTGCCTCGGTTGACGGTGGCGCGCCTGCGCCCGAGGTGGTGGTGCTGGCCATGTCGTCGCCCGAGGAGCCCGTGGTCGGGGAACCGGTGGCCGAGGCCGTGCACAACGCCGTGCACGGTGTCTTGGGGATACTGCAGGCGTGGTTGGCCGACTCTCGGTGGGAGCTGACCCTGCTGGTGGTGGTCACGGCCGGTGGCCTGGCCGGTGCGGCCGTGCGTGGTCTGGTGCGTTCGGCGCAGTCGGAGAACCCGGGTCGTTTCGTCTTGGTGGAGCTCGCTGAGGGTGCGCCGGCCTCGACGGCGGTGGCGGCGCTGAACTCGGGCGAGCCGGAGGTGTCAGTTCGGGACGACGTCCTGTTCGCGCCTCGGCTCGTTCGGGTCGCGGCCCCCCGAGCCACCCCGGCCGATTCCCGGGAAATCGACGACGCACGTCCCACCGCCGAGGCGACCCCGACGGCTCGGGGCTCCGATGTGGTCTCGGACGGTGCCGGTCCCTGGGGTGAGGGGACGGTGTTGGTGACCGGGGCGTCGGGGGTCTTGGCGGGGTTGGTGGCTCGGCATTTGGTGGCCGAGTGCGGTGCGCGGCGGTTGTTGTTGGTTTCTCGGCGGGGTGATAGTGCGCCGGGCCTGAGGGGGTTAGCCGCAGAGCTGACGGGGTTGGGTGCTTCGGTGCGGGTGGCTGCGTGTGATGTGGCTGTTCGTAGTGAGGTGTCGACGTTGTTGGGTTCGGTGCCGGCGGAGTTTCCGTTGAGGGGTGTTGTGCATTGTGCGGGTGTGTTGGACGACGGAGTTCTGGGTTCGCTGACGGCTGATCGAGTGGATGCAGTTTTGCGGCCGAAGGTGGATGGTGCCTGGCATTTGCATGAATTGACGCGGGATTCGGGACTGTCGGCTTTTGTGGTTTTTTCATCGGCTGCATCGGTTTTTGGTTCAGCTGGGCAGGCAAATTATGCGGCAGCGAATGCATTTGTGGATGCGTTGGCTGTGTATCGGCGCGAGTTGGGTCTGCCGGCGGTGTCGATCGCGTGGGGTTGGTGGGCCAAGGCGACCGGGATGACCGAACATCTCGGCGCGCTCGACCGGGCCCGCATGGCCCGCACCGGCATGCTCGCACTGGACAACGACCTCGGCCTGGCCCTGTTCGACGCGGCCACCCGACTCGAGGGCCCCGTGGTCGCCGCGCCATTCGACCTGGTCGGTCTGCGCGCATCGGACACGGTGCCGAGACTGCTGCGCGGGCTGGTGCGGCGCCCGGCGCGGCGGGTCGTCGAGCCCCTACTGTCGGGCACCGCATCCACCGTCGGCCTGGCTGCGCTGGCACCGAGCGAACGAGACCAAGCGGTCGCTGACCTGGTGCACACCCAGATTGCGGCTGTGCTCGGTTACGCATCGAGCGACGCCATCGACGACGAGCAGCCCTTCGCCTCGCTCGGGTTTGACTCGCTGACGGCGGTGGAACTGCGCAACCGGCTCAACACGGCCACCGGGCTGCGCTTGCCAGCAACCCTGGTCTTCGACTACCCCACGCCCGCCTTCATGATCGACTTCGTGCGTGGTGCGGTCGGCGGCGACTCGGCTGCGCCGAGCCGCCCCGCTGTGGCCGGCGCCGTTGTGACCGGCGACGACCCGATCGTGATCGTGGGCATGGCCTGCCGGTTCCCCGGCGGGGTGTCCTCGCCGGACGAGCTGTGGAAGGTGGTGGCGGAGGGCCGCGACGTGATCGGCGGGTTCCCTACGAACCGTGGGTGGAACCTGGACGAGCTCTATCACCCGGACCCTGACCACTTCGGCACTACCTACACCCGAGAGGGGGGCTTCCTGCACGACGCCGACCAGTTCGACCCCGAGTTCTGGGGTATCTCGCCGCGCGAGGCGATCACCATCGATCCGCAACAGCGGTTGTTGCTGGAAACGGCCTGGGAGTCCTTCGAGAACGCCGGCATCGACCCCGCCGGCCTGCGCGGTGGGCCGACCGGCGTCTTTGTCGGGCTGATGTATCACGACTACTACTCGCGCCTACACACCAAGCCCGAGGAGTTCGAGGGTTACCTGGCCAACGGCAGCGCCGGCAGCATCGCTTCGGGGCGGCTGTCCTACGAGTTCGGTTTCGAGGGGCCAGCGGTGACGGTGGACACGGCGTGTTCGTCGTCGCTGGTCTCGCTGCATCTGGCGGCACAGGCGCTGCGGTCGGGCGAGTGCTCGCTGGTGCTGGCCGGCGGCGTGACGGTGATGGCCACGCCCGAGCTGTACGTGGAGTACAGCCGGCAACGCGCGGCCGCCCCGGATGGCCGGTGCCGGGCGTTTGGTGCCGGCGCGGACGGCACCGGCTGGTCCGAAGGCGTGGGCCTGGTGGTGTTGGAACGGCTGTCGGACGCCCGGCACAACGGGCACCGCGTGCTGGCCGTTGTGGCCGGCTCAGCGGTGAACCAGGACGGTGCGTCGAACGGGCTGACCGCGCCGAACGGTCCTTCTCAGCAGCGGGTCATTCGCCAAGCACTCGCCAACGCCGGATTGTCGGCCGCTGATGTGGACGCCGTCGAGGGACACGGGACGGGTACTCGGCTCGGTGACCCGATCGAGGCACAGGCGTTGTTGGCGACCTACGGGCAGGAACACACCGAGGATGCGCCGCTGTGGCTGGGGTCGATCAAGTCGAACATCGGTCACGCGCAGGCGGCGGCGGGTATTGCCGGTGCCATTAAAATGATCATGGCGATGCGGCACGGGACATTGCCGAAGACGCTGTTCGCGGAGACCCCTTCGCCAGAGGTGGATTGGTCGTCCGGCGCGGTGGCGTTGTTGGACCAGCCTCGGGAGTGGTCTGATCGTGGTCGGCCTCGGCGTGCGGGCGTGTCGTCGTTCGGCATCAGCGGGACCAACGCGCACCTCATCCTGCAACAGCCACCGAGCGAGCTCTGCACACCGACCCCGTCACCTGATGAGGTTTCGGCATTAACGGTGAGCCGGCCGGTGTTGCCGTTTGTGCTGTCGGCTCGCGGGCCGGCGGCGCTGCGGGGGCAGGCTGATCGGCTGCGCTCATACCTGAGCGACCTACCAGAGGTCGCGTTGGTCGACGTGGCGCACTCGCTGGTGGCTGACCGGGCCACGCACGATCACCGTGCCGTGGTTTTGGCCTCGGGCCGCGACCAGTTTCTGGATCGGCTAGCGGTATTCGCGGAAGGTGCAACCGGGGGCGGGTTAGTCTCTGGTGTGGCGGGCCGGGGTCATCTGGCGGTGGTGTTCACCGGCCAGGGCTCGCAACGGATGGGTATGGGTCGGGAGCTTTACCAGCGGTTCACAATTTTCGCGGCCGCTTTCGATCAGGTCTGCGAGCTGTTGGATCCCGCTGTCCGAGGCGCTATCTTCGATCCCGGCGATAACCGGTTGGACTCCACGGAGTTTGCTCAGCCGGCGTTGTTCGCCATTGAGGTTGCGCTGTTCCGCCTGTTTGAGTCCTGGGGTGTTCAGCCGAGTTTCGTCACTGGCCACTCCGTCGGTGAGATAACAGCCGCGCACGTCTCCGGTGTGTTGTCGCTGGCGGATGCGTGTGTATTGGTGTCGGCGCGCGGCCGGCTGATGGGGCAGCTCGCCTCGGGTGGCGTAATGGTCTCCGTCGCCGCTGGTGAGGACGTCGTCGCGGCGCTGGTCGTCGAGCACGCCGAGTGCGTGTCGATCGCGGCGGTCAACACTCCCGGTTCGGTGGTGATCTCCGGTGCCGAAGCGGCCGTCACGCGGATTGCCGAACGCCTTGCCGAAGACGGGTATCGCACGAAGAAGCTTGTCGTGAGCCATGCTTTCCACTCGCCGCTGATGGACCCCATGCTCGACGAGTTCCGCGCCCTGGCCCGAAACCTGACCTTCCAGCCGCCGCGCATTCCGATGGTCAACAACGACGGTGTGGCGGATCCGGAGTACTGGGTGCGGCATGTGCGAGACACGGTGCGGTTTGCCGACATGGTGTCCGAACTGCACGCCGACGGCGTCAGCCGATTCCTCGAACTCGGCCCCGACGCGACCCTGACCGGCCTGATCCGCGAATGCCTCGACAACAAGGGCATCATCGCGGTAGCCAGCCTGCGTCGGGACCACGACGAAGCCGAATCGGCACTCACCGGACTGGGCGCCCTGTTTGCGGCCGGCGTGGAGGTCGAATGGCCGAACGTGCTCACCGGAGCTGGCGCCCGACATGCCCCACTTCCCACCTATGCGTTCCAACACCAGCGTTACTGGCTCGACACCCCCGCATCGGTCACCAACCTCTATGCGGTCGGCCTCGATCCGCTCGACCACCCGCTGTTGCTGGCCGGTGTGGAGCTAGCAGGTGGCGAGGCGGTGCTGCTCACCGGCCGACTGGCGGCGGATGCCCAACCATGGCTGCGCGAGCACGTGCTGTTCGAGCAGGCTCTGTTGCCCGGCACCGCGTTCGTGGACCTCGCCATCCGGGCCGCCGACCAGGTCGGTTGCGGACTTGTCGACGAGCTGACGATCGAGTCCCCGCTCCTGCTCCCCAGCCGGGGCGGGGTGGCGCTGCAGATCCTGGTCGAGGCGGCGGATGCACGGGGCCGCCGGAGGATCACGATCTCCGCCCGCCCGGACAGTGAAGCCGAGGACACGCCGTGGACTCGGCACGTAACCGGAACGGTGTCCGCCGTCCCCGATGCCGTTCAGGGCCCCGACCCGCTCGTCGAATGGCCGCCGAACGGTGCCGAAGCGGTCGACGTGAGCGGCGCCTACGACCTGTTCGCCGAGGCCGGCCACGACTACGGGCCGACGTTCCAGTGCCTCATCGCCTGCTGGCGGCGCGGCGAGGAGCTCTACGGCGAGGTCGCGCTGCCCGAGGACGGGGCCGACGCCGAGCGCTTCGGCCTGCACCCGGCGTTGCTGGACGCCGGCCTGCACTGCGGGGTGCTTCGAGCCCTCACGGCCGAGACCCCTCGCGGCCTGGTGCCGTTCTCCTGGTCCGGGGTGCGGCTGTTCGCCTCCGGCGCCGCCGCGCTGCGTATCCGGATTCGGCCGGTGGCCACCGACACGGTCGCCCTGGACGCCTTCGACCACACTGGCGCGCCGGTGTTCAGCGTGGCGGCGCTCGCGTCCCGCCCGGTGTCCGCCGAACAACTGCGGGAAACCGCCGCCTCCCGCCACGACTCGCTGTTCGAGGTGAGCTGGGTCGAGTGCGCCCGAGTCGATGACACCGCGACCCGTCCCGAGGTCACCGTGCTGGATGGCCCGGACAGCCTTGCCGAGCTGGTGCCCTGGCTGGACGGCGCAGCCGAGGTGCCGGCCGTCGTGGCGTTGTCGGTGCCCAGCGAGGGGACCGATGTCGCCGCCGACGTGCATGCGGCGGTGAACGGGGTGTTGCGGGCGGTGCAGGCCTGGCTGGCCGACCCCCGGTGGGAGCTGTCCCGGCTGGTAGTGGTCACGACCGGCAGCCTGACCGGCGCGGCGGTACGTGGCCTGCTGCGATCGGCCCAGTCCGAGAACCCCGACCGTCTCGTCGTGATCGACTGTTACCCCGACGAACCCACTCCCGCCGCCCTACACGCAGCCGCCGAACTGGACGAACCGGAGGTCGCATTGCGCGACGGCGCACTCTGGGCACCCCGACTGAGCCGAGTCGCCACCACCGAGCTCGACGCGACGACCTCGTGGGGCACCGGCACCGTGCTGATCACCGGCGCCTCAGGCGTACTGGCCGGCCTGGTAGCCCGACACCTCGTCACCGACCACGGGGTCGGACACCTGCTCCTGACCTCTCGACAGGGCGACACCGCACCACAAACCGCCCGACTCGCCGCCGAGCTCACCGAACTCGGTGCCACCGTAGGCGTCGCCACCTGCGACATCGCCGCCGCCGGCGAGGTCTCGGCGCTGCTGGAATCGGTGGCTCCCGAGTTCCCCCTCACCGGCATCGTGCACTGCGCCGGCGTGCTGGACGACGGCGTACTCAAGTCCTTGACCGCCGAGCGGGTCGACGCGGTACTGGCCCCCAAGGTCGACGGCGCATGGCACCTGCACGAGCTGACCCGAGACATGAACCTCTCCGCGTTCGTGACGTTCTCCTCGGCCGCCTCAGTCTTCGGCTCGCCCGGACAGGCCAACTACGCCGCCGCCAACGCGTTCCTCGACGCGCTGGCTGTCCACCGACACCGCCGAGGCCTCCCCTCGGTATCGATCGCCTGGGGCTGGTGGGCCCAGACCAGCGGCATGACCGGACACCTCAGCGACACCGATCTGGCTCGGCTGTCGCGCGGCGGGATGTTGCCGATGAACGTCAACCGGGGCCTGGAGCTGTTCGCCGAGGCAAGCGGCCTGGCCCGTCCGAACGTGGTGGCCGCTCGCTTCGATCTGGCCGGTCTGCGGTCCTCGGACACCGTGCCGGGTCTGTTGCGCGGCTTGGTGCGGCGCCCGGCTCGGCGAGCGGTGCGGTCCTCGGTCGCTGGCCCGGACGCCGTGCGACTCGCCGGCTTGACCGTCGCCGATCAGTCGAAGGTCATCGGCGAGCTGGTGCGCGAGGAGGTCGCCGCCGTACTCGGCTATCCGAGCGGTGCCGCCATCGACGCCACTCGTGCCTTCAGCGACCTCGGGTTCGACTCGCTGACCGCGGTCGAGCTGCGCAACCGGCTCAGCACCGCCACCGGGCTTCGGCTACCGGCCACTCTGGTGTTCGACTACCCCACCCCCGAGGTGCTGGTCGAGCTCGTCCGGGCCGAACTGGTCGGCGACGAGGTCGGCACCACCGATCATCGCCCGGTCGAGATCGGCACCGCGACCGGCGGCGACCCGATCGTGGTCGTCGGCATGGCCTGCCGATTCCCTGGCAGGGTGAGCTCGCCGGACGAGCTGTGGAACCTGGTGGCCGACGGCCGGGACGCGATCACCGGTTTCCCGACCGACCGGGGCTGGGACCTTGCCGGCTTCTACCATCCGGACCCCGAACACGCCGGCACCACCTACGCTCGGGGTGGCGGGTTCCTGGACAACCTGGCCGACTTCGACTCCGATTTCTTCGGCATCTCGCCGCGCGAGGCCATCGCCATCGACCCGCAGCAGCGACTGCTGCTGGAAACGGCCTGGGAGTCCCTCGAGAACGCCGGCATCGACCCCACCACACTGCGTGGCGGCCCGACCGGCGTCTTCGTCGGCGCCAACGGAACCGACTACCCCACCCTGCTGGCCCGCGACTCGCGCGATTTCAGCGGCCGGGTGCTGACCGGCAACGCGGCCAGCATCATCTCCGGTCGGCTGTCCTATGAGTTCGGATTCGAGGGGCCTTCGGTCTCCATCGACACGGCGTGTTCCTCGTCGCTGGTAGCCATGCACCTGGCGGCGCAGGCGCTGCGGTCGGGCGAATGCTCGCTGGTGCTGGCCGGCGGGGTCGCCGCCGTGGCCACCCCCGGCGTCTACGTAGAGTTCGCGCGGCAGCGAGGTCTGTCCCCGGACGGTCGGTGTCGGGCGTTCGGCGCCGGCGCGGACGGCACTGGCTGGTCGGAGGGTGTGGGCCTGCTCGTACTTGAACGACTCTCCGACGCCCGCCGCAACCACCACCGCGTTCTAGCGGTCCTGGCCGGCTCAGCGGTCAACCAGGACGGCGCCTCCAACGGCCTCACCGCCCCCAACGGCCCTTCGCAGCAGCGGGTCATCCGCCGAGCACTGGCCAACGCCGGACTGTCCGCCAGCGAGGTCGACGCCGTCGAGGCGCACGGCACCGGAACTCGACTCGGCGACCCCATCGAGGCGCAGGCCTTGTTGGCCACCTACGGGCGTGCACACGCCCCTGATTCCCCGCTTTGGCTCGGATCCATCAAATCCAACATCGGACATACCCAAGCCGCCGCAGGCGTCGCCGGAACCATCAAAATGATCATGGCAATCCGGCGCGGCCTGCTGCCCAAGACCCTCCACGCCGAAAACCCCTCACCCGAGGTCGACTGGTCGTCCGGCGAGGTGGCGCTGTTGAGCCAACCCCGGGACTGGCCCGACCACGGCCGGCCCCGCCGAGCCGCCGTGTCCTCCTTCGGCATTAGCGGAACCAACGCACATATCATTCTGGAACAACCGCCGAATGAGCCCGCGACACCGCCCGAAGCACGGGGTCCGAACACGGCCCCGGTGACCATGCCGGTGCAGCCGTTCGTGTTGTCGGCTCGCGGACCGGCGGCACTGCGGGTCCAGGCCGCTCGCCTGCACTCCCATCTGAGCGAGCGAGCGGAACTGGCGTTGGCGGACGTCGCGCACTCGCTGGTGATCGACCGAGCGACTCATGACCACCGGGCGGTGGTGTTCGCCGGCGACCGGGAACAGCTGGTGGATCGGCTCGCGGCACTCGCTGACGGAACCGCCGCAACCGGCGTGGCGGCAGCGGGTGTGGCCGGCCGGGGCGCGCTAGCGGTGGTGTTCACCGGGCAGGGATCCCAACGAGTCGGCATGGGCCGTGAGCTCTACCAGCGGTTCCCGGTCTTCGCGGCCGCGTTCGACCAGGTCTGCACGTCGCTGGAGCCCTCGGTGCGGGACGCCATTTTCGCGGACGCCATCTCCGAGGACAACGCCGCCCGGCTGGATACCACCGAGTTCACCCAACCCGCACTGTTCGCGATCGAGGTGGCCCTGTTCCGGCTGTTCGAGTCCTGGGGCATCCAGCCCGACTTCGTCACCGGCCACTCCATCGGCGAGATCGCCGCCGCCCATGTGTCCGGCGTGTTGTCCCTGACCGATGCGTGCGTGTTGGTGACCGAGCGGGCCCGGCTGATGCAGCGGCTCGCGCCCGGGGGGGCCATGGTGTCGGTCACCGCCAGCGAAGACGTGGTCGCCCCGCTCATCGCGCGCAGCGAGGGCCCGGTGTCGATCGCCGCCGTCAACACCCCGGAGTCCGTGGTCATCTCCGGCGCCGAGTCCGCCGTCACCGACATTGGGCAACGCCTCGCCGAAGGCGGATACCGCACGAAGAGACTCACCGTCAGCCACGCGTTCCACTCACCACTCATGGAACCGATGCTCGACGAGTTCCGCAGCACGGTCGAAAGCCTGACCTTCCGGCCACCACAGATCGCCATGACCGACAACGAGGTCGCTACCCCGGAATATTGGGTACGGCACGTACGAGACGTGGTGCGGTTCGCCGACATGGTTTCCGCGCTGCACGACAAGGGGGCGACCCGCTTTCTGGAGCTGGGTCCGGACGCGATCCTGACCGGCCTGGTACGGGAATGCCTGAATGGTCCCGACATCGTCGCCGTACCCAGCCTCCGCCGGGGCCACAACGAAACCGAGTCGGTCCTCACCGGACTGGGCACCCTGTTCACCGCCGGAGTGGAGGTCAACTGGACGGCCCTTCTCACCGGAACCGGCGCCCGACACGCTCCACTCCCGACCTATGCATTCCAACGCCGCCGCTACTGGCTGGACACTCCGGAAGCCACGGTGACTGCTGACCCCGACGGGGTGGACAGCCGATTCTGGGCACTGGTCGAACGCGGTGACCTCGAAGCGCTCAGAACCGAACTGGCCACCGAGGAACGGGACGGCCTCGGTGCCCTGCTGCCCGCGCTGTCCCGATGGCGCCGTGACCAGCGCCAGAAGACGACGGTGGACAGCTGGCGGTACCGGCTGAGCTGGCGGCGCGCGACCACACCTTCAGACGTCGCGCTCACCGGAACCTGGCTGCTGGTGCTGCCGGCCGGCCTTCAGGACGAATCCTGGGTCGCACCGGTCGAGGCAGCGATGGCCGCCGCCGGGGCCTCGGTGCGTCGCCTGGTAGTCGGCGAGGAACGGCTCGACCGGGCCGCACTGGCCGGGAAACTCGGTCAGCTGCCACTCGCTGGCGTGCTGTCTCTGCTGGCCATGGACGAGTCCCGCCTCTCCGGACATCCGGGCGTGCCGGTTGGTCTCGCCGCCACGGTGACCCTGGTCCAGGCGTTGGAGGACCGCGAGATCGACGCGCCGCTGTGGTGCGCCACCCAGGGCGCGGTCAGCACCGGCCCCGGCGACGGCCTCGACCACCCCGACCAGGCACTGGTGTGGGGCTTCGGACGCACCGTCGCCCTGGAACGCCCGCAGCGTTGGGGCGGTCTCGTCGACCTGCCGGCAACCCCCGACGACGCCTCGGCAACCGGGCTGATCCAGCTGCTGGCCGACGGCGGCACCGGCGAGCAGGCGGCGCTGCGGGACGGCACGATCCTGTGCGGCCGGCTGGTGCGCGCCGACGCGAACGAACCGCCGAGCCGGGACTGGCGGCCGGCGGGCAGCGTGCTGGTCACCGGCGGCCTCACCGGTCTGGGCGCGCGCACCGCCTGCTGGCTGGCCGAGAACGGCGCGCAACACCTGGTACTCACCTCCCGCCGGGGCCGCGAGTCGCCGGCCGCCGCCGAGCTGGAGGCCGAGCTCACCGCCCTCGGCGCCTCGGTGACCATTGCCGCCTGCGACGTCGCCGACCGGCGCGAGGTCGCGGCGCTGCTCGAGGCCCTTCCCTCGGACATGCCGTTGACCTCGGTGTTCCACAGCGCGGGTGTGGCTGATGACGGCGTTATCACCGAGCTGTCCGCCGACCGGCTGGACAACGTGCTGCGGCCGAAGGTGGATGGGGCCTGGAACTTGCACGAGCTGGCCAAGGATCTGGATCTGTCGGCGTTCGTGTTGTTCTCCTCGGCCGCCGGGCTGGTCGGCTCACCCGGTCAGTCGCACTACGCCGCCGGCAACGCCTTCCTCAACGCCCTTGCCGACCACCGAAGGGCGCGAGGGTTGCCGGCCACCACGATCGGTTGGGGCCTGCTGGGCGGCGGCGGCATGGCCGACGACACCGGCGCGGCCGACCGGGCAGCCCGAAGGGGCCTGCATCCGATGGACCCCGACTTGTCCCTCACCGGCCTGCGGCGGGCACTGGACCAGGACGACACCTACATCGCCATCACGCACGTCGACTGGGCTCAGTTCATCAAGGCGACCGCCGGCACCGTCAAGTGCGCGGTGATCCGTGACCTGCCCGAGTACCAGGCGGCGTTCGTGGTACACCCCACCGCCAACTCGCTCGCCGACTCCACCGGCGAGCCCCGGTCGTTGACACGGCGGTTGGCCGCGTTGACCGGCGACGAACGCGACGCCGCCCTGTTGGACCTGGTGCGGGTGCAGGCGGCCGAGGCGCTCGGACACAGCTCGACTGATGCGGTGCCCCCCGACAAGGTGTTCATCGACCTGGGTTTTGACTCGCTGACGGCGGTCGAGCTGCGCAACCGGCTCACCGAGCAGACCGGGCTGGCGTTCCCGGCGACACTCACCTTCGACTACCCGACCTCGCTGGCGCTGCGCGACTACCTGCGCGAAGCGCTGTTCGGAGCGGACGCCGGCCCGGCCGAGTCCGCGCTGGCCGAGCTGGACCGGCTGGAGGAGCTGCTCTCAGCCGTGGCGGCGGATGACGGTACCGACGAGGCGACCCGGAACCAGGTGCTGCTGCGGGTCCGGGATGTGGCCGCGAAGTTCGGCGACCAGGGCAGCCAGTCGGAGCAGGCCCAGCTCATCGCGGCGGCCGATGACGACGAATTGTTCGACTTCATCAACCGGCGGTTGGGCGGTCCCAACCAGTGACCGGATACGCCGAGGCTACGGGTGAACACGTGACGGGAGTCCAGAAGTGACCATGGAGACGGACACGAAGCTCCGCGAGTACCTGAAATGGGTCACCAACGACCTCTACCAGGTTCGCCAGCGGGTGGCCGAGCTGGAGTCGCGCGAAACCGAGTCGATCGCGATCGTGTCGATGGCCTGCCGTTATCCGGGCGACGTGAACTCGCCGGAGGAACTGTGGCAGCTGGTGGCGACCGGCACGGACGGCATCACCGAGTTCCCCACTGACCGAGGCTGGGACGTGGACGGGATCTATGATCCCGAGCCGGGCAAGCAGGGCAAGACCTACACCCGAGAAGGCGGTTTCCTGCACAACCTGGCCCAGTTCGACCCGGCTTTCTTCGGCATCTCCCCACGCGAGGCGCTGGCCATGGACCCCCAGCAGCGCATCGTGCTGGAAGCGGCCTGGGAGACGTTCGAACGGGCCGGAATCGACCCTGAGGCGCTGAAGGGCACCCGGTGCGGGGTGTTCATCGGCTCCAACACCCACGACTACGTCCCGATCACCGTCGGCGCGCCGAGTGATGTCGACGGCTACCTGCTGGTCGGCAATGCGCTGAGCGTGCTCTCCGGCCGGGTTTCCTACATCTTCGGGTTGGAGGGCCCCGCCGTCACGGTGGACACCGCTTGCTCGTCGTCACTGGTGGCGCTGCACTGGGCGGTCCAGGCGGTGCGCAAGCGGGAGTGCTCACTGGCTCTGGTCGGCGGCGTCGCCTCGATGTGCTCCCCGCTGGTCATGGTCGACTTCAGCCGCCAACGTGGCGTCTCGCCGGACGGCCGATGCAAGGCGTTCGGGGCCGGTGCCGACGGCACCGGCTGGTCAGAAGGCCTGGGCCTGATCATGGTCGAACGGCTGTCCGAGGCGAGACGCAACGGTCATCCGGTGCTCGCGGTGATCAAGGGTTCGGCGATCAACCAGGATGGCGCTTCCAACGGCCTTACCGCGCCGAACGGTCCTTCACAGCAACGGGTGATCAAAGACGCGGTGGCCGATGCCCGGGTTCCGATCGAGCAGATCGACGTGGTGGAAGGCCACGGCACCGGTACGAAGCTGGGCGACCCGATCGAGGCACAGGCGCTGCTCGCCACCTACGGTCGGAAACGGTCGGCCGAGTCGCCGCTGTGGCTGGGCTCAGTGAAGTCGAACATCGGTCACACCCAGGCCGCCGCTGGCGTCGCCGGGGTCATCAAGATGGTCATGGCCATTCGAAACGGCCAGCTGCCCAAGACCTTGCACGCCCAGGAGCCGAGCCCGCAGGTCGACTGGTCCTCGGGCACCGTGCGACTGCTCACCGAGCCCCGTCCGTGGCCGGCCGCAGACTACCCGCGTCGCGCTGCGGTGTCGTCCTTCGGCTTCAGCGGGACCAACGCGCACGTGATCATCGAAGAGACACCGGCCGAGGTGCTGACGCCGGACGCTGAACCGGGCGAGCCGCCGGCGGCCACGGTGACCCTGCCGACGTTGCCGTTCGTATTGTCGGCTCGCGGGCCGGAGGCGTTGCGTGGTCAGGCCGTCCGGCTGCGGTCGCACGTCGAGGACCGGGCCGGCTCGGGCGAAGAGCTTGCGTTGCTGGACGTTGCGCACTCGTTGGTGACCGACCGGGTCGCACATGATCACCGTGCGGTGGTGGTCGCTTCGGGCCGGGACCAGCTGCTCGACCGGCTGGCGGTGCTTGCCCAGGGCGGGATCGGGATCGGGATCGGGGCCGGTGTGGTCGGTCGGGGACGCCTGGCCGTGGTGTTCACTGGTCAGGGCGCAGCGCGGGTAGGGATGGGCCGCGAGTTGTACCGGCGGTTCCCGGTGTTCGGGGCGGCTTTCGACGAGGTGTGCGGGTTGTTGGACCCGGCAGTGCGCGAGGCGGTTTTCGACGACGACGACCGACTGCGTGCCACAGAGTTCGCTCAGCCGGCGCTGTTCGCCGTCGAGGTGGCGCTGTTCCGGCTGTTCGAGTCGTGGGGCGTTGGCCCCGACTTCGTGGCCGGGCATTCGGTTGGCGAGATCGCGGCGGCGTGTGTCGCTGGCGTGCTGTCGCTGGCCGACGCGTGCACGCTGGTCTCGGTGCGGGGCCGGTTGATGCAGAACCTTGCCCCCGGCGGGGTGATGGTGTCGGTTGCCGCAGGGGAGGACGTGGTGGCGCCCCTGGTGGCCGAGTGCGGTCCTCCGGTGTCGATCGCGGCGGTCAACAGCCCAGGGTCGGTGGTGATCTCCGGCGCGGAATCCGCTGTTGACCGGGTCGTGCACCTGCTGACCGAGCGGGGTCACCGGACGAAGAAACTGGCGGTCAGCCACGCATTCCACTCACTGCTGATGGAACCGATGCTGGACGAGTTCCGCACGGTGGTCCACGGTTTGACGTTTCGGTCGCCGCGAATCGCGATGGCCGGTGACATGGTGACGGACCCGGAATACTGGGTACGGCACGTACGGGATGCTGTGCGATTCGCCGATACGGTTACGGGGCTGCACGGGAAGGGCGCCACTCGGTTCCTGGAGTTGGGCCCGGACGCGGTACTGACGGGTCTGGTCCGGGAATGTCTGGATGGCGAGGACGTCGTCGCGGTACCGAGCTTGCGGCGCGACCACGGCGAGGTAGAGACCGCGCTGGCCGGTTTGGGGGCGTTGTTCGCGGCCGGCGTCGCAGTGGATTGGCCGACGCTGTTCGCGGGGACCGGCGCCCAACGCACCGAGCTGCCCACCTACGCGTTCCAGCACCAACACTTCTGGCTGGACAGCTCGTCGTTCCTCGGCACCGACCTCGGCGCGGTCGGGCTGGAACCTGTGGACCATCCGCTGCTCGGGGCCGGGGTCGAGTTGGCCGACGACGGTGGGTTCCTGTTCTCCGGCCGGCTCTCCCTCACCGCGCACGCCTGGCTGGCCGACCACGCGTTGCTCGGCCGACCGGTGCTGCCCGGGGCCGCGTTCGTCGAGCTGGCCGTCCGGGCCGCCGACCAGGTGGGCTGCGGCCGGCTCGACGAGCTCACCATCGAAGCGCCGCTGGTACTGCCTGAGCGGGGCGCGGTCGCGGTGCAGATCATGGTGTACACGCCGGACGAGCGGGGTCGCCACACCGTCATCTTGTCCTCGCGGGCCGACGCCGACAGCGGATGGACCCGACGCGCGAGCGGCACCGTCGCTCCGGCCACCGACACCCTGCCCGACGACACCGAGTTGGCGCAGTGGCCGCCGACCGGCGCCGAACCGGTGGACATCGATGGCGTCTACCGGGACTTCGCCGCAGCCGGTATCGAGTACGGGCCGGTCTTCCAGGGCCTCCGTGCAGTCTGGAAGCGCGGCGCCGACGTGTTCGCCGAGGTCGCCCTACCCGACGGAGTACAGGCCGACGGGTTCGGCCTGCACCCCGCCCTGCTGGACGCCGCGCTGCACGCCATCTCTGTCACCGACATCACCGGGGGCGCGGTGCCCTTCGCCTGGACCGGTGTCCGGCTGAACGTCGCCGGCGCGCATGCCCTGCGGGTGCGACTCTCCCCGGCGGGCCCCGACGCGGTGTCACTGGTGGCCTCGGACCCGACGGGCTCTACGGTGCTGACGGTCCGGGAGCTGGCGCTGCGCCCGGTATCGGCCGAGCAACTCGACGCCGCCGGCTCCGGCCCGGACAACGAGCTGTACGAGCTCGAGTGGATCGAGCACGAGATCGCCCCCGTCGACCCGACCGGAAACTGGGTCGCCCTCGGCGCCGTCCCCGGCCTCGAAACGCGGTACCCGGACCTGGCCGCGCTCGGTGGCGCCGTCAGCGCCGGCGCTGCCGTGCCGGACGTGCTCGTGGTCATGCTGCCCAGCCGGGACGTCGGACCGGACACCGTGGAGGGCGTGCACAGCGCCGCCGTGGACGCGCTGGAACTGATCCAGGGCTGGTCCGGTGACCAGCGGTTCAACCGCACGCGGCTGGTGGTTTGCACCGGCAACGCGGTCGCCTCCCACGAGGGCGAGACGGTGTCTGACCTGGCTGGGGCTGCCGCCTGGGGCCTGCTGCGCTCCGCCAGGGCGGAGCACCCCGGGCGCGTCGTGCTCATCGACACCGACGGCACCGCTGACGCCGCTGTGCTCAACGGGGCGCTGGCCACCGGAGAGGACGAGTTCGCGATACGGGTCAATACCGTCCGCTCACCCCGCCTGGTGCGGATCCGACCGACGAGCTCGCTGTGTGTGCCGGCCGACGTGCCCACCTGGCGACTGGCCGGCGGCACCGGTGGCACGCTCGATGGTCTGGTACTCACCGACTCACCGGAGGGGGCCGCGCCGCTGACCCACGGGCAGATCCGAGTGTCCGTGCGAGCCGCCGGCCTCAACTTTCGGGACGTGCTGATCGGGCTGAACCTGGTGCCCGGCGTGGACGTGATGGGCGGCGAGGCTGCGGGGGTGGTGGTGGAGTCCGGACCGGGCGTCACCGGCGTCGCGGTCGGCGACCGAGTGATGGGATTCTTCTTCGGCGCGTTCGGCCCGACTTCGGTCACCGACCACCGGATGGTCGTGCCCATCCCGCCCAGTTGGTCGGACGTGCAGGCGGCCTCGGTCCCGATCGCCTACGTCACCGCCTACCACGGTCTGGTCGAGCTCGCCGCTCTGCGCTCAGGTGAGTCCGTGCTGATCCATGCCGCCGCCGGCGGTGTCGGTATGGCCGCCGTGCAGCTGGCCCGCCACCTCGGGGCCGAGGTCTACGCCACCGCCAGCGAGCGCAAGTGGGACACGGTGCGCGCGCTCGGGGTGTCCGACGACCACATTGCCTCGTCCCGCACGCTCGAGTTCGAGGAGAAGTTCCGGGCTACAACCGGCGGCCGAGGCGTTGACGTTGTGCTCGACTCGCTGGCCCGCGAGTTCGTGGATGCCTCACTACAGCTCACCGCTGACGGCGGCCGTTTCATCGAGATGGGCAAGACCGATATCCGGGCCGAGGCGGACGTCGCGGCCGTCCGTCCCGGAGTCGACTACCAGGTGTTCGACATCGCCAACGTCGAACCAGACCGGATCGGGCAGATGCTCCGCGAGGTCATCGGCCTGTTCGAGCGGGGCGTGCTGACCAAGCCGCCGATCACCAGCTGGGACGTACGGCGCGCGCCGGAAGCGTTCCGATTCGTCAGCCAGGCTCGGCACATCGGCAAGAACGTATTCACCGTGCCGCGCGCCGCTTCCGCCGAGGGCACCGTGCTGATCACCGGCGCTTCCGGTGCGCTGGGTGGCCTGGTGGCACGTCATCTGGTAACCGAGCACGGGGCGCGGCGGCTGCTGCTGCTGAGCCGCCGAGGCACTGAGGCACCTGGCGCGGCCGACCTCTCCGCCGAGTTGACCGAGCTCGGGGCCACTGTGCACACCGTGGCCTGTGACGTTGCAGACCGGGCTGCGCTGGCGGCGGTCATCGAGTCGGTCCCGGCTGAGGCTCAGCTGACCGCCGTGGTGCACACCGCAGGAATCACTCACGACGGCGTGCTCGACTCGCTCACGCCGGAACGGGTCGCCGAGGTGCTGCGGCCCAAGGTGGACGGCGCCTGGTACCTGCACGAGCTCACCCGCGAGTTCGACCTGGCCGAGTTCGTGGTCTTCTCTTCGGCGGTCGGCACGTTCGGCGCGGCCGGCCAGGCCAACTACGCCGCCGGCAACGCCTTCCTGGATGCCCTCGTCCGGCACCGGCGGGCCGCCGGGCTGGCCGGTGTGTCGCTGGCCTGGGGCCTATGGGAGACGGCTTCTGGTAACACCGGCGAGCTGCGAGACAGCGACCGCGCGCGGATGGCGAGGGGTGGTGTGCTGCCCTTGCCCACTGAGCAGGCACTGAGGCTGTTCGACGCCGCCCGCGACACCGGCGTGGGTGTGGTCGTGCCGATCCGACTGGACCTCGCCGCGTCGAGCGGGCCGGTGCCGCCTCTGCTGAGGGGCCTCCTGCGTGGCCCGGCTCGGCGGCGGGCCAAAGCCAGCACGTCGGACACGGGGGAGTGGGCGCGGCAGCTGCTCGCTCAGCCCGTGGATACACGGGAACGGGCCGTGCTCGATCTGGTCGCTAGCCAGACCGCTGCTGTACTGGGACACACCACGGTGGCCGCGATCGGCGCGGAACGTGCGTTCAAGGATCTCGGGTTCGACTCGCTGGCTGCGGTCGAGCTGCGCAATCGGCTCGCCCCGCACACCGGCCTGCACCTGCCGGCCACCCTGGTGTTCGACTACCCCACCGTGACGGCACTGGTCGGCCACATCCTCGCCGAGGTGAACGGATCCGAGGTGGCTCCGGTCCGGTCCGTTGCCACCGACGCCGCCGCCGCTGCTGTCACCACCGACCCGATCGTCATCGTCGGACTGGCCTGCCGTTATCCGGGTGGGGTGCGCTCGCCGGAGGACCTGTGGGAGCTGGTCCTCGAGGGCCAGGACGGCATTGGGGAGTTCCCCACGGACCGGGGTTGGGACCTTGCCGGCCTCTTCGATCCCGACCCCGACCGGTCCGGCACCACCTACGCCAGGGGCGGCGGATTCCTCGAAACAGCCGTCGATTTCGATGCCAGCTTCTTCGGGATCTCCCCGCGCGAGGCGACGGCGATGGATCCGCAGCAGCGGTTGCTGCTGGAGGTCGCGTGGGAGGCGTTCGAGCGAGCCGGGATCAATGCCGACTCGCTGCGCGGCAGCCCGACCGGCGTTTTCGCCGGCGTTGCCGGGCACGACTACGCCACCCTGCTGTCCCGAGGAGCGAGCGGGCTGGAAGGGCACCTGCTCACCGGCATCGCCGGCAGCGTCGCCTCCGGCCGAATCTCCTACGAGTTCGGCCTGGAAGGTCCAGCGGTCACCGTGGACACGGCGTGCTCGTCGTCGCTGGTGGCGATGCACCTGGCCGCGCAGGCACTGCGCAATGGGGAATGCACGCTGGCGCTGGCCGGTGGTGTCGCGGTGATGTCCACCCCGGTGGTGTTCCAGGAGTTCTCCCGCCAGCGCGGCCTTTCGGTCGACGGACGTTGTCGGGCGTTCGGGGCTGGCGCGGACGGCACCGGTTGGGCCGAGGGCGTGGGACTGCTGGTGTTGGAACGGTTGTCCGACGCTCAGCGCAACGGTCACAAGGTGCTGGCCGTGGTGCGGGGTTCGGCGGTGAACCAGGACGGCGCGTCCAACGGGCTGACCGCGCCGAATGGCCCGTCCCAACAGCGAGTCATCCAGGGCGCACTGGCCAACGCCGGCCTGCGGCCGTCCGAGGTGGACGCCGTGGAGGGACACGGCACCGGCACCGAGCTCGGTGACCCCATCGAGGCGCAGGCGCTGCTGGCGACCTACGGCAGGGACCGGGAGGTTGATGCGCCGCTGTGGCTGGGTTCGCTGAAGTCCAACATCGGCCACGCGCAGGCCGCCGCCGGGGTTGCCGGTGTGATCAAGATGGTGATGGCGCTGCGGCATGGCGTGCTGCCGAGGACGCTCGGTGCAGAGCAACCGACACCGAAGGTCGACTGGTCGTCCGGAGCGGTCACGTTGCTGAACGAGACGCGGGCATGGCCGAGCACCGGTCGGCCGCGTCGGGCCGGCGTTTCGTCGTTCGGGATCAGCGGAACGAACGCGCACGTCATCCTGGAACAGGCTCCGCCCTCCGAAGAACTGGTCGTCTCGCCGGCCCTGGCCGAGCTGGGCATGCTGCCTTTCGTGTTGTCCGGGCGGGGCGCCCGCGCGCTGCGGGCCCAGGCCGCACGGCTGCGGGACGCGCTGGCCGGTGCGCCCGAGGTGGATCTGGCCGCGACCGGGGCGACGCTGGCCGGCAAGCGTGCGCTGCACAGCCACCGGGCCGTGGTTCTCGCCAACAGCTGCGACGAGCTGCTCACCGGACTGGACGCGCTGGCCGCCGACACCACTGAACTGGCGGCCAACGTGCTCATCGGCTCGGCCGATGCCGGCCAACGGCCGGTCTTTGTGTTTCCCGGGCAGGGCGGGCAGTGGCTCGGCATGGCTACCGAACTGTGGTCAGCCAGTCCCGCGTTCGCCGAATCTATGGCGGCATGTGATGTGGCGCTGCGGCCGTTCGTGGACTGGCAGGGGCACTCGCTGCGGCAGGTGCTCAACGGGACCGATGGCGCTCCCGGCCTCGACCGGGTCGATGTGGTGCAGCCGGCGTTGTTCGCGGTGATGGTGTCGCTGGCCAGGCTGTGGATGTCGCTTGGGGTGCACCCTGCCTCGGTGGTCGGGCACTCCCAGGGCGAGATCGCGGCGGCCGTAGTCGCGAACATCCTGACGCTTACCGAGGGCGCGCGGGTGGTGGCGTTGCGCTCAAAGGCACTGCTCGGCTTGTTCGGCCGAGGGGGCATGGCTTCGGTCGCCGAGCCCGCCGAGCACGTGCGGGCCCGGCTCGCCGACGTACCCGGCGTGGGGCTTGCCGCGATCAACGGGCCGCTATCCACGGTGATCTCCGGCGACCGCGACGAGCTGGAGCGCGTCGTGGCTGCCTGGGAGGACAAGGGCGTGCGGGTCCGTCGGCTCGCCGTCGACTACGCCTCGCACTCCGTTTCGGTCGAGGACGTCCGAGGGGAGCTGGCCGCCGCACTCGGTGAGCTCAGCCCCATCGATGGCACTGTGCCGTTCTATTCGACGGTCACCTCCGGCCCGGTACCCGGCACCGAGCTGAACGCGGAGTACTGGTACCGGAACCTGCGGGAAACCGTGTGCTTCGAGCAGACAGTGGCTGGTCTGCTCCGAGACGGACACCGCGTCTTCGTGGAGATCGGCGTGCACCCGGTGCTCATCGGGGCGGTCGAGGAGACGGCCGAGGCCGCCGGGGCCTCGGTGGTCACCATTGGTTCGATGCGCCGCGACCACGGCGGACCGGACGAGTTCGGCAAGGCGTTGGCCACCGCGTTCGCGCACGGCGTTCCGGTGGACTGGCGGGCTGCGTTCCCGTCCGGCGCGCGGCCGGTGCGGCTACCTACTTATGCCTTCCAGCCGGCTCGCTACTGGGTGGACGGCTCCGACGTACCGACGCTCGGCGCCGCAGATCTCGGGCAGATCGCGACCGGGCATCCGATCCTGGGTGCCGCCGTCGAGATTCCTGACTCCGACGGCATCCTGCTCACCGGCCGGATAGCCATCGCCACCCAGCCGTGGCTGACCGACCACGTCGTGCTCGACACCCTGCTGCTGCCGGGCGCGGCCTTCGTGGAGATGGCGCTGCGGGCCGGCCGTGAGATCGGATGCGGACGCATCGAGGAGATGGCTCTGCACGCGCCAATGTTGCTCCCGGAACACGGCGGGATAGCGGTGCGGGTCACGATCGGCGGCTCGGACCTGATTGGCCGGCGGGCCATCACCGTGCACTCCCGTCGCGAGCCCTCGGCGCCTGACACATCGGTCGGCAACTGGATACTGCATCTGGAAGGCACGCTCGCACCGACGGACACCGGGCCGGACCCGGCGACCACGTCCGCATGGCCGCCGCCCGGCGCCGAACCCGTCGAGGTCGAAGACCTGTACGCCCGCCTGGCCGAACTTGGCTACGACTACGGGCCGGCGTTCCGGGGCATCCGAGCGATCTGGCGCCGCGACGGCGACCTGTTCGGCGAGGTCGCACTGCCGGCCCGGCCGCGCTCTGAGGCAGCCAGGTACGACCTGCACCCAGCGCTGCTGGACGCCGCACTCCAGGTGCCGATCGTCGGCCAGCTCGGGACCAGCACCGAGGTGGTGATGCCGTTCTCCTGGAACGGGATCAGCCTGTACACCCGGGGCGCACATACCTTGCGTGTGCACCTGAGCACGCTCTCCGAGCACACCACCTCACTCTTGCTGACCGACGAGCTGGGCCAGCCGGTGGCCACCTTCGACGCGCTGACAGGTCGACTAGCGGGTCGGGAGCAGCTGCGGGCCGCGCTGGCCGAGGCCCAGGAGCCGCCCGACCTGCGCTACCAGGTCACCTGGAAACCCCTGCCGGAGACGCCACCGACGCCACTCACCGGCACCTGGCTGGTCGCGGTACCGGAGGGCGAGTTGCCGGCCTGGGCCAGTGCCACCATCGACGGCCTGGCCGTGCACGCCGCTTCCGTCGTCACCGTGGCGGTCGAACCCACCTCAGATCGGGCGTCGCTGACCGCCCACATCCGCGAAGCACTACCCGAGGTTACGGTGGCGGGCGGTGTGCTTTCGCTGCTGGCCAGTGCCGAGGACCCGACACCGGAGCTGCCGGGCGTGCCGACCGGGCTGGCCGCCACGGTGCTGCTCACCCAGGCCCTGCTCGACGCCGGGCTCGACGCCCCCCTGTGGTCGGTGACCAGTGGCGCGGTCTCCATCGGCGACAACGACCCGTTGACCGCACCCGCCCAGGCGCTGGTTTGGGGCCTCGGTCGGGTGGCCGCGCTGGAACTGCCCACCCGATGGGGCGGCGTCATCGATCTACCTGACCGTATGGACGGCGACGCGCTCGCCGCGCTGGCTGGGGTGCTCGGCGCCAGTGGTTCCGCCGGGTCGGACGGCCTGGCCGAGAACGAGGTCGCGGTGCGGGCCGACGGTGCTTTCGCCCGACGGCTGATCCACGCGGTGTCTCCGGTCGAAGACGCACAGGTACCAAGGTGGCAACCGGACGGAGCAGTGTTGATCACTGGTGGTACCGGTGCGCTCGGTGCGCGGACGGCCTGCTGGCTGGCCGAGCGAGGCGTTGAGCACCTGGTGCTGACCAGCCGAGGCGGTCCTGCGGCGCCGGGCGCGGAGGAGCTGGTCGCGGAGCTCACCGAGCTCGGTGCCACGGTGTCGGCGGTCTCCTGCGACGTGGCGAACCGGGCGGAGCTGGCCGCGCTGCTGGCATCCTGGCCGGCGGCAAGGCCACTGAGCGCGGTGATCCACGCCGCCGGCGTCGTCGACGGCGACCAGCTCGTCGACATCACACCGGAACGCCTGAGCGAGGTGTTGGCCGCCAAGGTGCTCGGCGCACGCTACCTGGACGAGCTGCTTGACCACGGGAGCGTCAGCCTGTTGCTGTACTCCTCGGTCGCCGGGGTGTGGGGCGTCGGCGGGCAGGGTGCCTACTCGGCGGCCAACGCCTACCTGGACGCGCTGGCCCAGCGCCGAAACGCGCTCGGCGGGCATACCGTCTCGATCGCCTGGGGGCCGTGGGATGCCGGCATGGTCGCGGTCCAGGGCGCGGAGGAGCGGCTGCGGCGCGGCGGGCTGGCACCGTTGGCCCCCTCGACCGCGCTGGACGCGCTGGACGGGGTCGTCGCCGATACGCAGAGTTGCTCGGTGGTGGTCGAAGTCGACTGGCCACGGTTCTACCCCGGCTACACGGCGGGCAGGCCCAGCCCGTTCCTGCGGGACCTGCCCGACGTGCGACGGCTGGGCGCCACCGCCGAGTCGGAGTCGACCGGCGGCCGGGGGGTCGCGCTGGTGCGCAAGCTCACCTCGGTGCCCGAGGAGGAACGCGACCAGCTGGTGCTGGACCTGGTCCGGGTGCAGGTCGCGGCAGTACTCGGCTACGAATCGGCCCGGGACGTTGACGAGACCCGAGCGTTCAAGGACATCGGCTTCGACTCGCTCACTGCAGTGCAGCTGCGCAACCGGCTGCGCGCGGCGACCGAGCTGCGGCTGCCGGTGACGCTGGTGTTCGACTACCCGACCCCGGTGCTGTTGGCCGAGTTCCTGCGCGGCGAGGTCGCCGCCGACGTGCCGTCCGCCGCCGACGTGGCGCTCGCCGAGCTGGACAGGCTGGAGTCGGCGATCACGTCGGTACCTGATGGCCATGAGGTACATGGCGAGCTGGTCGACCGGTTGCGTGAGCTGTTGACTCGCCTCACCTCGGGCGAGAGCGGCAGCGAACCCCAGGATGCGACGGCAACGCTCGACGACGCCAGCGATGACGAGTTGTTCGACTTCATCAACAAGCAATTCGGTCGGTCCGGTGACTGAGCGGCCAGGAAGGAACGGGCGCCAGGTGGAGACCGAAGTCAAGCTCCGCGAGTACCTCAAGCGGGTCACCGCTGATCTGGTGGCGGCCCACCGAAGGGTGGACGAGTTGCAAGCCCGGCAGACCGAGCCGATCGCGCTGGTCGGCATGGCCTGCCGGTTCCCCGGTGGAGCCAACTCGCCGGACGAGCTGTGGCGGTTGGTGGTCGAGGGCCGGGATGCGATCTCGGCGTTTCCCGACGACCGTGGATGGGATCTGGATGCGCTCTACCATCCTGATCCCGACCACCCCGGCACGAGCTACACTTGCGAAGGCGGTTTCCTGGCCGATGCCTCGGACTTCGACCCCGGATTCTTCGGCATCTCCCCGCGCGAGGCGATCGCCATGGACCCCCAGCAGCGGCTGTTGCTAGAAACCGCCTGGGAGGCACTGGAGCGCGCCCGCATCGACCCGCACTCGTTGCGCGGCAGCCGTACCGGAGTTTTCGTCGGGCCAAGCGTGATGGACTACGGCGCGCTACTGGCCCGGCACCCGCAGGGCTTCGAGGGGCTCCTGCTCACCGGTCTGGCCGGTAGCGTCATCTCGGGCCGGATCTCCTACCTGTTCGGCCTGGAGGGCCCGGCGGTTACCGTCGACACGGGATGCTCGTCCTCGTTGACCGCGCTGCACCTGGCGGCCCGGAGCCTCCGCGCAGGTGACTGCACACTCGCGCTGGTAGGCGGTGTGTCGGTGATCGCAACGCCCGGGTCGTTCATCGAGTTCAGTCGACAGCGCGGATTGTCCCCGGACGGCCGGTGCAAGCCGTTCAGCGACCGGGCCGACGGCACTGGGTGGGCTGAGGGAGTCGGGCTGTTGGTCGCCGAGCGGCTCTCCGACGCCCGTCGCCTCGGACACCCGGTGCTGGCCGTCGTGAAGGGCTCGGCTATCAACCAGGACGGCGCGTCCAATGGGCTGACCGCGCCGAACGGTCTGTCCCAGCAACGGGTCATCCGGGCCGCGCTGCGCGACGCCGGGCTCGAACCGGGCGACATCGACGCGGTCGAAGGCCACGGAACCGGCACCACTCTCGGTGATCCCATCGAAGCGCAGGCGCTGCTGGCAACCTACGGTCGGGGCCGTCCGGAGTGGCGACCGCTGTGGTTGGGCTCGCTCAAGTCCAACATCGGCCACGCCCAGTCCGCAGCCGGCGCCGGTGGAGTGATCAAGATGGTGCAGGCACTGCGCCACGGCGTATTGCCCAAAACCTTGCACGTCGAGACACCCTCCACTGAGGTCGACTGGTCTGCCGGCCGTGTCCAGCTGCTTGAGGACAACCAGCCGTGGCCGCAGACCGGGGCACCGCGCAGGGTGGGCATCTCGGCGTTCGGTATCGGCGGCACCAACGCCCACGTCATCCTCGAGCAGGACGTGCCAGGGACGGAGCCGGCTGCGGGGACCAACGAGCCCGCGCCGGTTGTGCCGTGGGTGCTCTCCGGCCGCTCGGCCACCGCCTTGCGCGCCCAGGCCGTGCGGCTCCGCGAGTGGCTGACCGGTACCAAGTTCGACCCGGCTGCCGTCGGCCACTCCCTGGTCAGCACCCGTGCCGCCCTGGAGCGCCGCGGCGTGGTGGTGGCCGCCGACGCCGACAGCCTGCTCGCTGGGCTGGACGCGCTGGCAGGGGACACCCTGTCCGTCGGGGTGAACACCGGGTCGGTGGTGCGCGGGCGGACCGCGTTCCTGTTCACCGGGCAAGGTGCGCAGCGGCCAGGCATGGGGCGGGAGCTATACGCAGCATTCCCGGTGTTCGCCGGTGCTTTCGACGAGATCTGTGCCCGACTGGACGGGCCACTCGGACGCCCGCTGGCCGAGCTCGTTCTGGCTGACCACGATCCGTCCGGCGCGCTCGACCTGACCGGGTTTGCCCAGCCGGCCCTGTTCGCGCTGGAGGTCGCGCTCTTTCGACTCGTGGAGTCGTGGGGCCTGAGTCCAGACTTCGTGGCCGGTCACTCCATCGGCGAGGTTGCCGCCGCCCACGTTGCCGGCATTCTGTCTCTCGACGGCGCGTGCGCCCTGGTCGAGGCCCGCGCCCGGCTGATGCAGGCCATGCCGGCGGGCGGCGCGATGGTTGCGGTACGTGCCAGCGAGGTCGAGGTCGCGCCGCTGCTGGACGGGTTGGCCGAGCGCGTGTCGATCGCGGCGGTGAACGGGCCGGAGTCGGTGGTGCTCTCCGGCGACGAGCGCGCCGTCACCGAGCTGACTGACCGGCTGTCCGCACTCGGTCGCAAGACAAGCAAGCTCCGGGTCAGCCATGCGTTCCACTCGCCCCGGATGTCACCGATGCTCGCCGAGTTCCGGGCCACAATCGAGGGCATCACCTTCGCCGCGCCCCGAATTCCGCTGATCCCGATGGCGCCGGGCGAGGCGGATCGGGGCGAGCGGATGCGGTCGCCGAGGTACTGGGTGGACCAGGTACGCGCCGTGGTTCGCTTCGGCGACGGCGTAGCCCGGCTGGCCGGGGCCGGGGTGGTCAACTTCCTGGAGATCGGCCCCGGCGGCACCCTCATCGCGTTGGTGGAGGACGCGCTGGCCGCAGCTGGGTCCAGCTCGCCCCAGGAGGTGGCTCTGCGGTGTGTGCCTGCCATGCGCACCGGTCGCCCCGAGCCGTTGGCGGTGCTCGACGCGGTGGCCGCGCTGTACGCGCGGGGCGTGCCGGTCGACTGGTCGGCGGTGTGTGGCCCGACCCGACCGGCAACCGTGGACCTGCCGACCTACGCCTTTCAGCACCGCCGGTACTGGCTGACCGACCACCTGTCGCCCGGCACCGTTCTGACCGGCCTCGGTGCCGGCTCGTCGCACTCGACCGCAGTGGCTCCGACGAACGACCACACGGTGACCGAGGCCGGCACCGACCGTGCCTCGGTGCGCGGTCGGCTGGCCGGAGCGGAGCGGGAGCAGTGGCTGGGAATTCTCACCGAGGAGGTGCGGATACAGGCCGCCGCCTTGACGGGGCACGCCGACGCGACCTCAGTCGATCCGAGGCTCGGGTTCGCCGAGCTCGGTTTCGATTCGCTCACCTCCACGTGGCTGGGCCAACGGCTGAGTACTGTCACCGGCCTCACCCTGCGGCCCGCGCTGGTGGTCGACCACCCCACGCCGTTCGCGCTGGCCCAGTATCTGGTCGATCAACTGGCTCTGGTCAACCGCTCCGACACCATGACCGATGTCGCTCAGGAGGTGCCGGCCGCCCGTGAGGTGCCGGAGCCGCCGGTGGCGGATCCACACGACCCGATCCGTGTGCTGTTCGGGGCGGCCGCCGAGCGTGGCCAAGTGGCCGACGGACTGGATCTGCTGGCCGTCGCGGCGCGGTTGCGAGTGCGCCGAGGGCAGCGAACTACCCGGACCCGTGAAGCGCTGCACTTCTCCCGGAGCAACGACAGAACCCGGTTGGTCTGCCTGCCGTCCATGGTGGTGCCCTCCAACGCCTACCAGTACGCCAAGTTCGCCGCGCCGATCCGGGGCACCTACGACATCGCCGCGCTGCCCCTGCCCGGTTACCAGCAGGACGACGAGTTGCCCTCCGATCTGGCCGACCTGGTCGGCGAGCGGGCTCGCGCTGTGCGCGGCTGTGCCGATGGTCGCCCGTATGTGTTGCTCGGCTACTCCTCCGGTGGCTGGCTTGCGCAAGCCGTCGCCGAGTCGCTGCTGTCCGAGGAGGCTGGTCCCGTCGCCCTGGTACTGCTGGACTGCCATGTACCTGGCAGCCCGGGGCTCGCGGGTATTCAGGCCGCTCTGCTCGGCTCCGGCGTACCACCGTCGGTCACCGGCGCCGAGCTGACCGCCATGGCCCACCACCTGGGCCTCTTCGGCAGATGGGCGCCGCGAGAGATCGCCGCGCCCACGTTGCACCTGCGTGCGGTCGAACCCCTTGGCGCGAAACGGAGGCCGGCCGAGCAGTGGCGGGCGTACTGGCCGACCGAACATGAGGTGCTCGATGTGCCGGGCAACCACGTCAGCATGATCGACGAGCACGCGGCCTCTGCGGGCACCGCCGTGCGCGACTGGCTCGCCCGACGATTCTCCTCCTCCGTTTCGCTCGATCTGACCGAAAAGGACACACCATGACCGACGTCGCAGGGACCGATCCATCGGGCACCGGCACAGTCGCCGAGGCCGACCTGTTGAACTGGGACTTCATCCAGGACCCGTACCTGACCTACCGCGAGATGCGCACCGGGGCGGGCCCTCACCGGCTCACTATCAAAACCCTGGGTGCCGGCCTGCGCGCCTGGCTGGTTACCGAGTACAGCGACGTGCGCCGGCTGCTGGCCGATCCTCGACTCTCTAAAGCTGCCGGCGGCCTGCCATCGATCATCGCCAAGCACAAGGTGGAGGACGTCGCGGGCGAGTCGATCAGCTCAGAGAGCATGCTTTTCAGCGACCCGCCGCAGCACTCACGGTTGCGCCGAATGTTCGGCCAGGCGTTCACGATGCGCCGGACCGAGAACCTGCGGCCGTGGATCGAGGAGGTGACCGACCGGCTGCTCGATGCCGTCCCGTCCGGTACCGAGATCGACCTGGTGGAGACCGTCGCGATGTCCATCCCGATCACGGTCATCAGCGAGCTGCTCGGCGTACCGCGCGGCGCCCACGACGACCTTCGCCGGTGGAACCGCACGCTCACCAGCGTCGATTCCGAGCCGTCCGACAAGTACCGGGCGTACATGGCCTCACTGGAGTACTTCCGGGGCCTGGTTGCCCAGAAGGCCGGCGGGCACGACACCGCCGACAACATGATCAACGCGATGATCAACCTTGACGGCGAGGAACAGTTCGACGAGACCGAGCTGCTCTCGACCATCTTCTTGATGATGAACGCCGGGTACGAGACCACCGCTAACCTGATCAGCAGCTCGGTATACGCCATGCTCAGGCATCCTGACCAGCTGGAACTGTTGCGCGGGGATGCCACCTTGATCCCCAACGCGCTCGAGGAGTTCCTGCGCTACGAAAGCCCGTTGAACCTGTCCACGTTGCGCTACACCACCGAACCGGTCGCGGTCGGCGACACTGTGATCCCGGCCGGGGAAGTGGTGTTCCTGGCGCTATGTTCGGCCAACCGAGACCCGGAGAGGTTCGCCGAACCGGACCGGCTGGATGTGCGGCGCAACGCCTCCACCCACCTGGCCTTCGGCCACGGTATTCACCACTGCGTCGGCGCCCCTCTGGCCCGGCTGGAGGGTGAGATTGTGCTCGGCGCGCTGTTGGATCGGTTCCCGCGCTGGGAGCCGGCCGAGCCCCTGGAACGACTGCCCTGGCGTTACAGCCTGCAGTTCCGTGGCTTGGAGCGGCTGCCGGTGCGGCTACACACCCGACCATGACCACCGCAACCACCCGAAGGAAAAGGAGAAGTTTCATGTCAGCAGAAGTCATCACCCGGTTCTTCGAGAGCGGTAGCGCCGGCGATATCGAGACGGCAGTGGACTGCTTCGCAGACGACGCCCAGTGGATCGCGCCGGAAGGCAGTGAACCCGGAACCGTCTACACCAAGAGTGAGATCGGCGGCCTGATCAACGAGATGAACGAGATGCGGGAAAAGATGATCGCGTCCGGGATGGATGGGCATTTTAACCCGCCTGTCATGTTCGGCGAGAACGAGGCACTGGTCCGGTGGAGTGTGCGGACAACTGATGGAAAGGTGATCGGCCGCGGTGTCGACCTCTTTGTGCTGCGGGAAGGCAAGATTGTACTCAAAGATGTCTTCCGTAAAGCCTGAATCTATCGGTCTGAAAGGATTATCGTTGTGATTGACAGCTACGAGGAACTGGTTGAGACGGCGGTTAGTGGCACCAGTGACATCGAGGACTTCCAGAATATCCAGATCGGCCAGAGCGGCAGCTACGAGCATGCCCTGTTTACGAAGGCTGGCGAGAAGGTCGCCGTGACCTCGGGCGGCTTCAAGATCCTCTTCCGGCGGGAGTCCGACAAGCAGTTCATGGCCTACCTGACCAATGAGATCCTCTTCGAGGACGGTTCCGGAGCGATTCGGGTTGCTAGTTGGATTGATCTCGGCTCGCTTTTTTCCGGAGAGTGGGTCTATTACCCGAGCATAGGAATCAGCGGCCGTTATCTCGGAAAAACCGGTTTCATGGCCTGGCGTCCCCATGAGCTCGGCAAGAAGGATGGCGCGGACGTGAAGCTGATCATGTTCGCCGGTCCGGAATAGCTGGCCGATCCCGGCATCGTCCTGCCGGCGAGGAGGTGCGGCGGCCCGTCCTAGCGTCGCACCTCCTCGTGACCGTCATCGGCCGGGATCGAGCGAAAGGCGATGATGCCTACTGCATAATTACGCCCCTGAATTTTGACAGAATCGAATGATATGCCCTGTCGGGATTGTCGCGAGAGACTCTCCTACATGTAACCGTGCGGCTCGCGTGCTCCAACCCTGTTTCGAACGCTGAATATAGGAGACCGTCGCAGACCATGAGAATGCATGTGCGGCGTTCATGTTCCCATCAGTTTTTGTATTGGATGAGAGGACGACCATGATCGATGGTATTCGGATCGGGTGGAACATCACTCCGAAGTTTCCCCGCGAGGTGGCGGCCCAAGCGGCTCGTGTTTCGGCGGCGGGCACGGTGGTCAGCGTCTGGACAAATCAGCTCCCGGGAAGCTGGGATGCGTTGAGTGTGCTTGGCGGCATTGGCCCTGGGCCGGCCGAGGTCGGCACCGCCGTGCTGCCGACCTACCCACGCCACCCGGTGGTGATGGCGACCGAGGCGCTCACGGTTCAGGCGTTGATCGGCGGCCGGCTCACCCTGGGCGTGGGACCGAGCCACGCCTGGTACATCAGCAATCAACTCGGTATCCCCTACACGGCGCCGGCCCAGCACACTCGCGAGTACCTGGAGGTTCTGCGGCCGCTGTTGCGCGGCGAACACGTCCGCCACGATGGCAAGTTCTACACCGTGGACACCCAGCTACAGACCGCCTCGAACCCGGAGGGCGAGCTTGCCGCCCCTCCGCCGGTGCTGCTCTCGGCGCTGGGCCCTCGGATGCTGGAGGTGGCCCGCGACCTGGCCGACGGAACGATCACCGTCTGGATCCGTCCCGAAACGGTCGCCTCCTACCTACTGCCCCGCCTGGGCGCGGGCGCCCGCGTCGTGGTGTTGGCCATGGTGGCGGTGACCAGCGAACCCGACGCGGTCCGTGAGATCGTCGCACGCGAGTTCGCCGTGGTCGAGTCCATGCCCGCATACCGGGCTATGCTCGACCGGGGTGGGTTGGCTGGTCCGGCCGATGCGGTCATCGCCGGCGCCGAAGACGACGTACTTGCAGAGCTCGCCCGGTTCCGTGACGCCGGCGCCACCGATCTGATCGTGTCATCTATCGGCCCACCCGAAGCGCGCGCCCGTACTCTCGAGCTCGTCACCGCAGTAAACCCGATCTCGGTAGCGTAGGCCTCGAGGAACAGGTCCAACTCTCCTCTGGGTCGACCGCTACCACCCAGGCCGCCCGCGCGCGACCAGTTGCCTCGGCGGTCGTACCGATGCGACGTCATCGGTACGACCGCCAGCCTCGGCGATTTCGACTGGGCGTTCCGCCCGATTCGGTTCCGGCTGAGGGAGCACTCGGGGGACGTCGTGCGCTTCATATCCGCCAGCCGGACCGTGTCGCCGGATTGCGTGGCGACTGGCATCATTCGATTACCCGGGCGTGACGTCGCGTAGCGTGATTCACTCACTGGCGCTGAACTGAAGCGCCGTTAATGGAATTACCTTGCGACTAGAGAACCTCCACATGCCATTCTCGCGAACGTATTGATCCTCGTAGAATCCGGTGGCCCGCAGGTGACCGCCGCCATCCCTGACATCGCCCTCGAAGAGGACGGTGCAGGTACCGGTCGCGGTAGAATCGGTGATCTCTTCGATGATATGGTTGGTCGTCAGATGGCAAAGAGCCTCCATATGCCCGAAGATCTCGGACTGGACAAAATTTCGAATCTCATTCTTTCCAGTGATTCTCTTTAATCCGAAAGCTTCCTCGTCGAAAACGGGATCGTTGTCGCCCCACAGCTCCATGAAAAGATCAAGATTCTTAATGTCGACCAGGTAGGCGTATCTAGCGGTCAGCTGGATAATCTCGAGGCGATCTGCTATGAGGGAAAGTGATCTGTTTGTGGTCATGAGTTGGCCTCCGATGAGTTGTTCATAAGCGGATGAGTTGTTCATAAGCGGGGGATGGTTCGAATATTTCAAGATCGTACTGTCGAATCGTCCCAGCTTGCGGTGGTTCACGACACCCCATACAAGAACCTCGGTCTACTGCCTCCTTGTAGACGATAGTTAGGGGGGTTTAGGGGGTGCTCACATACGCCGATGATCCTTCATTCTGTACTCACTCCGTACCGTCCGCGCACCTGGAACCAAGCTAGACGACCATGAGCTACGCTCGACTGGAGGATTAGAAGTGGGCCGAATTGAAGGAAAAGTAGCACTGGTCACCGGAGCGGCGCGCGGAATGGGACGGTCGCATGCGGTACGACTGGCTCAAGAAGGGGCGGATATCGTCGCTGTTGATCTCTGCGCGAGCCTCGACACTGCGCCGTACCCGGGAGCGAGCAGCCAAGATCTCGACTTGACGACACAACTGGTCGAACAGTTCGACCGGCGAATCATTGCACGCCAAGTTGACGTGCGCGACTCGAAGGCAATGCAGGCCGTGGTCGATGAGTCAATAGCTGAGCTTGATCACATCGATATCGTATGTGCGAACGCCGGAATTGCCAGCTTCGGATTCTCCTGGGAGCTTTCTGACGAGGCATGGCAGGAAATTATTGACGTCAATCTGACCGGTGCATGGAAAACCGCTAAGGCGGTTATTCCGCACATGATCGAGCGTGGTCAGGGTGGATCAATAATCTTCATCAGCTCCGTTGCGGGGTTGATCGGTGTACCAACGATGGCTCACTACACCGCATCCAAACACGGTGTAGTCGGCTTGATGCGCGCGCTCGCCGTGGAGCTAGCAAGGCACGATGTGCGTGTTAACACAGTAAATCCCGGCAATGTGGACACGCCGATGGTTGACAATGCTCCAACGCGTCAAATATTCATGCCCGACTTGCGTGACCCGACACGTGAGGACGCAGAGCGTATAATGAAAGAAATGAGCGCACTGCCCGTTTCTTGGCTGGACCCGAGAGAGGTCAGCAATGCCGTGCTCTTCCTCGCGTCCGATGAGGCGCGGCATATTACTGGGATCACTCTGCCTGTCGACGCCGGAATGATGATTCCTAACAAGTTGAAGTAAGAATAAATCCGCAGGGATGACCGCGAAACAATATCACGTAGTTAAGCGGGGCTCGGGTCAAGCAGGCGCGCCGGTGGCGGGCGACAACGCAATGGGACCTCTGGTGGCAATGCCACTTAGCTGGAGCGTTATTCAGAACTAGCTTGATCAAAATCTTGCCAGCTTGCGGCGTGTCGTGGAGGGCAACGGCCTTCCTCAATGATATCGATGAGGTTACTAAGCCGAAACCCGACCTCATCGAGGAAAGACCGTTGCGATCTCAACGTACCACAGGTTTGACACTCTCGCAGATGCAGGAGCTCGTTGCGCGTGTCCAGCGGGCTCTTACCGCTCCGTGGCAGAGAAAGTATGGGCGTCCGAGAGCCTGTGGGTTGTATCGGTCGACAGAAATCGCGTGCA
>DASYBQ010000166.1:0-32046 GCA_036500625.1 Pseudonocardia sp. | reverse complement strand
TCGCCGCGCCGGGAGGAGTCCAGGTAAATCCGGGTGCACGGGGCCGCGCCGCAGGCCTTGAGCTGCGCCGCCGCCGGCCCGCCGAGCAGTTCGATCGTCGCCCGCGCGATGGTGGAGCGGATCGCGCTCAGCTCGCCGCCGAGGGTGATGGCGCCGTCCTCGCGCAGTTGCGGCGTGACCGGGGGCGCGGCGGCGGTGCTGTTGAGCAGGTCTCGGTCGACGGACCGGGCCGCCGTGCCCCGGATTCGCGCGGTAGCCAGCCGGTAGATCGCCTCGCGCAGTTCCGTCATCTCGGCCAGCCCTGCCGCGTCGACCGCCGGGGCGGCATCGACCAGCCCGGCCTGCACGATCCAGCTGGCCAGTACGTCGGGGCCGGTCAACAGGTCGTAGCGGTCCAGTGTGTCGCGGTGGCCCACGGTGCCGGCCAGATCCAGCCCGACATGTCCCGACACGAAGGTGAAGCTCATAACCCCATCATAACCGGTTTGACAGGTTACGGCGAGCCGCTTAGCGTGAGTAACCGCAATGACAGGTTATTCAGCGACGGGAGCCGCTATGACGACATCCGACACCGTCAGCGCACGGGCCAGGCTGGACTCGGTGCTCTCACCGCTGTTCGTGGTCCTGTGGAGCAGCGCGTTCGTCGCCGGCGCGGTTGGCCTGCGTGGCGCGCCCGCGCTGCTGCTCACCTTCGCCCGGTTCGCGGTGGCGGGGGTGCTGCTCGCCGGTCTCGCGTGCGCGCTGCACCGGCGGTGGCCGCGTGGCCGCCAGCTCGGGCACATCGCGGTGAGCGGTCTGCTCATGCAGGCGGTGCAGTTCGGCGCGCTCTACGCGGCGATGGGGCTCGGGCTGCCCGGCGGAGTGGTGGCGCTGGTCCAGGGGCTCAACCCCGCGGTGATCGCGCTGCTGGCCGGGCCGGTGCTCGGCGAGCGGGCCAGCGGGCGGCAGTGCTGGGGCTACGGCGTCGGCGCGGCGGGGGTGCTGCTCGCGGTGTCCGACCAGTGGTCACACTCGCCGCTCGGTGTGCTGTGCGCGGTCGTCGGGCTGGTCGGGCTTGGCGCGGGCACGGTGTACCAGAAGCGCTTCGTGCGGGACATGGACGTGCTGTCCGGCACCGCCGTCCAGTTCGCCGCCAGCACCCCGGTGCTCGGCGTGGCGATGCTGGTGTTCGGGCAGCTGAGCGTGACCGACTGGGGAACGTTCGGCGTCGCGCTGGCCTGGATCGTGCTGGTCAACTCGGTGGGCACGTTCGTGCTGTTGAACGTGATGCTGCGCCGGGGGGCGGCGAGCAGGGTCGGCACGCTGTTCTTCCTGACCCCTTCGGTCACCGCCGCGATGTGCTGGGTCGCGCTGGGCAGGACGCTGTCCCCGCTGGAGCTCGCCGGGCTGGCGCTGGGCGGACTCGGGGTGCTGCTCGCCGCGGGCCGGCGCGCCGGTGGCGCTGAGGGCCGACTCTCAGCGGCGGCGCACCGTGCGCTGCATGCTGCGCATCTTCGCGCCTGGCGGCAGCGGCCCCTTGGGCATCGCCGCTGCGCGTGAGCCAAGGGCGTTGAGCCGTCCCTCCAGTACGTCCATCTGCTTGTTCGTGATGTTGTGCGGGAGCTTGGTCAGGTGTGTCTGCAGTTTGCGCAGCGGCACCTGGCCTTCCTCGTCGCCGACGGTGATGGTGTAGATGGGGATGTTGCCGCTGAGCCGTGCGGTGCGTTTCTTCTCCTGGGCGATCAGGTTGCGCACCCGGTGCGGCGCGCCCTCGGCGACCAGCAGGACGCCCGGGCGGCCGATGACCCGGTGCACCGCGTCGAGGTGCGTGGTGCCGGCGACCGCCTGGGTGACCCGCCACTGGCCACGCAGGTTGTCCAGCACCCAGGCCGCGGCGCCCGGTTGACCCTCCGCCTGGCTGAATGCGGAGCTCTGCATCCGCCTGCCGAACAGGAAGATCGCGGCAAGCAGGCCGAGCAGGACGCCCAGCGGCAGCACCAGCCACTGCACGTCGAAGATCAGCCCGATGCCGACGAAAACGGCCACGCACAGCAGGAAGGCGCCGACCATCAGCGGAATGAGCGCCTTGTCCTGCTTGCGTTGCATGTTGAACGCCTGCAGGATCTGTTTGCGGCGCTGCTTGGACGCGATCTTCCGCTCGCGCTTGGCTTCCGCGCGGGCGGCTTTGTCCGGCTTGGCTTTCGACGACTTGGCGGCCATTACTCCAGGATACGGCCGTCCGCCAGGCCCGGTGAACTTGCGCCGCTGAAGATTCGTCGCGAACTCGCGGCGGATTAGCGGGCCAGCAGCGAACCGGCCTCCTGCGCGGCTGGGCCTTCGTCGGCGAGATGGGCCAGTGCTTCGGGCAGCTGCTCGCCCCGGCGGCGGATCGCCTGGGCGTAGAGGCGGCCGGCCCGGTACGACGAGCGCACCAGCGGCCCGGCCATCACCCCAGAGAACCCGATGGCCTCCGCGTCGGCGGAGTGCGCAACGAACTCCTCCGGCTTCACCCAGCGCTGCACCGGGTGGTGGCGCTTGGACGGGCGCAGGTACTGGGTGATGGTGATGATCTCGCAACCGGCGCCGTACAGGTCGC
This sequence comes from Pseudonocardia sp., assembly GCA_036500625.1. Classification (GTDB taxonomy): domain Bacteria; phylum Actinomycetota; class Actinomycetes; order Mycobacteriales; family Pseudonocardiaceae; genus Pseudonocardia. Next base: position 29,471 of record DASYBQ010000166.1, on the reverse strand, counting down.
GCAGTGCCTCGGTGACCTCGTCGGGTGTCTCGCCCATGCCGAGGATCAGGTTGGACTTGGTGACGAGGCCGGCGTCGCGCGCTTTGCTGAGCACGTCGAGCGAACGCTGGTAGCGGAAGGCAGGGCGGATGCGGCGGAAGATCCGAGGCATCGTCTCCAGGTTGTGCGCGAGTACCTCCGGCCGTGACTCGAATACCTCGGCGAGCTGGTCGTCGACGGCGTTGAAGTCCGGGATCAACAACTCGACGCCGGTGGCGCCGCCGCGTGCGTGGATCTGGCGGACCGTCTCGGCGTAGAGCCACGCGCCGCCGTCTGGCAGGTCGTCGCGGGCCACCCCGGTCACGGTGGAGTAGCGCAGGCCCATCGTCTCGACCGAGTCGGCCACCCGGCGCGGCTCATCGGTGTCCAGCGGGTCGGGGCGGCCGGTGTCGATCTGGCAGAAGTCGCACCGGCGGGTGCACTGCTGGCCGCCGATCAGGAAGGTGGCCTCGCGGTCTTCCCAGCACTCGTAGATGTTGGGGCAGCCGGCCTCCTCGCACACGGTGTGCAGGCCACCGCGCCGGACCAGGTCCTTGAGCTCGGTGAACTGGGGGCCCATCCGAGCTCTGGTACGGATCCACGGCGGCTTCGACTCGATCGGGGTCGCACTGTTGCGGACCTCGAGCCGAAGCAGCTTGCGTCCTTCTGGTTGCACTCCCGCTGGCGTGACGGTCACCGGTTCACCCTACGCCGGGAGCTGCCGTCAGCTGACCTCGACGAGCTCGGCGGTCAGCGCGGTGCGGCCGGACCGGATCAGCTCCCGCAGGCCGCGCCCGATGCGTACCGGCTGCTCGGACCGGTCGTACGGCTCGACGAGGCCGGCGCCCATCGCCAGGATGCGGAACTCGTAGGCCATCGCTTCGGCCAGTGCCGGGTTGCGGTGCTCGTAGGAGTCCAGCACCGCCCGCAGGGTGGGGTGCTCCTCGGCCAGCTTGCGCCACGCGGCGGCCACCGCGTCGGTCAGCGGCTCGCCGGCGGCGAACTCGATCGCCTGGTCCAGCCTGGCGCACAGCGCGGCGGTCCAGCGCCGCTGCAGGCCGAGCAGCTGGGCGGTGTCGACGGCGGTGAGCTCGTTGGCGGGCTGGTCCCGGGCCTGGTCGAGGACCGCGTTCAGCTCGGCGTAGCCGGTGGTTGCACTGATCATCTCGCACACCCCTCGGGGTTCGGGATCGGTACGGCTACCGTGCCGACGACACTTTCCATACCGACAAATACAAACATACCAGCGGTATGTAACGATTTTGCACAATATGATGCCCGTCATGTCGACGACCAAGCCACGGCGTGCACCGGTGCGACGCTCGCGGCGCGACGAGTACTCCGAGAGCACCCGCGCCGCCCTGGTGAACAGCGCAATCGAGCTGTTTGCCGAGACCGGCTACGCGGCCACCTCGCTGGACGCCATCGCCTCGTCCTCGCGGGTGACCAAGGGTGCGCTCTACCACCACTTCCCCGGCGGGAAGAAGGAACTGTTCGGCGCCGCGTTCGACCAGATCGAACGAGACGTGCACGAACGGCTGTCCGCTGTCCTGGAGGCCGACCGGGGCACGCCGTGGGATGCCGCCGTGACCGCGCTGCACGCCTTCCTGGACATGTGCCTCGAGCCGGTCTACCGCCGGGTGGTCTGGCAGGAGGGGCCGCACGTGATGGGCTTCGGCGAGTGGTGGGAGTGCGAGGAACGCCACTCGCTCGGCCTGATCGCCTCGATCCTCGAGCGGCTGATGGACGCCGGCCAGATCGTGCGGCTGCCGATCGAGCCGCTGGCCCGCACGCTGTCCGGCGCGCTGGCCAGCGCGGCCACCGCGATGGGGGTGTCCGACGAGCCGCAGCGCACCAGGGAGGACTTCGAACAGGTGATCGCCCGGCTGTTGCAAGGTCTGCGACCGGCCGACCAGTAGCGTCCTGATCCCGGTGTCGACCTGAGCCACCGGGTGTCCGGCGGGGCAGCGACCCGCAGGGGGCTAGCGTGATGAACCGTGGACTTCAGGATTTTCACCGAGCCCCAGCAGGGCGCCAGCTACGACGACCTTCTCCGGGTGGCGCGGTGCGCCGAGGACGCCGGCTACAACGCGTTCTTCCGTTCCGACCACTACCTCAAGATGGGCGAGGTGTCCGGCGAACCGGGGCCGACCGATGCCTGGCTGACCTTGGCCGGCCTTGCCAGGGAGACCAGTACGATCCGGCTCGGCACCCTGGTCACCGCCGCCACCTTCCGGCTGCCAGGGCCGTTGGCCGTCGCGGTCGCCCAGGTGGACCAGATGTCCGGCGGTCGGGTCGAGCTGGGGTTGGGCACCGGCTGGTACGCCGAGGAGCACACCGCCTACGGCATCCCATTCCCGCCGCTGGCACAGCGGTTCGACCGGCTCACCGAGCAGCTGGAGATCATCACCGGACTGTGGCGCACCCTGCCGGGAGCGCGGTTCACCCACAGTGGCACCCACTACCAGGTCACCGACTCGCCCGCGCTGCCCAAGCCGGTGCAGCAGCCCGCCCCGCCGGTGCTGCTCGGCGGGAAGGGAACCAAGCGCACGCCGGCGCTGGCCGCCCGGTTCGCCGACGAGTTCAACGTCCCGTTCTCCCCACTCGACGAGGTAGCCGCCCAGTTCGACCGGGTCGAGCAGGCGTGCCGGCAGATCGACCGCGACCCGGCCACCCTGCGCCGCTCCGCCGCGCTCACCGTGGCCATCGGCCGCAACGACGAGGAGCTGACCACCCGCGCGCTGGCCGCAGGGCAGCCGCTGGAGCAGCTGCGGGCCAACGGGCTGGCCGGCTCCCCTGAGCAGGCCGTCGACCTGCTCGGCACCTGGCGGGAGCGCACCGGCATCAGCCGGATCTACCTGCAGCTGCTCGACCTCGGCGACCTCGACCAGGTGGAACTGATCGCCGCCAAGGTGATGCCCGCGCTGCGGTGAGCCTCGACGCTGTCGGTGCGCGGGCTCAGCGCGAGGCGGCGGGCTGGGCCAGCGCCTGCTCGGCGGAGTGCTCCCGAACCGGCAGCAGCCCGTCCAGAGCGGCGAGCACACAAGCCTGTGCCTCGTCGATCACGTCCTCGATCCGGACCTCGCGGCCCAGCTCCGCGCTCAGCGAGGTGACGCCCGCGTCGGTGATACCGCAGGGCACGATCCGGCCGAACGCGGCCAGGTCCGGGTTGCAGTTGAGCGAGAAGCCGTGCATCGTCACGCCGCGCTGCACCCGCACCCCGATCGCCGCGACCTTGCGCGCCGGGCCCCGCTCGTCGGCCGGCAGCCACACCCCGGTGCGCCCGGCGACCCGGCCGCCGACGATGCCGAGGCGGGCACACAGCTCGATGAGCCCCTCCTCGACGCGCCGGACGTAGTCGAGCACGTCGATCGGGTCGGCGAGGCGCACCAGCGGGTAGCCGACCAGCTGCCCCGGCCCGTGCCAGGTGATCTTGCCGCCCCGGTCCACGTCGACCACCGGGGTACCGTCGATCGGTTTCTCCCACTCCCGGGTGCGCCGGCCCGCCGTATAGACCGAAGGGTGCTCCAGCAGCATCAACACGTCCGGGCCGGGCCCTTCGACCCGGGCCGAAGCGTGTGCGCGCTGCTCCCGCCAGGCCACCTGGTAGTCGACGAAGCCGCGCCGCAGCGTGGCAACCGGTTCGGTGCGGGCGCGACAGGAGGCGGTGGCCTGCATGCTCGCCACGCTACGCCACCGGCACCGGCGCCCTAGTGCTACCGGGCCGGTAAGGCGAGTCGCCCCGGCGAGGCTCCGGAGGAGTTCCGGCGAAGGCCGGTGCTGTGAATGTCGGCGACCAAGGCGCCGAACCTTGGTGGCGGTACCCAAGGGTGAGCACAAGCGCGCTCTTTCGGTCGGAGGCCCGAACTTGCGGAGGCGGGCCCGAAGGGTCCCCGATCGGAAGTTCTCGCGCGAGAACAGGCCCTAGTAGTACTAGGTCGTGGTGGCGGCCACGAGCGCGTCCTTGATCGTGGCGTGCTGGAACAGGTATCCGTGCTCGGTCAGCACCGAGGGCACCGCGCGCGGGCCGGTGAGCACCAGCTCCTCGGCGAGCTCGCCCATCACCGCCTTCAGCGCCGCGGCGGGCACCGGGAACGGCGTCGGCCGGCCCAGCGCCTCACCGAGGGCCTGGGTGAACTCGGCGTTGGTCGCCGGCTGCGGCCCCACCAGGTTGACCGGGCCGGCGACCTCGGTCTTCTCCAGCAGGAAGGTGACCGCACCCACATGATCGTCCAGCGAGATCCATGGCATGTACTGGCGGCCGGACCCGATCTTCCCGCCCAGCATCAGCTTGAACAGCGGGCGCAGCTTGCCGAGCATCCCGCCGGCGGGGGAGAGCACCGCGCCGGTACGCAGCAGCACAACCCGGCTACTGCCCCGCGCGGCGGCGGTGGCGGCCTCCCAGTCCTGGCAGACCTCGGCAAGGAAGCCGGTGCCGCCCGGCGCGGTCTCGTCGACCTGGCGGTCCCCGGTATTGCCGTAGAAGTTGATGCCGGAGGCGTTGATCAGGACCGGGATGCGGTGTTCCTCGGCCGCCGAGGCGAGCACCTCGGTCGGCTCCACCCGGCTGTCCTTGATGGCCTGCTTGCGGGCTCCGCTCCAGCGCCGGTCCGCGATGCCGACGCCACAAAGGTTGATGATCGCCTGCACGCCGTCCATAGCACCGTCCTGCACCCGCCCGGCCGGCGGGTCCCAGCCACGCTCGTCGGGCGCGGTGGGCTCGCGGCGCACCAACCGGAGCACCTCGTGCCCGTGGTGGCGCAGGTGCGGGATCAGGCTGGTGCCGATGAGGCCAGAAGACCCGGCGATCATGACGAGCATGCTTTGATCGTTGCCTATTAGCCGCCGCCGCGCACCTCAGGCCGCGCCGCACGGCGGCGGTATCGCGGCGTGCTGGGTAGTGTCGCGCACACCATGACCGACCAGCCGGAGCCCATCGGGGCGCTCGCCGAAAAGATCGACTTCAGCGCGGCGCGGGTATATGCGATCCCGTTGCGTACCCGGTTCCGGGGCATCGAGCTGCGTGAGGGAATGGTGATACCGGGCCCGCTCGGCTGGGGCGAGTTCTGCCCGTTCCCGGAGTACGGCGACGCCGAGGCGGTCGGATGGCTGGCCACCGCGGTGGAACAGGCGGCGCTCGGCTGGCCGGCGCCGGTGCGCGAGCGGGTGCCGGTGAACGTCACCGTGCCAGCGGTCGACCCGTCACGGGCCAGGGACATCGTCGCCGCGTCCGGCTGCGCCACCGCGAAGGTCAAGGTCGCGGACCACCCGGACGCGCTGGCCGAGGACCTGGCCAGGGTGCGCGCGGTCCGCGAGGCGCTCGGCCCGCTCGGCGCGGTGCGGGTGGATGCGAACGCGGCCTGGGACGTGGCAACCGCCGTGCGGCACATCGAGGCGCTGGACGAGGCAGCAGGCGGCCTGCAGTACGTGGAACAGCCGTGCGCCGAGATCCGCGAGCTGGCCCAGGTGCGCCGCCAGGTGCGGGTACCGGTCGCGGCCGACGAGTCCATCCGCCGCGCGGAGGATCCCGGCAAGGTCGCGCTGGCCGGCGCCGCGGACATCGCGGTGATCAAGTGCACGCCGCTGGGCGGGGTCCGGCGCGCCCTGCGCATCGCCAACGAGGCCGGGCTGCCCTGCGTGGTGTCCTCGGCGCTGGAGACCGGTGTCGGGCTCGCCGCCCAGCTTGCCCTGGCCGGCGCACTGCCCGAGCTGGACATGGCCTGCGGGCTGGGCACGCTGGCGCTCTTCGAGGGCGACCTGCTGGCACCGGAAGACACGTTCCGGTTGGTGGACGGCTACCTCGCGGTGCCCCGGCATGCCCCGACGCCGGACCCCGAGCTGCTGAAGCGCTACGCCCATCCCGACCCGGACCGGGTCGTGTGGTGGCAGGAACGGCTGGCACGGGTCCGCGCCCTGCTCCGACCAACCTCGTGAGTGATTACTCGCGCTATAGCGTCACTTATCACTCACGAGCGCCGAAGGCGCATCACAGACCCAGGTCGGCCTCGAACGAGGCGGTCTCCATCCGACGCTTCACCGCCGAGAGGAAGCGCGCGGCGTCCGCCCCGTCCACCAGTCGGTGGTCGTAGGTGAGCACCAACGCGGCGATCGAGCGGATGGCGATGGAGTCCTGACCGAGCTCGTCGGTCACCACCACCGGCCGTTTCACCACCGCCCCGGTGCCCAGGATGCCGACCTGCGGCTGGTTGATGATCGGGGTGTCAGTCAGGGCCCCCCGGGAGCCGATGTTGGTCACGGTGAACGTGCCACCGGCCAGCTCGTCCGGTTTGATCTTGTTGGTGCGGGTGCGCTCGGCGAGGTCGGCGATGCCCTTGGCCAGCCCGGCAAGGCTGAGATCGCCGGCGTTGTGCAACACCGGGACGATCAAGCCCTTCTCGGTGTCCACGGCGATGCCGACGTGCTCGGCATCGTGGTAGGTGACGGTCTTCGCCGCCGTGTCGATGGACGCGTTGACCTGGGGGAACAGCTTGAGCGTGTCCACCGTGGCCTTGACGAAGAAGGGCAGGAAGGACAGCTTCACGCCTTCGCGGGCCTCGAAGCCGGCCTTGGCCCGCTGGCGCAGCTGAGCCACCCGGGTGAGGTCCACCTCCAGCATGGCGGTGAGCTGCGCGGACACCTGCAGCGACTCCACCATGCGCTCCGCTATCACGCCGCGCAGCCGGGACATCTTCTGCGTGCTGCCGCGCAGCTTGGCGGCGTCGGCGGCACTGGGCTCGGTCGAGCTCGGGGCCGAAAGCCGGGCGGGCGGGGAGTCGGCGGCGCCCGACGCGGCCGGTGCGCTGGGCTCCGGCTCCGACTCCGGCTGTTCGGGCTTGTCCGCTGCCGCGAGGACATCCTGCTTGCGGATTCGGCCGCCGACACCGCTGCCCTGCAAGCTGTTCAGGTCGACGCCGTGCTCGTTGGCGAGCTTGCGGACCAGCGGCGTCACATAGGGCACGCCGTTGTCGCTCGAGCCTTCGGCGGGCACCGAGGGCTCACTCGCCTGGGGCTGGGCCTGCGGGGACTGGGCCTGCGGGGACTGGGCCGCGGGCTGGGACCGGGCGGGCTCTGGTTCCTCCGGTGCCGCGTGCGCCGGCCCGGACCGCTGGCCGGACTCCTCGGTCGGCTCCGCGCGCCCCTGGGTCTGCTCGGCCGGCGCCTGCTGCCCGCCGCTTTTCGACGACCCGCCGGAGCTGTCGCCGATCACCGCGAGCTGTGCGCCGACCTCGACGGTCTCGTCCTCGCCGACGGAGATCTCCAACAGGGTGCCGGCCGCCGGCGAGGGGATCTCGGTGTCGACCTTGTCGGTGGAGACCTCCAGCAGCGGCTCGTCGACGTCGACGTGGTCGCCCTGCTGCTTGAGCCAGCGGGTCACGGTGCCTTCGGTGACGCTCTCACCCAGCGCGGGCATGGTCACCGCCGTGCCGGAGCCACCGGAACCGCTCGACCCGCTGGACCGGCCGTCGCCCGTGTCGTCGCCCGTGTCGTCGCCCGTGTCGTCGCCCGTGTCGTCGCCCTGGTCCGGCTCGGGCTCGGCCGGACGGGATGCGTCCTCGTCCTCGGGCTCGTCGGCCAGCGGCGGCTCCTCGGTCTGCTCGCCCTCGTCGGCTGGGCTGTCCGAGCCGGAGGAGCCGCCGGAGTCACCGTCGCCGATGACCGCGAGCTCCGCGCCGACCTCGACGGTCTCGTCCTCTCCGACCACGATCCGCTGCAGCGTGCCGGCGGCCGGCGAGGGGATCTCGGTGTCGACCTTGTCGGTGGAGACCTCGAGCAACGGCTCGTCGACGTCGACCTGGTCGCCCTCCTGCTTGAGCCAGCGGGTCACGGTGCCCTCGGTGACACTCTCGCCGAGTGCGGGCATCTGGACGGAGAAGGCCATGGCTGCTCTGACTCCTTGTTGCTGTGGACCGCGCCGGGCGCGGGTGTCGCTACTGGCTGTCGTTGTCGGGGCTGATCTAACCGTGCGTGTGGAGTGGCTTCCCGGCGAGCGCGAGATGGGCCTCGCCGAGTGCCTCGGTCTGGGTGGGGTGGGCGTGCACCAGGGGCGCCACGTCCTCCGGGTAAGCATCCCAGCTGTAGATCAGCTGCGCTTCGCCGATCAGCTCACCCACCCGGGCGCCGACCATGTGTATGCCGACCACCGGGCCGGGGCTGCCCTCCGCGCCGGCCTTGACCAGCTTCACCGCGCCGGAGGTGCGCAGGATCTGGCTCTTGCCGTTGCCGGCCAGGTCGTAGGTGAGGGTCTGCACGGCGCCGTGGCGTTCCTTGGCCTGTGCCTCGGTGAGGCCGACCGAGGCGACCTCCGGCTCGCAGTAGGTCACCCGGGGGATGCCCGCCTCGTCGATCACCGGCGGGTTCAGCCCCGCGATGTCCTCGGCGACGAAAATTCCCTGCTGGAAGCCTCGGTGCGCGAGCTGCAGGCCGGGCACGATGTCACCGACCGCGTACACGTTCGCCACGCTGGTGCGCAGCCGCTCGTCGGTGAGCACGAAGCCGCGCTCGGTACGGACGCCGGCTTCTTCGTAGCCGTGACCAGCGGTGTTCGGCCCTCGGCCCACCGCGACCAGCAACAGGTCGGCCTCCAGCGACTCGCCGGACTCCAGGTTCACCGTGACACCGTCGTCGTTCTGGCTGGCGCCGGTGAACTTGACACCGGTCTTCGCCTTGATCTTGCGGCGGCGGAAGGCCCGCTCCAGTTGCGTGGAACAGAACTCGTCCTCGCTCGGCACCAGGCGGGGCAGCGCCTCCACCACGGTGACGTCGGCGCCGAAGCTGCGCCACACGCTGGCGAACTCGACGCCGATCACGCCACCGCCGAGCACCACGACCCGCTCGGGCACCGCGTCCAGGGTGAGCGCCTGGTCGCTGGTGATGATCCGGCCACCCACTTCGAGACCGGGCAGGTTCCGGGGGAAGCTGCCGGTGGCCAGCACGACGTGGGTGCCGATGTAGCGGTCACCCTCGACCTCGACCGTGTTCGGGCCGGCGAAAGTGCCACTGCCCGATACGTAGTTGATGCCCCGCGACGACACCAGGCCCTGCAGCCCCTTGTACATCCGGGCGACCACGCCGTCCTTGTAGGAGTTCACCCCGGCCATGTCGATACCGGCCAGCGAGCTCTTCACCCCGATCTGGTCGCCGTCGCGGGCCGCGTCGGCGACCTCGGCGGCGTGCAGCAGCGCCTTGGTCGGGATGCAGCCGCGGTGCAGACAGGTGCCGCCCAGCTTGTCCCGCTCCACCAGCACGACGGAAAGGCCGAGCTCCGCCGCGCGCAGCGCGCAGGCGTACCCACCCGATCCGCCACCGAGGATCACCAGGTCGGCGGTGCTATCGGCCAAGATCAGTCTCCCTGTGTCGCGGGCAGGGTGCTGCCCAATTCATTCGCCATCTTGTCACCTTGGGCACGCCGGGAGAAAACGACGCGTCCGGAACGTTGAGCGGAAAGCCACTCTGCCCCACGGGGGCCCGTAAAGATCTCGGAGGTGGGTCGATGGGCCTGCTGAAGAAGGTGCGAAACCGGTCCATCGGTATCCGGCGAGACCGGGGCGAAGACATCGACCACCTGTGCGACTGGGCCGCCCGGCGAACCGGCGTCGAGGCGTTCGTGGAGCCGGAGACCATGCTGACCCAGCTGACCGTACTGCTGGTCGACGCGGAAGGGGCGTGGACAAGGCGGCGGGTGTCCGGCCCGGGCTCGGCGCGCAAGCTGGGCCGTGACCTGCGCATGCCGGTGTACGACGTACTGAAGGTCGGCTACCCGCGACGCATGCGCGACCACGACGCCCGGCAACGAATCCTGCGCGAGCGCGCCCGCCGCCGCGACCTGGAGAACTGATCAGCGGCACCCAGCACACCTGCACCCGCCGGATTCCATGATCATCAGGACACCACGGTTGGTGTGCCGGGCTGAAACAACGCTGGTGTCCTGATGATCACTGGAGAGAACGGCTCACCGCGCTGGTGAGCAGCGACAGCCCGGTGCCGTCGGAGTTGTGTTTCAGCCGTTCTCCGCGATGTCCAGCAGCACCGCGATGAGCGTGCGGACCGGGACGCCGGTGCCGCCCTTGGGGGTGTATCCCCAGGGGCCGCCGGCGTTGTACGAGGGGCCGGCGATGTCGATGTGCGCCCACGGCAGCCCCTCGGCGACGAACTCGCGCAGGAACAGCCCGGCCGCGAGCATGCCGCCCCACCGGTGGCCGGTCACATTGGCCAGGTCGGCCAGCCGGGAGTCCAGGTCGGCGCGCAGCTCCTCGGGCAGCGGCATGGCCCAGCCGCCCTCCCCGGTCGCGCGGGCGTGCCGGGCCACCCGATCACGCAGCTCGTCGCTGCCCATCACCCCGGCGGTTCGGTTGCCGAGCGAGACCAGCTGGGCGCCGGTCAGGGTGGACGTCTCGATCAGGTAGTCGGGGAAGTCCTCGCCGGCCCGCGCGATCGCGTCGGCCAGGATGAGCCGGCCCTCCGCGTCGGTGTTGAGCACCTCGACGGTCTTGCCGCCGTACATGGTCAGCACGTCGCCGGGCCGGTAGGCGGTGCCGGACGGCATGTTCTCGGCCATCGGCACGGTCGCGGTCACCGTGATCGGCAGGCGCAGCTCGGCGGCCAGCGCGACGGTGGCGATCACCGCCGCCGCCCCGGACATGTCCGAGGTCATGTGGTCCATGTTGGCCGCCGGCTTGATCGAGATGCCGCCGGTGTCGAACGTGATGCCCTTGCCGACCAGCGCCACCGACGCCCTCGGCGAATCACCCCCGGCCCAGCGCAGCCGGACCAGCCGGGGCGGCCGGGACGAGCCGTTGCCCACGCCGAGCACCCCGCCGTAGCCGCCATCGGCAAGCGCCCGCTCGTCGAGCACCTCCACCTCCAGCCCGGCACCGGCGCCGATGTCCGAGGCGCGCTCGGCGAAGCTGGCCGGGAACAGGTCGTTGGGCGGGGTGTTGATCAGGTTTCGCGTGGTGCGCACCGCTCCGGCCACCGCCACGGCGCGGGCCAGCTCGGCGTAACTGTCGTCATCGGCCTTGTCCACAACCAGGCTGAACCGGTCCACCGGCTGCTTGCCTGCGCCGGAGGACTTGTAGGTGGTGAAGGAGTACGCGCCGAGCAGGCTGCCCTCCGCGGCCGCGGTGAGGCTCAGCCGGGACAGGGTGCTGGCCGCGTGGCCGGTCCCGGCCAGCGCCCTGGCCACCGCCCCGGAGGCCCGCCGCACCTGTTCAGCGGCCGCGTCGCCGTCCTCGCGCGGCGGGCCCAACCCGACGCCGACCACCAGCGCGGGGGTCACCGCGGCACGGCTGGGCAGCTTGGTGACCTCTTCGGCCTTCCCGGACGCACCCGCAAGGGCCAACAGCTCCAGCAGCCCGCCCGCGTCCCGGAACGCGGCGTCCACCTCGGGCGCGTCGCCGGCCAGCGCGGGACCGTCGTTGCCGGGGCGCAGCCCGACGATCAGCACCTCGGCATCGGCGGTCGCGGCGGATCCGGTGATCAGGCTGATCTCTGGGTTGTGCACGGGGCTCCTCACGGATGTGACCTGGATGCGGCAGCTCGGTCGATCGATTCCTGTTCGAGATGCTAATGACACTTGCGTGCGTCCGGGCGGCCGGCGTCGGGTGTCAGGCTGACCAGATGCCCGCTGCCCCGCTGCGCCGAACCGGTACGGCCGACGTCGTCGCGCTCGGCCTTGCGGCGACGATGAGCACCGGTGTGTTCGTCGTGTTCACTCCGTCGGCCGCGGCGGCCGGGGGTTGGCTGCTGGTGGCCGTGCTGGTGGCGGGCCTGGTTGCCGTCTGCAACGCCTTCTCCGGGATGCGGCTGGCGCGCCGCTGCCCCGGCGCCGACGCGGGGTACCAGCACTGCCAGGAGCTGCTCGGTCGCTGCGGTGGCCGGCTGGCCGGAGTGACGTTCGTGGCCAGCAGGGTCGCGGCGGCATCGGCCGCCGGCGGCGTGTTCGCCCGCTACGTGCTGCCCAGCCACCCGCTGTGCGTCGCGGTGCCGGTCATCGTGGTGGTGGGGGTACTGACCGCGGCCGGGGTGGGCTGGACTTCGAGGGGTGCCAGGGTGTTCGTGGCCGTGCTGCTCGGTGCGCTGGTGGTCGTGGTGGTCGTGGGGCTGGCCGGCCACAGCGCGGCCGGCGAGCTGCCGATGATCAACAGCGCTCTCCGGCCGCCGGACCGGGTGAGCGTGTGGGGTGTGGGCACGGCGGCGGCGGTGGTGTTCTTCGCGTTCACCGGCTCGGCCCTCGGGGCGGTCGCGTTCGATTTCGCCCGGGTGCCGCGCGCCGCCCTGGTACGGGCGGTGCTGGCCACCTTGCTGGTCACCCTGGTCGGGTACCTGGCCGTCGGCGCCGCGCTGCTGCGCGCGCTCGGGCTCACCGGCCTGGTCACCGAGCCGACGCCGCTGGTGGCCGCCGTCGGAGGTGACTCGGTGTCCTGGCTGGGTGTGGTGGTGCGGACCGTGGCCGCGGCGGCAACCGTCTCGGCGTTGCTGATGGTGCTCGGTACCGCGGGCGCGACGGCGTCGGCCATGGCACGCCGGGGGGACCTGCCCAGCTGGGCGGCCAGGATGGGGGCCAGGGGCACCCCGTGGCGTGCCGAGCTGGCGGCGACAGGACTGGCCGGGCTGGCCGCGGTGCTTGCCGGGCCGGTGGCCTCGGTGATGGTCTCGGCCTGCTGCGGGTTGTTGCACCACACGTTGGTCAACCTCGCCGCGCTGCGGCTGCCGGCGCCGCCGCTGCACTGGCCGGTCTGGCCCTCGATGCTCGGTGTGCCGCTGTGCCTCACGCTGGCCGGCCTGCTGCCCGGCATCCAGCTGTGGGTGAGCGTGGCGGTGGTGGCGCTGGGCACCGCGCTGAGCACGGTGGTGGCCAGGCGGGGCGGCGCCCGGCGATCAGCACTGCGGGTAGCGTGGCCTCGGTGAACGGTTCCGAGCTCCGGCAGAGCCCGCTGCACGACCGGCACGTGGCGCTGGGCGCCACGATGGCCCCCTTCGGCGGCTGGACGATGCCGATCTCCTACCCGGACGGCGGCGTGCTGGCCGAGCACACCGCCGTGCGGGAAGCAGTCGGCGTGTTCGACGTCAGCCACCTCGGCACCGCCACGGTCACCGGGGCCGGCGCGGCGGAGCTGGTGAACCGGTGCCTGACCAACGACCTGGCGCGCATCACCGAGGGCAAGGCGCAGTACACGCTGTGCTGCGCGGACGACGGCGGCGTGCTGGACGACCTGATCGTCTACCGGGTACGTGACGACGAGCTGCTGCTCATGCCGAACGCGGCGAACGCCGCCGTGGTGCTTGGCAGGCTCGCCGACGCCGCGCCGAGCTCGGTGCGGGTCACCGACCTGCACGCCGAGCTCGCGGTGCTCGCCGTGCAGGGCCCGCGTTCAGCCGACGTGCTCACCGAGCTGGGGCTGCCCACCGAGCTGGAGTACATGTCGTTCCTCGACGTGGCGGGGACCGGCGGGCCGGTGCGGGTCTGCCGGTCCGGGTACACCGGGGAGCACGGCTACGAGTTGGTGCTCACCGCCGCAGACGCGCCGGCGCTGTGGGACCGGCTGGTCGCCTCGGCCGCTCCGCTGGGTGGCCGCCCCGCCGGCCTCGGCGCCAGGGACACGCTGCGCACCGAGGCCGGCTACCCCTTGCACGGGCAGGACCTGAGTAGCGAGATCACCCCGGTGCAGGCCCGCTGCGGCTGGGCGGTCGGCTGGGACAAGCCGGCCTTCTGGGGGCGCGAGGCGTTGCTGGCCGAGCGGGAGGCCGGTCCGTCCCGCCGGCTGTGCGGCCTGCTGGCCGGCGGGCGCGGCGTGCCCCGCCCGGGGATGACCGTGCTGGCCGGCGACCAGCCGGTGGGGCAGACCACCTCGGGCACGTTCTCCCCGACGCTGCGTACCGGCATCGCGCTGGCCCTGCTGGACACCTCGGCCGAGCTGCGCGCCGACGACGAGGTCGTTGTCGACGTGCGGGGTCGGGCACTGCGCTGCGCGGTGCGCCAGCCGCCGTTCGTGCCGTCCCGGGTGCGGTAGCCCGCCCACCTTGGCGCCAGTGCGCTCAGCCGCCGCCCGGCTGATCATGCCGGCGTCTGCCTTCGCCCCGGTGCTCCAGCGCCCGCCGGACCGCCGAAGCGGTGCGGTACGCGGCGTGCAGGTCGCCGCTGAACGCGGCGGGCAGCTTCTCGGTCAGCTCCTCGTGGATGTGCACCGCCTCCTCCGCCGCGGCGAGCGCCTCGGGCAGGTCGTGCCCGGCGGCCGCGCGCACCTTCGCGAACGAGCACAGTGCCCGGCCGAGGTGGTGGCGGTGCCCGGCCGGCGCGGTGCGCTGCAGGCAGCGGTGCAGCGCGACGGCCTCCTGGGTGGCGGCCAGCGCGGTGTCGGTGCGGCCCACCTCGGCGGCGGTCAGCCCCAGGTTGTGCAGCGAGCGGGCCAGCTCGGACTCGAAGACGACCGGCGCCAGGGCGGCGAGGCGCCGGTAGATCTCGGTGGTCTCCTCGGCCAGCTCCCAGGCACGGTCCAGCTTGCCCAGCTCGGCGAGAATGACGCCCAGGTTGTTCAGCGCGCTGGCCATGCAGTGCTCGCTGCCCAGCGGATCCTGCCGGGAGAGCAGCCGGTAGAGCGGGCTGTGCCGGTGCAGCCCGCGCAGCTGCCCGACAGCCTCCTCCGCGGCCGCCGCGGCGCCCACCTGGTCGCCGAGCTCGCCCAGCGCGTTGCCAAGGTTGCCCGACGCGACAGCCAGCGCCAGCCGCAACCGGATTCGGCGCATCGGGCGCATCGCGGTGGTGCCACGCAGCAGCCGCCGGTTCAGCGCCACGGCCTCTGCCAGCAAGGACGCCGCCCGTTGTGGTTCGCCGATCTGGGTCGCCCACAGGCCCCAGCCGGTCAGCGCCAGGGCAAGCTCCGGGTGGAACCGCTCCGGCTCGTCCGCCGCGAGCCTGCGGTAGGTGCGCACCACCCCGGCCACGGTGCGGCATGCCTCGCTCAGCTGCCCGGCGTGTGCCTGGCGCAGCGCGAGCTGCTGCTTGAGCCGAGCCGCCCGGACCAGATCGGTCGGTGAGCCGGCCCAGCCGCGGTCACGCGCGACGACGCCGAGATCCTCGATCAGCGCGGCGATGCCGATGCTGAAGCCACGGGTGAAGGAGCGTTCGTCGAGCATGCCACCGCCCTCCACCTACCAAAGTCGCCTTGACAACTGCATTGTGCGCCGCGGTATGGCTGACGGCATCGGCCAACCTGTGGAAATCTCGCATTCACCTGCTGTGCGCCTCGCGCCATCGGCCGGAACGGTGCGCCCTTCCGGCGATTGTGCCGTCCACGAGGTGGGAGCCTGCCACGCCGCGCCGGCACGTCGAGCTACCGTGCACACATGAGCTCGTCGTCCATCCCCTCCTTCACCCACATGCCGAACCCGGCGCCGGCCTCGGAGTCGCGCCGCACGGAAATTCTGGCCAAGCCCGGCTTCGGTCGACATTTCACCGACCACATGGTCACCGTGCGGTGGACGGTGCAGCAGGGCTGGCACGACGCGAAGGTCGTGCCCTACGGGCCGCTGACTCTGGACCCGGCGTCCATGGTGCTGCACTACGGGCAGGAGATTTTCGAGGGGCTCAAGGCCTACCGGCAGCCGGATGGTTCGGTCGCCGGGTTCCGCGCCGAGGTCAACGCCGCCCGGTTCCGCGGCTCCGCCGCCCGGATGGCCATGCCGGAGCTGCCCGACGAGCTGTTCCTGCGCTCGCTGACCGAGCTGGTCACGGTGGACGAGGCCTGGGTGCCGGCCGCCGGAGGCGAGGAGTCGCTGTACCTGCGGCCGTTCCTGCTGGCCACCGAGGTCGGCCTCGGCGTGCGGCCCTCGGCGGAGTACCTGTACCTGCTGATCGCCTCGCCGGCCGGGCCCTACTTCCCCGGCGGTGTGAAGCCGGTGGACGTGTGGCTGGCCACCGACTACACGCGTGCGTCGCCGGGCGGGACCGGCGGGGCCAAATGCGGCGGCAACTACGCCGCGTCCCTGTTGCCGCAGCGCCAGGCCGCCGAGAACGGCTGTCCCCAGGTCGCCTACCTTGACGCCGCCGAGCAGCGCTGGGTCGAGGAGATGGGCAGCAACAACCTGTTCTTCGTGTTCGGCTCCGGCGCCGATACCGAACTGGTCACCCCGGAGCTCACCGACTCCATCCTGGCCGGCGTGGTGCGCGACTCCGTGCTCACCCTGGCCAGGAGCCTCGGTTACCGGGTGACCGAGCGCAAGGTGTCCGCCGAGGAGTGGCTCGACGGCGCGGCCGACGGGCGGATCACCGAGGTGTTCGGCTCGGGCACCGCCGTGGTGATCAGCCCGATCAGCGGGGTCAAGCACAGCGGCGGATCGGTGCGGATCGGTGACGGTGAGCCTGGCCCGGTGACCGCACAGCTGCGCAAGCTGCTCACCGACATCCAGCGTGGCGTCGCGGCCGACTCCCACCAGTGGATGCGGCCGCTCACCGGAGCGCCGGTCTCCGCCTGAGCCACCAGCGCCCGCCTTGAGTACCTGGGCTCAGCCGGGCCCAAACGACCCGACGACCAGGACCGCCGTCGTGGTCAGCTCGGCGGCGGCGCCGAGCACGTCGCCGGTGACCCCGCCGAACCGGCGTGTGGTGTGCGCGGACAGCGCCGCGACCAGCGCACCGGCCAGCAGCACTGCCAGCGGGGCCTGCCACGGCCGATGCGGGGTAGCCGCGGCGGCCGCCGCGGCGAGCAGCAACCAGGGCAGCGCCGAGACGACCGGGTGCTGGGTGCCGGCAACCAGCGCGCCGAGCCCCTCCGGCCGTGCGGCGGGCACTCCTCGGCGGCAGCACCAGGCGAACGCGCACCGCCCGGCCAGTACCGCGAGCAGCACCACCGGCCAGTCCGAGGGCCGGGCGGCGAGCCGGGCCAGCGCGGCGACCTGCAGCCCGATGGACAGCACCAGTGTGACCACCGCGAACGGGCCGGCCCCGCCGTCGCGCATCACCGCGAGCGCCCTCGGTGCCGGCCCATAGCAGCCGAGCCCGTCCGCGGTGTCGGCCAGCCCGTCCAGGTGCATCCCCCGGGTACCCATACCGAGCACCGCGACGGTGAGCAGCCCCGCCACCGCGGTGGGGGCACCCACCGCGACCAGCCCGTACAGCACGACGGTCGCTACGGCGCCGAGCAGCAGGCCGGCCAGCGGCGCCCACCGGATCGCCGCGCCGGCCACCGACCGGTCCACCGCGTCGGGCCCGCGCACCGGCAGCACGGTCAACCAGCTCAGGGCCAACCTCGGCCCGGCCAGTCGGGTGCCAGCCTCGGCCACCGCGCTACTGCTCGACGCGCCGGTCGGCCTCGCTGTGCGCCGCGCCGGACACCCCGGCATCGGGCGATTCGGTGTCGCCGGCCGTCTCGCCGGTTGCCGACCCGTCCGATCCGCTGACCCCGGCGTCGGTGAAGGTGGCCATCTCCGCCAGCACCCGCCCGGCCATCGTGACCAGCGGCAGCGCGGTCAGCGCGCCGGAGCCTTCGCCGAGCCGCATGCCCAGGTCGAGCAGCGGGGTCAGCCCGAGGTGCTCCAGCACCAGTGTGTGCGCCGGCTCGACCGACCGGTGGCCGGCCAGCCACCAGTCCTTTGCACCAGGGGCCAGCTCCTGCGCGACCAGCGCCGCCGCGCCGACGACCATGCCGTCCAGCAGCACCGGGGTACGGCGCACCGCCGCCTGGGCCAGGAAGCCGGCTATGCCGGCCAGGTCGGCGCCGCCGCAGGTGCGCAGCAGCGCCTCCGGGTCGCGGCGCACCGGGCGGGCCCGGCGCAGCGCATCCCGGACGGCCGCGGCCTTGCGCATCCAACCGGCGTCGTCCACTCCGGTGCCGCGACCGACCACGGCCACCGGCTCGGCCCCGGTCAGCGCGGCAACCAGCACGGCGGCCGGGGTGGTGTTCCCGATGCCCATGTCACCGGCGACCAACAGGTCGGCGCCCCGGTCCACCTCCTCGTCGGCAATGTCGCGGCCGGAGGTCAACGCGGCCTCGGCCTGCTCGGCGGTGAGCGCGTCCTCCCGGTCGATCCGGCCGCTGGAGCGGCGCACCTTGTACCGGGTGACCTGGGCGGGAGCCACCGGGAAGGTCTCACCGTCCACCGCGAGGTCCACCACCCGCACGGTCGCGCCGGCCACCGAGGCCAGTACGTTCACCGCCGCCCCACCGGCCAGGAAGTTGGCCACCATCTGGCCGGTCACCTCGGGCGGGAAGGCGGACACGCCGTGCCGGGCGACACCGTGGTCGCCCGCGAACACCACCACCCGGGGCCGGGTCAGCGGCCGGGGTGGGCACATGCCCTGGCAGGCGGCCAACCAGATCCCGACCTCTTCGAGCCGGCCCAGCGAGCCGGCCGGTTTGGTCAACTGGCTGTGCCGCAACAGCGCCTGCCGGCCGATGTCCTCGTCGGGCGGCACGATCGCCGGGAACTCCACCAGTCCTCCTGCTCCGGCGCTGGACCGCCACCGGGCCAGCGCACATCGGGTCAGTGCAAAATCAGGTCAGCGCAATCTCAACGGTATGCCCGCAACCAGCAGCAGCACCTCGTCGCACACCCGGGCCAGACGGGTGTTGAGTGCACCCAGCTCGTCACGGAAGAGCCTGCCAGAGCGGGTTGCCGGCACCACGCCGAGGCCGACCTCGGCGGAGACCAGCACCAGCCGACAGCCGCAGCGCCGCACCGCGTCCACCAGTTCGTCGGTCCGGCCGGCCAGTCTGGCCAGCTCCGCGCCGCCGCCGTCCCAGGCATGCGCGTCATCCATCTCGCCGGTCAGCCAGGTCGCAAGGTCGTCGAGCAGGATCGGCTGTTCGTCCAGGGCCAGCAGCACGGCGGCCGGCTCTTCAGCCTCCAGGGTGCGCCAGCGCGGCGGGCGGCGGGCACGGTGCGCGTCGATCCGCGCGGACCACTCCGCGTCGGTCGGGTCGGTGCGCGCGGTGGCCAGGTAGCGAACCGGCTGCTCGGCCGGCAGCAGGTGCTCCGCGTAGGCCGACTTGCCCGAGCGGGTACCGCCCAGTACCAGGGTGTGCTGGGTGGTGGTGTTTTCTCCGGGCACCGGGAAACGCTACCTTTCGGACCGTGGCATACCGCTGGCGCTACCTCAATGAGACTGGCAACGAGACGGCCGGGCCGGACGAGACGTTCGCCGACCAGCCCGAGGCCGAGGAGTGGCTGACCGACACCTGGCCGGAGCTGCTCGACCAGGGCATCGACTCGGTCACCCTGCTCGATGCCGAAGCTGAGGTGTACGGGCCGATGAGCCTGCACGAGCAGACCTGACCGCACCGGCCTCGGCGTCGCCCAGCCAAGCCAGCCCGGTACGCACGTGGTAGCCCCACAGCCCTACCTGGGTGCCGTAGTGGGCCAGCAGTTCGGCCAGCGATGCGCCGGGCCCGTAGAGCATGTCTATCGCCCGGGTGAACGTCGGCAGCATGGCCGGCACCACATCCAGCCGGCCGAGCACCCGCAGTGCAATGGCGCTGGCGGTGAACTCGCCGACACCCCGGATCGTGCGCAGCTCGCCGAGCAGCTCCTCGGTGGGCACCTGGTAGCCCCAACCCGGCGGCCACTCGGCCAGCCGTCGCACGACGGCGGCCAGGTATTCGGCCTGGCGCTGGTTCGCGGTGAACGGCGCCAGCTCGCCCACCGAGCAGCCGGCCAGCCGGTCCAGGGTGGGGAACGCCTGGTGGCTGACGCCGCTGTGCTCGAGGGGTGGCGGGCCGAACGCCGAGGCCAACCGGCGTTTGCGGGAACCGGCGACGGCCTGTGAGGTGCGCTGGGCCAGCACGAAGTAGCAGCTACCCTCGGCCAGCCCGGTGAACCGCACCTGGTGCAGCCCCTCGGTCTCGGCCAGCACCGGCGCCATGGCCGGGTCGGCCCGTGCCGAGGCAAGGAACGGGGCCGGGTCGTCGTCCAGCGAGAGCCAGCGGGACACCGCCGTTGCCAGCTCCGCGCGGTCGCGCTCGCCGCGCGGCCCGTGCGCCCTCAGCGCCACCCCGCCGGCGGCCGGGGCCACCTCGGCGACCACCGGGTGGCCGTCGGCCAGCGAGAACGCCTGGTGGACGCGGTCGACGCCGAGCTGGGCGTCGCCGGCGGCAGGGCGGAACCCGGCCAGCGCCCGCAGCGACAGCCGCAGCTCGAACGGCGCCGCCGCGGCCAGCGTGATCGGTTCACCGAGGTTCGTCATAGCGGTGACCCTGCCACCCGGGTCCGACATTTCGCGGCC
Organism: Pseudonocardia sp.; assembly: GCA_036500625.1. GTDB lineage: Bacteria > Actinomycetota > Actinomycetes > Mycobacteriales > Pseudonocardiaceae > Pseudonocardia. Next base: position 9,238 of record DASYBQ010000166.1, on the reverse strand, counting down.
GACGGCAGGCGGTGCTAGGCCGCCTGCTCCGGGTCGCGCCGCGCCGCGTCGCCGAGTATCTCGTCGATGCGGCGCAGCAGCTCCGGCTGCAGGGTGACCCCGGCGGCGGCCACGTTGTCCCGGACCTGCTCGGGCCGGCTTGCGCCGATGATCGCCGACGCCACGTTCGGGTTCTGCAGCACCCAGGCCACCGCCAGCGCGGCCATGCTCAGGCCGGCCTGCTCGGCGATCGGCCGCAGCTCCTGCACCCGGGCCAACACTTCGTCGCGCATCCAGTGAGAGATCATCTGGGCGCCGCCGGCCTTCTCGTCCGTCGCGCGGGAGCCAGCGGGAAGCTCGGCGCCCGGTCGGTACTTGCCGGTCAGCACGCCCTGCGCGACGGGGGACCAGACGATCTGCGAAAGGCCTTCCCGCTCACAGGTGGGTACCACAGCCGGCTCGATGACCCGCCACAGCATGGAGTACTGCGGCTGGTTCGACACCAGTGGGACGCGCAGCTGCCTGGCCAGCTCGGCACCCGCCGCGATCTGCTCGGGGCTCCACTCCGACACACCCAGGTAGAGCACCTTGCCCTGGTGGACCAGGTCGGCCATCGCCGACATGGTCTCCTCCAGCGGGGTGCTCGGGTCGTAGCGGTGTGCCTGGTAGAGATCGACGTAGTCGGTACCGAGGCGGCGCAGCGACGCATGGATCGACTCGGTGATGTGCTTGCGGCCCAGCCCTTGGTCGTTCTGCCCCTGACCGGTCGGGAAGTACACCTTGGTGAAGATCTCGAGGCTCTCCCTGCGCTGCCCGGACAATGCCCTGCCCAGCACCGACTCGGCGCGGGTACCGGCGTACACGTCCGCGGTGTCGAAGGTGGTGATGCCGGCGTCTAGCGCGGCCCGCACGCAGGCGAGCGCCTGGTCCTCCTCGACCTGGCCGCCGTGGGTCAGCCAGTTGCCGTAGGAGATGGCGCTGACGGTAAGGCCACTTCGGCCGAGGCGACGGAACTCCATGATCGCGACCCTACGCCGAGGCGGCGGTCAGACGCTGGCTCCGACGTCCACCCTGGGCTTGGGCACCCGCAGTTTGCGCAGCTGGCTGGCCCTGGCGAAGGTGTACCAGCCGAGGCCCGGCCCGCTGATCCGCTCCTTGGGGAAGCGTTCTCTCGCCTGCTTGACGACCCGGCGCCCGAGCAGCGCACCCTCCAGGATCATCGCCGCCATCATGGCCATGCAGAACACGCTGATGTACTGCTGGATCTGGGGGATCGGCAGCACCAGCGAGAGGAACACCAGGCCGGCCAATGGCAGGAAAAGGCCCATCAGGTGCCGGCGCGCGTCCACCGCGTCGCGCACGAAGGCCTTGACCGGTCCCCTGTCACGCGTCGGCAGCGCGCTGTCGTCGCCGCGCTTCATCCGGGCCCGCTGGTCAGCCGCCTGCTTGCGCCGCTCGGACCGGTTGGCCCGGTTCCGTCTGGCCAGCTTGATCGCTTCACGCTGGGTCTTGGGGGGTGGCGGGGCCGGCCCTCGGCGGCGCCCGCCCGCGTCGCGGCGCTTCGGCGTCGGGCGTCCTTTGCCAGGGGTGTGGCCCCGGGTCTGTGACTCGGCCGCCGCCATCGAGCCCTGGGTATCCTCGCCCTCGAGCAGATGGGGTGCCGAGGTCTCGGCCTCGGTGGACCGGCGGCGCAGGAAGTTCACCGGGCCGAGAGTACGGGTTCGACGGCGCGGTAGCGTCCCACGGGTGCGGGTAGTGATCGCCCCGGACTCGTTCGGCGGCACGCTGTCCGCGACCGAGGCGGCCGCCGCGATCGCGGACGGCTGGCGGCGCGGTGCGCCTCGGGATGAGCTGCGGGAACTCCCGCTGGCCGACGGAGGCACCGGGTTCGTGTCGGTGCTGCACGCGGTGCTCGGTGGGCAGCTGGTCGAGACCAGCGTGACCGGTCCGTTGGACGGGCGGCGGGTCGCGGCGCGGTGGCTGCGGGCCGGCGGAGTCGGCTATGTCGAGGTGTCCCAGGCTTGCGGACTGCACCTGGTGCCTGGCACGCGCCGTACCCCGGAGTCCGCCGGGGCGGCGACCAGCAGGGGAGCGGGCGAGCTGATCGCCGAAGCGGCCGGGACGGCGGGCATGTCCCGTGTGGTGGTCGGCCTCGGCGGGACGGCCTGCACGGACGGTGGCGCCGGGGCGTTGGCCGCGCTCGGAGCGCGAGCGCTGGACGGCTCGGGCGCGGCGCTGCCCGACGGCGGGTTGGCACTGGCCCGGTGTGCCGGGTTGTCCGAGCCGCCCCGGTTGCCGGTCGGGATAGCGCTGGTGGCGGCGGCGGATGTGGACAACCCGCTGCTCGGACAGCACGGCGCGGCCGAGGTGTTCGGCCCGCAGAAGGGCGCGAACAACGCCGAGGTGACCGAGCTGGACGCCGCGCTCGGCCGGTATGCCAAGGTGCTGGCCGAGGCGACCGGGTGGGACGCCGACCGGCTGGGCGCCGCGCCGGGCGGCGGCGCGGCGGGAGGCCTCGGCGCCGCGCTGCTCGCGCTTGGCGCCGAGCGGGTCTCCGGCGCCGGCCTGGTGCGGGAGCTGTCCGGGTTGGACGCCGCGCTGGACTCCGCCGACCTGGTGCTGACCGGTGAGGGCAGCTTCGACTGGCAGTCGCTGCGCGGCAAGCTGGTCACCACCGTCGCCGAGGCCGCCTCGGCCAGGGGTCTGCCGTGCCTTGTGCTGGCCGGCCAGGTGAGCGTGGGGCATCGGCAGGCGGCGTCCGTCGGGGTGCAGGACGCCTATTCGGTGGCCGAACACGCCGGTGGCACCGAGGCGTCCATGGCCGATCCGGCCGGCACCCTGGCCGCGCTGGCCACCGATCTAGCCAACCAGTGGAGTGGCTCGCGCTGACCGGCCACCGCCTGGTGTGTCACGATGGAGCAGTCACCGACGCAAATTGGAACATTCCGGGAAATACCGGTGTTGACCACAGCGTTGGATCAGGTGCGGACCGGTATCCTGGGACGAGATGCAAAGGGAGAGCAGATGACCGTCGAGAACAGCACTACGACTGAGCAGACCCATGGCGTGGAGCTGACCGACGCGGCGGCGCTCAAGGCCAAGGCCCTGCTGGACCAAGAAGGTCGCGATGACATGCACCTGCGTATCGCGGTGCAGCCGGGTGGCTGCGCCGGCCTGCGCTACCAGTTGTTCTTCGACGACCGGTCGCTGGACGGCGACCTTTACCGCGAGTACAACGGGCTGCGGGTCGGAGTGGACCGGATGAGTGCGCCGTACCTGCAGGGCGCCACGATCGACTTCGTGGACACCATCGAGAAGCAGGGCTTCACCATCGACAACCCGAACGCGGGCGGGTCCTGCGCCTGCGGCGACTCGTTCAACTGAGCCTTGAGAGTCTGTCCCCAACCAGACTGCGGGGCCGCTGACGGGCCGTGCCGGTGTTATCCGGCACGGCCCGTTTTATGCAGGTAAGGTCAATGCCTGTGCCTATTGCTGTGACGGGATCCATCGCTACCGACCACCTGATGCGCTTTCCGGGGCGTTTCGCCGACCAACTGATCGCCGAACAACTCGAACGCGTCTCGTTGAGCTTCCTCGTCGACGAGCTGGTGATCCACCGGGGTGGTGTCGCGGGCAACATCGCCTTCGCGCTCGGCCAGCTTGGCCGCCAGCCGGTGCTGATCGGCGCGGTCGGCCCCGACTTCGCCGAGTACCGCGCCGATCTGGAGGCGCTGGGGGTGGACTGCTCCCAGGTGGCGGTGCACGAAGATCTGCACACCGCCCGTTTCGTCTGCACCACCGACGCCGACATGCGCCAGATCGCGTCCTTCTACGTCGGCGCGATGGGCCGGGCCGGTGACATCTCGCTCGCCCCGGCCGCCGGCCGTCCCGGTGGCCTCGACCTGGTGTTGATCGGCGCGGACGACCCGGCGGCCATGCTGCGGCACACCGAGGAGTGCCGCGAGCTGGGCATCCCGTTCGCCGCCGACCCTTCGCAGCAGCTGGCCCGGATGGACGGCGCGGAAATCCGACAGCTCGTCGCCGGTGCGCGCTACCTGCTGACCAACGACTACGAGTGGGAGCTGCTGCTGCAGAAGACCGGCTGGACCGCCGACGAGGTGCGCGAGCTGGTCGAGATGCGGATCACCACGCTCGGCGAGAACGGCGCGCTGCTGGTGCACAAGGACGGCGCCGAGCTGAAGGTGGGCGTCGTCCCGGAGACCGCCAAGGTCGACCCCACCGGCGTAGGGGACGCGTTCCGCGCCGGCTTCCTGGCCGCCGTCACCAGCGGGCTCTCCCTGGAGCGGGGGCTGCAGCTGGGGTCACTGGTCGCGGTCCTGGTGCTGGAGTCGGAAGCCCCGCAGGGCTGGAGCTGGGACCGGGCCAGCGCGGTCGAGCGGCTGGGCCAGGCCTACGGCCCGGCCGCCGCCGGCGAGATCGAAGCGATCCTGCTCTGACGGGCTCGTGAGTGTTGCGAGCCGTCCTGGGGCACGCAACACTCACGAGGTCACAGGTGGACCGGGTAGGCGGGCTCGGGGATCTCCGGTCGGATCCGGTCCTCCACCGCGATGCCGTGCCACAGCATGAACACCAGCAGCGTCCAGATGCGCCGGCTGTGGTCGATCGGGCCGGTGCGGTGCTCGTCGAGCATCCGGCGGACCGCGTCGAGGTCGAGCAGGTGGTCGGTCTGGCTGTCCTGGATGATCCCGGCTGCCCACTCGTACATCTCGTCGCGCAGCCAGTGCCGGATCGGTACCGGGAAGCCCAGCTTGCGCCGCCGCAGTACGTGCGGGGGCACTACCTTCGCCAGTGCTCTGCGCAGCGCGTACTTGGTGGTGCCGGTGGCGTTGCTGCCGGTGATCTTCTCTTCGAGCGGGATGCTCGAAGCAACCCGGAACACCTCCGGGTCCAGGAACGGCACCCGCAGCTCCAGTGAGTTGGCCATGGTCATCTTGTCCGCCTTGACCAGGATGTCGCCGCGCAGCCAGGTGAACAGGTCGACATGCTGCATCCTGGCCACCGGGTCCCAGGAGCAGGACTGGCGGTACCACTGCGCGGTGATCTCCGCGGTGGACCGGCGCTGGTCGTAGCGGCGCAGCACCCGCCGCAGCTGGTCCTCCTGGAAGATTCGGGCATTGCCGTAGTAGCGCTGCTCCAGCGGCAGCGCGCCCCGGCGCAACAGGTCCTTGCCCCGGACCCCCTGCGGGAGCCGGGTGGACAGCCGGCCCAGCGCCGCGCGCACCCCACCCGGCACTCGCTCGAACGGCGCAAGGGACAGCGGCTCGCGGTAGATGGTGTAGCCGCCGAACAGCTCGTCGGCGCCCTCCCCGGACAGCAGCACCTTGACGTGCTGGCGTGCCTCCCTGGCCACGAACCACAGCGGGACCAGCGCGGGGTCGGCCACCGGGTCGTCGAGGTACCAGACGATGAGCGGCAGTGCGTCCATCATCTCGTCAGGCTTGACCGTGCGGACCACGTGCCGCACGCCGATCGCCTCGGCCGTCCGCGCCGCGACGTCGACCTCGGAGTACCCGTCCCGCTCGAACCCGGTGGTGAACGTGATCAGGTTGGGGTTGTGTTCCTTGGCCAGTGCGGCGATCGCGGTGGAGTCGATGCCGCCGGACAGCAGCGCACCGACCGTGACGTCCGCGCGCATATGTTTGGCAACCGAGTCGCGCAGTACGTCGGTGATCCGGTCGTAGAGCGCGCCGCGCCCGGCTGCCCCGGAGACCGCCGTGGCGCAGAACACAGGTGAGAAATACCGCTCGGTGACCGGCTCCTCGCCGGGCCGCGCGGTGAACATCGTGCCGGACTCGATGCGCCGGATCTCCCGGTGCAAGGTCGCCGGCTCGGGCACGTACTGCATGAGCAGGTAGTGCTGCAGCGCCGGTTCGTCCAGGCTGAGCCGCTCCGGCGTGGCGAGATGGCGCAGGCACTTCTTCTCGCTGGCGAACGCGGTGCCCCCCGGGCCGGTCCAGGTGTAGAGCGGCTTGATGCCGAACGGGTCGCGCGCACCGAACAACACCCGCCGTCGCGCGTCCCAGATCAGGAACGCGAACATGCCGCGCAGCCGCCCGACCGCGTCCGCGCCCCAGTGGTGGTATGCCGCGACGATCACCTCGCCGTCGCCCGAGGTGAGGAACTCGGCGCCGTGCTCGGCGATCAGCTGTTCGCGCAGCTCGAGGTAGTTGTAGATCTCCCCGTTGAACGCCAGGGTGTAGCGCCCGTGCACGGCGTGCAGCGGCTGGTGCGAGCTGGCCAGGTCGATGATGGCCAGCCGGTTGAAGCCGAACACCACGTCCTGGTTGTGCCACACGTCTGTCTCGTCCGGTCCCCGGTGGCGGGAACAGCGCAGCGCCTCGGTCACCGCCGCCTCCCTGGCGGGCGCGTCGGCTCGCGCCGTCAGCAGCCCCAGTAGTCCGCACACGCGCCGCGATCGCCCCTTCCGGTGCCAGCGGTCGATCCGGTGGCGAGACGACCAGCCCGCCAACCGAGGAAGGGCCCAAGAGTATGCGGGCGTAACGCGCGCCACGCGCGCGGAGGGTCACGGGCCCTGGCGAGGCGAGCAACGTAGTTTCTTATAGGCTGCCGGGGAGGTAGTCGCTGCTACGCCAGACGGAGCTACCGATGAAGCTTGAGGGAGGCAGCGAGCTGTGGGCGAGGGACGCGCGCGGTTGCGGAAGGCGATCAAGGTCGCTGTGCTGGCCACCGCAGTGGCGGTCACGGCGAGCGGGTGCTCGGTCGATGAGGTGATCCGCTTCGGCTGGCCGGTGGGCGTCACGCCACAGGCCGAGGAGATGCGCCACCTGTGGACCATTCTGGCGCTGGCGTCGCTGGTCGTCGGGGGCCTCGTCTGGGGTTTCACCGCGTGGGCGGTGGCCTTCCACCGGCGCAAGGGCGAGGGTGAGCTGCCCCGCCAGTTCCAGTACAGCCTGCCGGTGGAGATCATCAGCGTGGTGGCGCCGACCATCATCGTCGCGCTGATCTTCGCCTACACCGTGGTCGTGCAGAACGACGTCGACAAGAGCATCCCGAACCCGGACGTCAAGATCGATGTCACGGCGTTCCAGTGGAACTGGAAGTTCGACTATCCGGACAACCCGACCGGCAAGCCGATCAGCACGCTGGGCACCAGCGAGACGATCCCGCTGCTGGTGCTGCCCACGGACCGCAGTATCGAGTTCACCCTGACCTCGCAGGACGTGATCCACTCGTTCTTCGTGCCGGAGTTCCTGTTCAAGCGGGACGTCTTCCCCGACCCGGACAAGAACGACACGGACAAGACGTTCGTGATCGACAAGATCGACCGCCCTGGTGCCTTCGTGGGTCGCTGTGCGGAGCTGTGCGGCAGCTACCACTCGCAGATGAACTTCGAGGTGCGTGCCATCAGCCCTGACCTGTACCAGCGCTACCTCCAGCTGCGCACCCAGCCCAACCCGGCCACCGGGGCGCCCAACTCCGCCGGTGACGCTCTTGCCGCACTGAACTGCGGTCGGCTGTGCGCGCCGCAGGCCATCACGACCTACCCGTTCAAGACCGATCGCAACGATCAGTCGGCGTCCACCCGAACCACCAGCTGAGCGGCCAGAAATACCCAAGGAGTGGCGGCCCGATGAGCGTCGAATCCCGCATCTTCGAGATTTGCACGGCTTTCTTCTTCCTGTGCGCGATCGTGTACGGCGTGCTGTCGCACGAGGTGGTGGGCATTGCCTGCCTCACCTTGACCGGCGGCCTCTCGCTGATCATCGGCACCTATTTCCGGTTCGTGTCCCGGCGGTTGGAGGGGCGCCCGGAGGACAACCCGGACGCCGAGGTGTCCGACGGTGCCGGGGACATGGGTTTCTTCAGCCCCGGCAGCTACTGGCCCATCGGTCTTGCCGCCGGCGCCACGATGGTCGCGGTGAGCATTGCCTACTTCATGGTCTGGGCGATCGTGATCTCGGTCGTCGTGCTGCTGTTCATGATCGGCGGGCTGTTGTTCGAGTACCACCTGCCGCCGAGCCACTAGCACGTCCGCCGCACAGCCCACGTGCTAGTCATCTCCAGCCCACGGCTGCTGCTCCGCACGCTGACCGCTGCGGAGGCCGAGCGGTTGCTGGCCGCCGACCCGGGGCGTTTCGCCGAGGGGTATCCGTCCGCGTTCGCCGCTGAGGTGCTGCGGCTGGTCGCGCTGTACCCGGTGACCGACCACCCGGTGGACGACTCCACCGCCGAACTGGGGCCGTGGCTGGTGCTGCGGCGCACCGACGACGCACTGCTCGGCGTGGTCAGCTGCGCCAGAACCACCGATCCGTCGGCGGTGACTGTCGGGTACGACATCGCGCCATCCTGCTGGGGTCGGGGCTACGCCACCGAGGCACTCGCCTCGGTGGCCGACCATCTGCTCGGCGTGCCCGGGTTGGCGCGGGTCTGCGCCGACGCGCCGGTCGAGCACCTGGCCAGTCGCCGGGTGATGGAGAAGGTCGGCATGGGCTGGCAGCGCGATGACGTCGAGCTGGTCGACGGCCGAGAGGTCAAGCTCGCGCACTACGCCCTGGAACGAGCCGAGCCGGCCCGATAACAGGCGGCTAGTACTGCAGGGCCTGTTCTCGCGCGAGAACTTCCGATCGGGGACCCTTTGGGCCCGCCTCCGGAAGTTCGCCTTCGGCCAAAAGAGCGCGCTTGTGCTCACCCCTGGGGTGCCGCCAGCAGGGGTTCGGCGCCTTGGTTGCCGACATTCACAGCGTCGGCCTTCGCCGGAACTCCCGCGGAGCCTCGCGGGGGCGACTCGCCTTACCGGCCCTGTAGTACTAGAGCCCGATCGCGCGGGTCCCTGCCGCCGCGCGCTACGTGTGGACGTGATCGGCCGCCAGCTTGCGCCAGCAGGGCTGCTGCGCGCCTTCCACCGTGCGCATCCCGCACACCGCGCTCACCACACTCCGTCCTCACCTCCGCTCCGCACAGCCCGACCACGGCGACGCCGAGACCTGGATGCCGGCCCGAGCGCCGCCGCGTCGATCTAGCGGCAACAACGCCATGAGCCGCGACATCCAGCGGTTCTCCCTGGACAGCCGAAGCGCCCCTGACCACCAGGGTCCAGGGGCACTTCGGGTCGTGCGGCCGGTCAGGTGCTAGTCGGTGGTGTCCTTCGGTCGGCCGACCAGCTCGCGGTCGTCATCAGATCGAGAATCGCCGTGTCCGAAGGAACCTCGGCCGTTCGAGTGTCGCCCGTTGCCGCTCTGCCCGTTCGTGCCATGACCGTTGGTCGACGCGAGCTCCT
>DASYBQ010000165.1:0-34061 GCA_036500625.1 Pseudonocardia sp. | reverse complement strand
AGAGAATATTGTTGTCGGTGGTTTTAGCGTTGGGGAAACGCCCGGTCCCATTCCGAACCCGGAAGCTAAGCCCTTCAGCGCCGATGGTACTGCACTCGGTAGGGTGTGGGAGAGTAGGACACCGCCGACATACAAATTGATTGGGAAGAGAGCGGGTTCGCGTGGCCGGTAAGGTCAGGCAACCCGCTCTTTTCGTCATGCGTGCTGGTGGTGGCGACACCCGCGCACCCTTCTCGTAGGCTGGCAGGTATGGCAGTGGACGGACAGTCCGGCGGTCACCGGCGTCGTGACGACGACCGCGGACGTGGCGAGGGCAGCGGGTGGAAGTCCCGCGGCCCTGGTGGTTCCACTCAGCGACGCTCCGGTACCGGAGCGGACCACCACCCCCGGCGGGACTCGCGTCCTTCCGATGGCGACCCTCGGGAGCGACCGGCCCGACCAGACGAGCGCGGGCCGAGCCGGCGGTCGGATTCGGATCGGCGGGGCTCATCGGGTGGTGGGGACAAGTCCCGCGGTGACTCGCGCCCGGGTCGGGACAACTGGGGCGACCGGCGCGGGGGCTCCACCGGCCAGGACCGTGCAGGCGGCACTCGGGACCGGGGCTCCTACCAGCCTCGTTCCAACGACAGCGGGGACAGCGCTGCCCGACGGGGTGGTGCCTCGCGCGATGAGTACCGACGGTCCGATCGTCCGGCGCGTGATGACCGGGGATCGTTCTCCGATCGCCGGCCACGCCACGGCGGCACGGGCGCAGCGCGGTCCACCGAGCGGCCGCACCGGGATGACCGCGACCGTCGGGGCAGCGGCCGCGACTGGGCCGAGCGGGACAGCCGGCGGTCCACCGGTCCGGTCGGTCCCGGCGGCCGCGAATCCGGCCGCTTCGATGGCGACAACAGGACCGAGCGCCGGGACAACGGCCGGGGTTCCGCCGACGACCGGGGCTACCGGGAACGTGATGATCGGCGCCCAGGTGATCGCGGTGGATTCCGTGACGATCGAGGAGCTGCTGGTCGTGGCGGTTTCCGTGCGGACCGCGGCCCTCGCGATGAGCGGGGTCCGCGTAGCGATCGCGGTGGAATCCAGGACGGCCGGTCCGACCGAGGTGCCGGTGAGCGCGGTGGTTTCCGTGATGACCGGAGCCCACGTCCGGACCGCAGCGCTCCCCGGGGCTCGGGTCGCGACCAGGACAGCCAGCGGGACAATCGAGCGTCACGCCCATCCGCCGGAGCGGGACGGCCCGGCTGGGAAGACGGCCGGCCCCGAGGCGAAGATCCGCGGGGCGGCCGGGGATTCGAGAACCGGCGGTTCGACCGCGCGGATCGCGGCACCCGACCAGACGCCGACGCCCGCCGAGGGCAGCAGTCGGCGCACAGCAAGCACGGTTCCGGTGCCCGGCGTCCCGCCGGCGGCCGAGGTGCCCCGACCGAGAGCTACCAGCGTGCGGATCGTTCCGGGACGCGGCCGTCCGAGCGTGCCGGCGTCGAAGCACAAGCGCTCTCTGGCGATGGTCCACAGCAGGTGGGCGCCGAGCCGATGTCCGACGAACGTGGCGCGCCGGCGTCACTCGACACCGACCGCGCCGCCTCGGACAGGCCGACCAGCCCGGTAGCGGGCCCGGTCAACTCAGCGCCGGCGGGTAGCGGGGCCCCGGGTGCGGCCCACGGCGAGACGTCGGCCGACCCGCACAGCGAGACATCCGAGTCGCACAGCGGGACACCGGCGCGGCCGCATGGCGAGGCATCGGCCGCGCCGGATGGAAAGACGGTCGCCGAAGGCGACGCGGACCACCGGCCCGCCCTGGATCCCCTGCGGGGCGAGCCCGCCGAAGGACCCGCCGCCGAAGGAACCCCTCCGGGTTCCGCCGCCGGCGAGTCCGTCCGGCGATCGGTCGCCGGCGGAGCTACCCAGCGGCCCGCCACCGGTGCGGGCGGACGGCTGGAACCGGGCCGCCGAGGCGATCGGGACAGGGGTCGCGACAGCCGAGGCCCGGCGAGGCAGCGCCCGGATGGCTCGAGCTCGCCGCGTGGTCGGCGCCGGGACAAGGACCCGGACGGCGACAGCAGGGAACGCGTCCCGGCCCCCGCGCTGCCGGAGGACCTCGCCTCGGTCCAGTTGGACGCGGAGGTGCGCCGGGACCTGCGCGGACTGCGCAAGGACGTCGCCGACGAGGTGAGCCAGCACCTGGTCGCGGCTGGCAGCCTGCTCGAGGACGACCCGGAGCGGGCGCTGGGGCACGCCCGGTATGCACGGTCCAAGGCGTCACGGCTCGCGGTGGTGCGGGAAGCTGCCGGGCTGGCCGCCTATCACGCCGGCGAATGGGCCGAGGCCATCGCCGAGCTGCGCGCGGCGCGCCGGATGGGCGGTGGCCCCGGTCACCTTGCCGTGCTGGCGGATGCCGAGCGTGCGCTCGGCCGGCCGGAGCGTGCGCTCGACATCGCGCGCGGGCCGGAGGCGCGCGACCTCGACCGGGCCGAGCAGATCGAGCTGCTGATCGTCGCGTCCGGCGCACGTCGGGACCTCGGCGAGCCCGACGCCGCCGTGGTGAGCCTGCAGATAGCCGAGCTGGATCCGAAGCAGCGGGAACCGTGCAGCGCCCGGTTGTTCTACGCCTACGCGGATGCCTTGCTGGCCGCCGGGCGCCGCGACGAGGCGGTGCGCTGGTTCCTGGCCGCGGCCGACGCCGACGACGACGAGCTGACCGACGCCGCGGAACGCCTCGAGGAGCTGACCGACACCGCGGAGCGTCTCGGAGATTCAGCCGCCGAGCCGGGCCCGGCGCACACCGGCGGCTCCGTCTCGTGACCACCCTGCTCGAGCAGCACGACGCCATGCTCTTCGACTTGGACGGCACGCTGTTCCGGGGCGGCAAAGCCGTTGCGGGCGCACCGGAGCAGGTGCACGAGGTGACTCGCCAGTCGGTGCGGGTCGGCTATCTGACCAACAACGGCTCGCGAAGCGCCGACCAGGTTGTGGCGCACCTGCGTTCGCTGGGCTTCCCGGCCGAGGAGCGTGAGGTCGTCACCAGCGGCCAGGGCGCCGCCGCGATGCTGGCGGACCGGTTGCCCGCCGGTGCCGAGGTGCTGGTCGTGGGCACGGCGGCGCTTGGCGGCGAGGTGAAGCACGTCGGGCTCGCGTTGGCCATAACCGCTGAGCAGGCCAAGGCGGTGGTACAGGGTCACTCGCCGGACACCGCCTGGCGCGACCTCGCCGAGGCGTGCCTTGCCATCCGGGCCGGCGCGCTGTGGGTGGCGTGCAACGACGACGCAACGCTGCCCGACGAGCGTGGCCTCCTGCCGGGCAACGGTGCCATGGTCGCTGCGCTGCGCGCGGCCACCGGAGCCGAGCCACTGGTCGCGGGCAAGCCTGAGCGCCCGCTGTTCGACGAGGCGATCCGCCGGTTGGTGGCCCGGCGCCCGCTCGTGGTGGGCGACCGGCTGGACACCGACATCGCCGGGGCGGTGGCAGCCGGCCTGCCCAGCCTGCTGGTGCTGACCGGCGTGTCGCGGGCCGGGGACCTGCTGAGCGCGCCGAGGGAGACCCGGCCGAGCTACGTCGCCGCCGACCTGGCCGCACTGCACGAGGACGTCGACCTGCTCGCGCCGGCGGACCAGCCGTCCTGGCAGGTGCGGACAAGTGACGGTGAGCTGACGCTGGTGGCCGGCGAGGGCGCCGATCCCGATGGGGGGGACCCGGTCGTCGCCCTGCGCGCGCTGTGCGCGGCACACTGGCGCCGAGGTGGCGGCCCGACCCGGGTCCGCGCGGCTGACGACGCGGCTGCCCGCGCCCTGCACGCCCTTGCCCTGCCCGACACAGCCTCGCCGAGCCCCGAATAACGACCGCACACAGCGAGTGGGCGCCGCACACAGGCCCGGACATATGTGCGGCGCCCACTCGCTGTGTGCCGTCTTCCGCGCGGGTCGCCCGGGTTCGCCCGGCGGGTGGCTGGAGCGATCGACTAGCGTGAGTTGCCTATGAACGCCGTGGAGCAGCCCGGTGCCGGGCGCGATGACGCTGCCGAGGAGTTCGCCGCCCACGACGGCGCCGCCGAGCGTGTCGGCTCGGCGATGGCCGCGCTGGAGGGGCTCGAGGGCCATCCGACCGCGACACACGTCGCCGCGTTCGAACAGGTACACGCGGCGCTGACCGACGCCCTCTCGGCGATCGACGAGGTGTGAGGCCGGTGGTCCGCCGGGCACGGCTGGACGCCGAACTGGTACGTAGAGGCCTGGCCCGGTCCCGCCAGCAGGCCGCCGAGCTGATCGCGGACGGCCGGGTGCTGGTGCGAGGGATGGTGGCCGGCAAGCCCGCGACGGCGGTGGAGAACGACGCGCCGGTGGTGATCCGTCGCGACGACGGCCCGGAGTGGGCATCGCGTGGGGCGTTGAAGCTGCTCGGAGCGCTGGAGGCGTTCGAACCGGCCGGTCTGACCGCCGCCGGCCGCCGCTGCCTGGACGCCGGCGCCTCCACCGGTGGGTTCACCGACGTGCTGCTGCACCGGGGTGCCGAGGAGGTGGTTGCCGCCGACGTGGGCTACGGGCAGCTACTGTGGCGGTTGCGGTCGGACAGTCGGGTCCGGGTGTTGGACCGGACGAATGTGCGTTCTCTGACCCCAGAGGCCACCGGGGGAACCGTGAGCCTTACCGTCGCCGACCTCTCCTTCATCTCGCTGCGCACCGTGCTGCCGGCACTGCTCGGCTGTACCGACGCCGAGGGCGACCTGGTGCCGATGGTGAAACCGCAGTTCGAGGTCGGGCGGCAACGCTTGGGCGCAGGCGGCGTGGTCCGCGAGCCCGAGCTGCGGCTGGCCGCGCTCACCGACGTGGCGCGGGCGGCCGAGGGGCTTGGGCTGTTCGTGCACGGCGCGGTCGCCAGCCCCGCGCCCGGCCCGGCGGGCAACGTCGAGTACTTCCTCTGGCTGCGCGCGGGCGTATCCGGGGATGATCACGATGTGCCGGCGATTCTCCAGCAGGCGGTACAGGAGGGACCTCGATGACCCGTGAGGCGCTGTTGGTGGTGAACTCCGGGCGCCCGCAGAACCAGGAGGTGGCCGCCGGTGTGGTCCGCCGGTTGGCCTCGGCCGGGATCCGGCTGCGGGTGTTCGCCGACGAGTGGGCCGAGCTGCCGCGCGACCTGCCGTCCGGGCTCGAGCCGTTTCCGGTGGACTTCACCCCGGAGGCCGCCAAAGGTGTCGAGGTCGCGATCGTGCTCGGCGGCGACGGCACCCTGTTGCGGGCCGCCGAGGTGGCAAGACCGGCCGGCGTGCCGCTACTGGGGGTGAACCTGGGGCGGGTCGGGTTCCTGGCCGAGGCCGAATCCGAGTCGCTGGACGAGGCGGTCAGCGCGGTGATCGAGGGTGGTTACCACGTCGAGGAACGCATGACCGTGGAGGCCGCGGTTGCGGTCGACGACGGCCCGGTGCGGCGCGGCTGGGCACTCAACGAGGCCGCCGTGGACCGGACCCGCAGGGGACGCATCCTGGACGTGTTGCTGGAGGTCGACGGCCGCCCGGTGACCAGCTTCGGCTGCGACGGCGTGGTCTGCGCCACGCCGACCGGCTCGACCGCGTACGCATTCTCGGCGGGCGGACCGGTGATCTGGCCCGAGGTCGAGGCGCTGCTGTTGGTGCCGCTCACCGCGCATGCGCTGTTCGCAAGGCCGCTGGTGGTGTCGCCCCGCTCCGAGGTGGCGCTGGAGATCGACGCTCGCGGCTACCCGGCGGTGCTGGTGTGCGACGGACGGCGCACCATCGGAGTCCCTCCCGGCGCCCGCGTCGAGCTCACGAGGGGAGATGCCCCGGTACGCCTGGTGCGGTTGCGTGACCAGCCGTTCACCGATCGACTGGTGCGCAAGTTCGAGCTGCCGGTACGGGGTTGGCGCGGGGCCGCTGCCTCGCCGCACTCGGCCTGGAACGGGTGAGACACCGACCGTCCTGGCGGAGTTGGTCGGTACCGGTGCCTACACTGCGCGCATGCTGGCCGAGATGCGGATCCAGGGCCTTGGCGCCATCGACGACGCCGCGCTCGAGCCGCACCCTGGATTGACGGTGCTCACCGGAGAGACCGGCGCGGGCAAGACGATGGTGGTCACCGGCCTGATACTGCTGGGCGGCGGCCGCGCGGAGTCCTCCCGAGTCGCCGAAGGGGCCGGCCGGGCGCTGGTCGAGGGCAGGTTTACCGCGAACGGCGCCGCGCTGCGCCTCGCCGAGGAGGTCGGCGCGGACACCGACGAGGACGGCAGCCTGATCGCGGTCCGTACGGTGAACTCCGACGGCCGCTCGCGGGCGCACCTGGGTGGCCGCTCGGTGCCGGTCGGTGTGCTGTCCCGGCTGTCCGAGGCGGTGCTCGCGGTGCACGGGCAGAACGACCAGCTGCGGCTGATGCGCCCCGCGCAGCAACGGGCAGTGCTGGACCGGTACGCGGGCGAGTCGGTCACCGCGCCGCTGGGCGAGTACCGCACGGTGCGCGAGCGGTGGCGCCAGGTCTGCGCCAGCCTCACCGAGCGGCGGGACGGCGCCCGCCAGCTCGCCCGCGAGGCCGACCTGCTGCGCCACGGGTTGGCCGAGATCGAGGCGGTGGACCCGCGCCAGGGCGAGGACGTCGAGCTGGTCGACGAGGCCCGCCGACTGGCCGCCGCCGACGACCTGCGGGCCGCCGCCGGCCGGGCCAAGGCCGCGATGTCCGGCAGTGACGGCGCCGACGAGCTCACTTCGCCGGACGCCGAGGACCAGCCGGGCGCGCTCGGGCTGCTCGGCGCGGCCAGGCGGCTGCTTGCCGGCTCCGGCGATCCCCAGCTGGCCCGGCTGGAACCCCGGTTGGCCGAGGCGGACGTCCTGCTGGTGGACATCGCCGCCGAGCTGTCCGGTTATCTCGACGCGCTGGATGCCGACCCCGAGCGGCTACAGACCGTGCTGGCCAGGCAGGCCGAGCTGCGCGCGCTGACCCGCAAGTACGCGGCCGACACCGACGGGGTGCTGCGCTGGGCCGAGCAGGCCACCGAGCGGCTGGCGGGCATCGACACCAGCGACGAGGCGATCACGGCGCTGCAGGCCGAGCGCGACACGCTCGAGGCGGAGCTGACCGGCCACGCAGGGACGATCTCCACAGCGCGCCGGTCGGCGGCCGGTCGGCTGGCGAAGGCGGTGACCGAGGAGTTGACCGGGCTGGCCATGCCGGACGCGAAGCTGCTGGTGGAGCTGACCCGCCGTCCCGCCGAGGCCGCCGACGGCACCGGTGTGCGGCTGGAAGGGCAGTGGGTGCACGCCGGTCCGGACGGGGTGGACGAGGTGGAGCTGCGGTTGGTGCCGCACGCAGGCTCGCCGCCGGTGCCGCTGCACCGGGGTGCCTCTGGCGGCGAGCTCTCCCGGGTGATGCTGGCGCTGGAGGTGGTACTAGCCGGCGCCGACCCGGTTCCGACGATGGTGTTCGACGAGGTGGACGCGGGGGTGGGCGGGCGGGCCGCGGTGGAGATCGGCCGCCGGCTCGCCAGGCTTGCCGGGAGCCACCAGGTCATCGTGGTCACCCACCTGGCGCAGGTCGCGGCCTATGCCGACCGGCACGTGGTGGTGGACAAACGCGGCTCCTCGGCCAACGGGGCGGCGCAGAGCCGGGTGCGCACGCTGTCGGAGGCCGACCGGGTCGTGGAGCTGGCTCGGATGCTCGCCGGCCTGGACGACACGAGCACCGGGCGGGCGCACGCCGAGGAGCTGCTGGCCACGGCCAACTCGGACAAGACCGAGAGCAGGTCCGGGTCCGGCCGACGACGTACCCGCGCCGGTTGACCGGTTCGGCGGTGGCGCCGTTTCGTGTGCATGGCGCAAATGAGACTCACGAGAATATCCGCGACTCGCGGGGAGGAAATACCGACCGACACCGCCGGTGGTTGACACGATTGTCCGTATGAAAATGCCCGCCCTGCTCAATCGGTCTGGCCGTGAGATGCCGGGGGTGTCCGGCGTCGCGCGGGTGGACAGGCAGACCGAGGCGTTGTTGCGCCGCGTCGGCGTGGGTGAGATCGCGGTGATCGACCAGATCGATCTGGACCGGGTGACCGCCGACGCGCTGGTCGCGGCCCAGGTAAAGGCCGTGGTGAATGCCGCGCCATCAATCTCCGGTCGATTTCCGAACCTCGGTCCGGCGGCATTGATCGCGGCCGGGGTGACCTTGGTGGACGGAATCGGCGACGAGGCATTTCGCCGGATCCGGGATGGCGCGCACCTGCGGCTCCACGACGGCGCCGTGCTGCTCGGCGACGAGTTGCTCGGTAGAGGTGTGCAGCAGACCGAGGAATCGGTCACCGACGCCATGCACGCGGCCAAGGAGGGCCTGGCCAACCAGCTCGAGGCGTTCTCCGCGAACACCATCGAGTTCATGCGCCGGGACCGCGCGCTGCTGCTGGACGGGATCGGCGTGCCTGATGTGCACGTACCGCTGCGCGGCCAGCATGTACTGGTCGTAGCGCCTGGCACGGACCACGAGGCCGATCTGCACGCGTTGCGCCGCTACATCAAGGAGTACCACCCGGTGCTGGTCGGCGTCGGCGCCGGCGCCGACGCGCTGCGTCGGCACGGTCACCAGCTGGACCTGATCGTCGGTGACCCCGCCGAGGTTTCCGACGACGCTCTGACCAGCGGCGCGGATGTCGTGGTGCCGGCGTTCGCGGACGGCCACGCCCCCGGCCTGCACCGGGTGCAGGACCTCGGTGCGGGCGCGGTGACCTTCCCCGCTTCGGCCAACGCGGAGGACCTTGCACTGCTGCTCGCGCACTACCACGGCGCGCACCTGATCGTGACGGTCGGCTTCCAGGCGACCCTCGCGGAGTTCCTGGACGGCGGCCGCTCCGGCAGCAACGCGTCCACCTTCCTGACCCGGCTGAAGGTGGGCAACATGCTGGTGGACAGCAAGGTGGTCGCCGCGCTCTACCGCAACCCGGTCTCGCTCGGTGCGGCGCTGCTGCTGGTCGGCGCGGTGCTGGTCGCCATCGTGGCGGCCCTGATGGTGACCAGCGTCGGCCCGGTGATCCTGGCGCACCTGCAACAGGCCGGGTCCTGGCTGGTTCATCTGGTGCGCGGGTGGTCGCGGTGATGTCGCTGCGCTACCACATCATTTCGATTGCGGCGGTATTCCTCGCGCTGGCCGCCGGAGTGGTGCTCGGCTCGACCAACGTGAGCCAGCGGCTGCTCGCCGTGGTGGCGGGGGACCGGGACGGCCTCACCCAGCAGGTCGAGCAGCTCGGCGCGCAGCGCGACCAGCTGCAGGCCCGGCAACGCGCCGCCAAATTGTTCACCGAGTCGGTTGCCCCGACTGTGCTGAAGGGCCAGCTCAGCCAGCGCAAGGTGGTGTTGGTGCTGGCGCCGGGCGCCTCGGCGGCGGACCGCGACGGCGTGCGGCAGATGCTCGGCGATGCCGGTGCCACCGTGACCGGGGAGTTGACACTGACCGACGCCGCACTCGACCCGGCCAGGGCCGACCAGGTGCGAGACCTGACCACCCGGCTGCTGCCAAGCGGAGCGCAGCTGCCCAGTGCCACCGACGCCGGCGGCCTGGCCGGTGGTCTGCTCGGCAGCGTGCTGCTGCTCGGCCCGCACAACGGGAAACCGCAGGCCGCACCGGACCAGGCGAGCGCCGCGCTGGCCGGGCTGACCCAGGCCGGGTTCGTCCGGCCCGGTCCGGCGCCCGCCCCGGCCCAGCTCGCTGTGGTGCTCACCGGCGACCAGGTGGGCGGCGCCGATGCCGCCGAGCGGGCCGCCACGCTGGCCCGCCTCGCCGGCGAGCTGGATCGCGCGGGCAGCGGCGCGGTGCTCGCCGGCCGTTCCGGCAGCGACGGGGCAACCGGCGCGGTCGGCGTGGTCCGGGCGGACGCCTCGGCCGAGGCGAAGTTGTCCACCGTCGACGACGTACAGGACCCGCTCGGCCAGGTCGCCACCGTGCTTGCGCTACGGGAACAGGCGTCGGGCCAAGCCGGCAGGTACGGGTCGGCGGGCAACGCGCAGGGACCGATCCCGGGCGCTTCGGCGGGCTGACCGTCCGGTAGCAGACATACGGTGTTACCGTGAGTGTCCGTGCAGACGCGTGCGACCAGGCATGTTTTCGTCACCGGCGGAGTCGCTTCCTCACTCGGCAAGGGACTGACCGCTTCCAGCCTCGGCCAGCTGCTGACCGCCCGTGGTCTTCGGGTGATCATGCAGAAGCTGGACCCCTACCTGAACGTCGATCCCGGTACGATGAATCCCTTCCAGCACGGCGAGGTGTTCGTCACCGAGGACGGCGCTGAAACCGATCTGGACATCGGTCACTACGAGCGTTTCCTGGATCGGGATCTGTCCGGCCGGGCGAACGTCACGACCGGGCAGATCTACTCGACGGTGATCGCCAAGGAGCGCCGGGGCGAGTATCTCGGTGACACAGTGCAGGTGATCCCGCACATCACCAACGAGATCAAGGACCGGGTGCTGGCCATGGCCGCGCCGGACTCCTCCGGCACCGCCCCGGACGTGGTCATCACCGAGGTCGGCGGCACGGTAGGCGACATCGAGTCGCTGCCGTTCCTCGAGGCGGTCCGCCAGGTCCGCCACGACGTGGGCCGGGACAACTGCTTCTTCCTGCACGTGTCGCTGGTGCCCTACCTTGCCCCTTCCGGCGAGCTGAAGACCAAACCGACGCAGCACTCGGTGGCCGCGCTGCGCAACATCGGTATCCAGCCCGACGCGCTGGTGCTGCGCGCCGACCGGGAGATCCCGGAGCCGATGAAGCGCAAGATCAGCATGATGTGCGACGTGGACACCGACGGTGTGGTGGCCGCGCCGGACGCGCCGTCGATCTACGACATCCCGAAGGTGCTGCACAGCGAGGGCCTGGACGCCTATGTGGTGCGCCGGCTGGGCCTGCCGTTCCGTGATGTGGACTGGACGGTGTGGGGCGACCTGCTGGACCGGGTGCACCACCCGGCCGAGTCGGTGCGTATCGCGCTGGTCGGCAAGTATGTCGACCTGCCCGATGCCTACCTGTCGGTGACCGAGGCGCTGCGGGCCGGCGGGTTCGCGCACCGGGCCCGCGTCGAGCTGATCTGGGTGACCTCCGACGACTGCGAGGACAGTGGCGCGACGACCGCGCTGGCCGGCGTGGACGGCATGCTGGTGCCCGGCGGCTTCGGTATCCGGGGCATCGAAGGCAAGATCGCGGCGATCGGGTACGCCCGGACGCGGGGCATCCCGGTGCTCGGGCTGTGCCTCGGGCTGCAGTGCATGGTGGTGGAGGTGGCCCGCTCGCTGGCCGGCCTGGAGGGCGCCAGCTCGGCGGAGTTCGACCCGGACACCCCGCACGCGGTGATCTCCACCATGGCCGACCAGCAGGACGTGGTGGCCGGTGAGCGCGACATGGGGGGCACGATGCGACTGGGCGCCTACCCGGCCGTGCTCGCCGAGGACACCGTCACCGCGGCGGCGTACGGCACGACGAAGGTCTCCGAGCGGCACCGGCACCGCTACGAGGTGGCCAACCAGTACCGCGACAAACTGGCCGAAGCCGGCCTGGTGGTGTCCGGCACCTCGCCGGACGGGCGGCTGGTGGAGTTCGTAGAGCTGGCGGACTCGGTGCACCCGTTCTTCGTCGGCACCCAGGCACATCCGGAGCTGAAGAGCCGGCCGACCCGGCCGCACCCGCTGTTCAGCGCGTTCATCTCGGCGGCGCTGCGCTACCGTGCGGCCGACCGGCTGCCCGTCGAGCTACCCGGCAGGGAAGAGGGAGCCGCGAAGTGACTGGACACACGTTCCCGGTCCGCGACTCCCACGAGATCTACCGGGGCCACGTGATGGCGCTGCGCGCCGACGAGGTGCAGATGCCCGGCGGCCGGGTGGCCACCAGGGAGATCATCGAACACCCCGGCGCGGTGGCCGTCGCGGCACTGGACTCCGACGGGCGGCTGGCGGTCATCGAGCAGTACCGGCACGCGGTGCGCCGTAGGCTGCTCGAGCTGCCGGCCGGTCTCTTGGACGTGCCCGGCGAGGACCCGGCAGCCACCGCGGCACGCGAGCTGGCCGAGGAGGCGGGGCTGGCCGCGACCGAGTGGTCGGTGCTGTTGGACCTGGTGCCTTCGCCGGGATTCAGCGACGAGAGCGTGCGGGTCTACCTGGCGCGCGGGCTGTCCGAGGTGGCGCGCCCTGAGCTGGGTGACGACGAAGAGGTCGAGCTGGTGCTGACCTGGCTGCCGGTCGCGGAGGCGGTCCGCCGCTCGTTCGCCGGCGAGATCGTCAACGCGGTCTCGGTCGCCGCGGTTCTTGCCGTGCACGGCGTACTCACCGAGAAGATCGAGCCACGGTCGAGCGACGCACCGTGGCCGGACCGACCGACCGCGTTCGCCTCGGGTGGCCGCGCTCAGCGCTGACGAGGACCCGGCGGCGCTCGGAAGGCGACTCAGGGTTTAGGCCGAGGCACTTGGGGTACCGCGGCTTGGGGTACGCGAGCCGCGTTCACCCGACACAGCACGGAGGTGGAGATGAGTGAAACGTCCGAGATCCCGGCGCGGGGCCTCGACCCGGATGCGCGGGCCCAGCTGGAGCGCGAGCTCGCGGCGCTGCGCGACCAGCGCGGTTCGTTGGGTACCGACCGGGACGAGCAGGGCTTGGGAGACCGGGCGGACGACGCGGAGAACCTGCAGCGGCTGGACGAGGCCGCGTTGCTGGACGACCGCATCGCCGAGATCACCAGGTTGCTGGCCACCGGCAAGCCGCAGGGTGGCGTCTCGAGGCCCGGCCTGCCGGACGGCACGATGGTGACGCTGCGCCACGGTGACGGTGCCGTGGAGACGCTGCGCTTGGTGGCCGACACCGACACCGTCCCGCCGGGCAAGGAAGACAGCACGCTCACTCTGGACAGCCCGCTGGGCAAGGCGCTGGTCGGGCACCGCGCCGGGGAGACCGTCTCCTACCGGACCCCGGGCGGGGTGCGCCGCGCGGAGATCGTCTCGCTGCGCACCCCATAGATGCCGCCGCGCACCCCATGGTGTGGACGCGGCGGCCCGTCGGGCGTCGGTGCCACTGGGCACCGGGTAGGGCCGATTAGACTTGTGGCCTCATGATCCCGGCCGATGCACCCGCTCACCCGCCGACCAGTCTCGGCGCGGACGAGGGTGCGCCCCCCGCGCTGCGTCGGGCCTTCGCGGACTATCTCGACCACCTCGTGGTGGAACGCGGCGTCGCGGAGAACACGCTGCGCTCGTACCGACGTGACCTGCGCCGATACCTCGCGTTCCTGCGCCGGTCAGACGTTTGCGAGCTGGCCGGGGTGACCGAGTCGATGGTGGGGGAGTTCCTCGCGGTGCTGCGGGAGGGCGACGAGGAGCATCCGCCGCTGGCCGCGTCCTCCTCGGCCCGCACATTGGTCACGGTGCGCGGGCTGCACCGTTTCGCGGTGCGGGACGGCACGCTGACCCGTGACGTGGCCCATCACGTCCATCCGCCCACGCCGCCGCGCCGGCTGCCCAAGGCGTTGCCGCTGGACCGGGTGCTGCGCCTGCTAGAGGCCTGCGCTCTGGACGAGCCGCTGAGCATGCGGGACCGGGCGCTGCTCGAGCTGCTCTACTCCACTGGCGCGCGGATCTCCGAGGCGGTCGGGCTGGACCTCGACGACATCGACCTCGAGGAGCGCTCGGTGCTGCTGTCCGGCAAGGGCGGCAAGCAGCGGCTGGTGCCGGTTGGCCGTCCGGCGGTGGCCGCGGTGCAGGCGTACCGGGTGCGTTCCCGGCCCGGCCTTGCCGCGCGCGGCCGGGGCAGCGCCGCGCTGTTCCTCAACGCCAGGGGCGGGCGGCTGTCCCGGCAGAGCGCCTGGCAGGTACTGCGTACCGCCGCGGCGCGGGCCGGCGTCACCGAGCCGGTGTCGCCGCACACCCTGCGGCACTCCTTCGCCACCCATCTGCTCGAGGGCGGCGCGGACGTGCGGGTAGTGCAGGAGCTGCTCGGCCACGCCTCGGTGACGACCACCCAGGTGTACACCCTGGTGACGGTGGACTCGCTGCGCGAGGTATACGCACTGGCCCACCCCCGAGCGCGCGGCTGACCCGCACGAGTGGCGTTGCGTCCGGGTTCGATCGCAATCACACTGGTCACACCCGGCGGGGCGCTTTGGCTGGTGCCCGGGCCGGCACTTACGCTAGTGCGTTGAAGCTGCTATGGCAGGTCGACCAGGACCGGCCACCCCGAATGAGCCGAACCTCGCGTGAGACGAGAACGACGACGGAGCCCGCATGGCGACACCCCGGCCGATGGATCCAGGGCCGGCGCCGCTCGACGATCTGGACGGCACCGAGGAGCACAGTGCGGGCCGGCACCGCGCGCCGGCACCCGAACCCGCCCCGCTGAGCTATCACGGCCCGGCACGGGTGATCGCGGTGGCCAACCAGAAGGGTGGCGTCGGCAAGACCACCTCGACCATCAACCTTGGCGCCACCCTGGCCGAGTACGGCCGCCGGGTACTGCTCGTCGACTTCGACCCGCAGGGCGCGCTCTCGGTGGGCCTTGGCGTCCAGCCGCACCAGCTGGACCGCACCATCCACAACCTGCTCATCCCGAGCGGCACCAAGGTCGACGAGGTGATCATCCCGACCAAGGTCCCCGGGATGGACCTGTTGCCCAGCAACATCGACCTGTCCGCCGCCGAGGTCCAGCTGGTCACCGAGGTCGGCAGGGAACAGGCACTTGGCCGGGCCATCCACCCCGTCCTGCGCGACTACGACATGATCCTGGTGGACTGCCAGCCCTCGCTGGGCCTGCTCACCATCAACGCGCTGACCTGCGCGCACAGCGTGCTGATCCCGCTGGAGTGCGAGTACTTCAGCCTGCGCGGCGTCGCGCTGCTGATCGACACCATCGACAAGGTGCGCGACCGGTTGAACCCAGGGCTGGCCATCAACGGCATCCTCGCCACCATGTACGACCCGCGCACGGTGCACACCCGGGAGGTTCGTGCCCGGGTGCTGGAGGCGTTCGGCGACCTGGTCTTCGACGCCACGATCAACCGCACGGTCCGCTTCCCGGAGACCACGGTGGCCGGTGAGCCGATCACCCGGTGGGCACCCACCTCGGCGGGCGCCAGGGCGTACCGCCAGCTGGCCCGCGAGGTCATTGCCCGCGAGGCGGCCGCGCAGTGAGTGTGACCGCGGCGCCGGATCGGCCGAAGGTTGTGCCGGCGGACGGTGTCCCTGCCGCACGCTTCACCGTCCGGCTGGAGAACTTCAGCGGTCCGTTCGACCTGTTGCTTCAGCTGATCAACCGGCACGAGCTGGACCTGACCGAGGTCGCGTTGCACCGGGTCACCGATGAGTTCATCGCGCACACCCGGGCACTGGCGGCCGCCGGCGGGCAGGCGGAGCTGGACGAGATCACCGAGTTCCTGGTGATCGCGGCCACCCTGCTGGATCTGAAGGCTGCCCGGCTGCTGCCCAGCGCCGAGGTCGAGAACATCGAGGACCTGGCGCTGCTGGAGGCAAGGGACCTGCTGTTCGCCCGCTTGTTGCAGTACCGCGCGTACAAGCAGGTGGCCGGCCTTTTCGTCGAGCTGGAAGCCGCCGCGCTGCGCCGCTACCCCCGCTCGGTGGCGTTGGAGGACCGCTACGCGCAGTTGCTGCCCGAGGTGATGCTCGGGATGGACGCGGCACGGTTCGCCGAGCTGGCCGCCGCGGTGTTCCGCCCCAAGCCACCGCCGACGGTGTCGCTGGATCACCTGCACGTTCGGCGGGTCTCGGTGTCGGAGCACATGGAGTTGCTGCGTGAGCGGCTCGCGGTGCTCGGGCGGGCGAGCTTCGGTGAGCTCACCGCCGACTGCGGTGAACCGCTGCTGATCGTCGCGCGCTTCCTCGCGGTGCTGGAGCTGCACCGCGAGGCGAGCGTGTACCTCGAGCAGGACGAGCCGTTCGGCGAGCTGATGGTCAGCCTCGGGGCGCCGGCATGACCAGTACGGACGAGGGAGTGGCGCCGGCAACCTCGGAGCTGCCCCCGCTGGAGCAGGATGCCGCGCTGGATGCCGCGCTGGAGGCACTGCTGCTGGTGGTGGACGAGCCGGTGGATGAACAGCAGCTGGCCGAGGCGCTTGACCAGCCCGGGGAGCGGGTGGAGCTGGCGCTGAGCCGGCTGGCCGACGACTACCGGCGCCAGGACAGGGGTATCGACCTGCGCCGGGTGGGCGGTGGCTGGCGTTTCTACACCCGGGACCGCTACGCGCCCTACGTGGAGCGCATGCTGCGCGACGGGCAACGCGCCAAGCTGACCCGAGCCGCGCTGGAGACGCTGGCGGTGGTTGCCTACCGCCAGCCGGTCACCAGGGCGAGGGTCTCCTCGGTACGGGGCGTGAACTGCGACGGAGTCTTGCGTACCCTGCTCACCAGGGGGCTGGTGCAGGAGTCCGGGGTCGACCAACAGACCCAGGGCATCCTCTACCGGACCACCGAGTTGTTCCTGGAGCGGCTAGGCCTCTCCTCGCTGGCGGATCTGCCTCCGCTTGCGCCGTTGCTACCTGATGTGGACGCGATCGACGATGTCTGACCACCGGTTCACCGCCGCGCCGACCGACGCGCCGCCGGGAGTCCGGCTGCAGAAGGTCCTCTCCCAGGCTGGCGTCGCGTCCCGGCGGGCCGCCGAGGAGATGATCGCCGAGGGCCGGGTCAGCGTGGACGGCCAGGTCGTTCGGCAGATGGGGCGCCGGATCGACCCGGCGGTCGCGATCGTGCGGGTCGACGGTGCCCGGGTCGAGCTGCGCGACGATGTGGTGCACCTGGCGATGAACAAGCCGAGGGGCATGCTGTCCACGATGTCGGACGACCGGGGCCGGCCGTGCGTTGGCGACCTGGTCGCCGACGATCGGCTGTTCCACGTGGGCCGCCTCGACGCGGACACCGAGGGCCTGCTGTTGCTCACCAACGACGGCGAGCTGGGGCACCGGTTGATGCACCCGTCGTTCGAGGTGCCAAAGACCTACCTCGCCGAGGTACCCGGCCCGATCCCCAGGGACCTTGGCCGGCTGCTGCGCGACGGTGTCGAGCTGGTCGACGGGATCGTGCGGGTCGACTCGTTCCGCGTGGTGGACGCGCATGCCGGCCGCGCGATGGTGGAGCTGGTGCTGCACGAGGGGCGCAAGCATGTGGTGCGCCGGCTGCTCGACGAGGTGGGCCACCCGGTGCGCCGGTTGGTACGCACCGCCATCGCCGGGGTGGGCCTCGGCGCGCAGCGGCCCGGCACGCTGCGCGCGCTGAACCGACCGGAGCTCGGTTCGCTGTACGACGTCGTGGGGCTGTAGGCACCGGCCGAGATACCAGGCCCAACACCGGCGACGAGTCGCGCGGAACGACGTAGAGTGCCGCCCATGGCGATTCGGGCCGTACGCGGGGCAACCCAGGTGGACGAAGACGACCGGGAGCAGATCCTGGACGCGACCGCGGCGCTGGTCGCCGAGGTTTTGGACCGCAATGCACTGCGGCCCGATGACGTGATCTCGATCCTTTTCACCGCCACCCCCGATCTCACCGCCGAGTTTCCCGCCTACGCGGCGCGCAAGATGGGGCTGACCGACGTGCCGCTGATGTGCGCGACCGAGATAGCGGTACCCGGGGCGATGCCGAAGGTGCTGCGGCTGTTGGCGCACGTGGAGACAGAGCGGGCCCGCGCGGACATCAGGCACGTCTACCAGCGCGGCGCGGCCGCCCTCCGCACCGACCTACCCCGCTAAGCGAGCGGACCCGAGTTCAGCGCGACTCACTGTGCCAGGAACCCGACTCGCGGTATCGGTAGTGCATGCGCTGATCGGCGCGCGGTGTCCGCACGGCACAATGGACACCCGTGGGTGCTGAGCGATTGCACGGTGTGCTCGCGGTGGACGGACCGTCCGGCACCGGTAAGTCCACGGTGGCCAGGCGGCTGGCTCGCGAGCTGAACGCCGCCTACCTGGACACCGGGTCGATGTACCGCGCGGTGACCCTGGCCGTGCTGCGTGCCGGCCGGTCTCCCGAGGCGCCGGAGGCCGCCGACGTGGCGCTCGATGCGTCCATAGAGGTCGGCACCGACCCGAGCGCGCCGAGCATCCTGCTGGGCGGCGAGGACGTGGCCGAGGAGATTCGGGGCGAGGCGGTGACCACCTCGGTGAGCGCGGTGTCGGCCTACCCTCAGGTTCGCCGCCGGTTGGTCGAGCTGCAGCGGAGCATCATCGCCGAGCAGTTGGGCAAGGGCCCTGGTGGCATCGTCGTCGAGGGCAGGGACATCGGCACGGTCGTCGCGCCGTCGGCGCCGTTGAAGGTCTACCTGACCGCCTCGGCCGAGGTACGGGCCACCCGTCGGGGTGGCCAGGACCGCAGGGCCGGCCGGTCCGTCGACCCGGATGCCACGCTGCTCGCGGTACGCAGGCGCGACGAGCTGGACTCCGGGCGCGCCGAGTCGCCGCTGCGGCCGGCGAAGGACGCCGTCACCTTGGACACCTCGAAGCTGGACGTGACCGCTGTGTTGGCGCGGCTGCACGACCTGGCCAGCGAACGTGGCCTGGTGGAGCGGGAGGTGGCGGGGTGAGCGCCCGCCCGCAGGCGCCCGACCTGCCGCCGGGCAGCTGGCCGCCGCTGCAGGACCTGGCTCGCTGGGTGGGTACCTGGCTGTTCACCCCGATGTACCGGTTGCGCCTGCACAACCTGGGCAACGTGCCGCGCACCGGCGCGGTGGTGCTGGTCGCGAACCACAGCGCGTTCGTGGACGGGCCGCTGCTGTTCGGCATGCTCGGCCGGCGCGCGGTGTTCCTGGTGAAGCAGGAGATGGTCGCCGGCGTGGTCGGCTGGGCGTTGCGCCGCCTCGGCCAGATCGGCGTACAGCGCGGGACCCCTGACCGGCCGGCCCTGCTCGCCGCGCAGCGGGTGCTGCGCGGCGGTGGCATGGTCGCGGTGTTCCCCGAGGGCACCCGCGGCGCGGGGGAGGCCGCCTCGGCCCGCAACGGAGCCGCCTGGCTGGCCCGCTCGACCGGGGCGCTGGTGGTGCCGGTGGTCTGCCGGGGTACCCGCCGCCCGGACGGTTCGAGCCGTCGCTTCCGGCCGAGGGTCGACGTGCTGGTCGGCGAGCCCTTCGAGTGCGCCGGGGAACGGGGCCGCGCCGGCCTGGCGGCGGCCACCGAACAGGTCAGGCTGGCACTGACCGGCCTGATCGAGGAACTTGACCAGTTGCGCGGCACGGCCGGGCAGCGGAACGATCGCGGAGCTGAGAAATGAGTACCGACGGGACTTGGTCGGACGAGGCGGAACTGACCGCCATCGCACTGGACGAGACGGGGCAGCAGGCGGACGGGAACGTCGTGCCGCTGCCCGTACTCGCCGTGGTGGGCCGGCCGAACGTGGGCAAGTCCACGCTGGTCAACCGCCTGATCGGGCGGCGTGAAGCGGTGGTGCAGGACATCCCCGGGGTCACAAGGGAC
Source organism: Pseudonocardia sp. (assembly GCA_036500625.1). Taxonomy (GTDB): domain Bacteria; phylum Actinomycetota; class Actinomycetes; order Mycobacteriales; family Pseudonocardiaceae; genus Pseudonocardia. Next base: position 14,637 of record DASYBQ010000165.1, on the reverse strand, counting down.
CGGGTGGCCTACGACGCGGTGTGGAACGGCCGGCGCTTCACCCTGGTGGACACCGGCGGGTGGGAACCTAATGCCGAGGGCCTGCGCGCCTCGATCGCCGCACAGGCCGAGATGGCCGTCGCCACCGCGGACGCGGTCCTGCTCGTGGTGGACGCCCAGGTGGGGGCTACCGCGACCGAGGAGGCGGTTGCCAGGGTGCTGCGCCGCTCGGGTCTGCCGGTACTGCTCGCCGCGACCAAGGTGGACGACGACCGGCTGGTGGCGGAGACCGCCGCGCTGTGGTCACTCGGGCTGGGCGAGCCCCGCCCGGTCAGCGGGCTGCACGGGCGGGGCTCGGGAGACCTGTTGGACACGATCCTCGAGGCGCTGCCGGAGACACCGAGGGACGAGATGGGCACCCGCGCCGGCGGCCCGCGCCGGGTCGCCCTGGTCGGCAAGCCGAACGTGGGGAAGTCGAGCCTGCTCAACCGGCTCACCGGTGAGGAGCGCGCGGTGGTCGACTCGGTCGCGGGTACCACCGTGGACCCGGTCGACTCGCTGGTTGAGCTGGACGGGCAGGTGTGGCGGTTCGTGGACACCGCGGGGCTGCGCAAGCGGGTGCGCTCGGCCAGCGGCATGGAGTACTACGCAAGCTTGCGCACCCGTTCGGCCATCGAGGCGGCTGAGGTGGTCGTGGTGTTGGTGGACGCCTCCGAACCGATGGCCGAGCAGGACCAGCGGGTGATCAGCATGGTGGACGAGTCCGGCCGGGCGCTGGTGCTGGCGTACAACAAGTGGGACCTGGTGGACGAGGACCGCCGGTTGGAGATGCGCCGCGAGCTGGAGCGGGACCTGGTGCGGGTCCGCTGGGCCGAGCGGGTCAACGTCTCGGCGCTCACCGGCCGGGCCGTCACGAAGATCGCCCCGGCGCTGCGCACCGCGCTGGAGTCCTGGGACCGGCGCATCCCCACCGGCATGCTGAACGGCTGGTTGGGTGAGGTGATTGCGGCGACGCCGCCTCCAGTGCGCGGCGGCAAGCAGCCCAAGGTACTGTTCGCCACCCAGGCGCAGGCACGACCGCCCACGTTTGTGCTGTTCAGTACGGGTTTCCTGGAAGCCTCCTACCGACGCTTCCTGGAACGCAGGCTGCGGGAGGACTTCGATTTCACCGGTAGCCCGATTCGAATCTCTGTTCGCGTCCGTGAGCGCCGACGCAGACAGTAGGATGGGTAGACGCGCCTGTCTCCCCACCGGCAGGAGGTCAGCATGAGCACCCGGCCGCCCGATTCGCCGGTGCGGATCGTGCTGGCCGATGACGAACCGCTGTTGCGTGCCGGCCTGCGGGTGGTGCTGGAGGCGGAAGGCAGCGTGCGAGTCGTGGCGGAGGCCGCGAACGGCGCCGAGCTGCTCACAGCGGTCCGCCGGCACCGTCCCGAGGTGGTGCTCGTCGACGTGCAGATGCCCGGCGTGGACGGTTTCGCCGCGCTGCGCGCCCTTGTCCAGGAACCGGAACCGCCCTCGGCCGCGGTATTGACCACCTTCGACCTGGACGGCTACATCAGCGAGGCGCTGCGGATCGGCGTACAAGGTTTTCTGCTCAAGGACGCAGAACCGGCGGCGCTGGTGCGGGCGGTACTGGATCTCGCCGCCGGGGGAGCGGTGCTAGACCCTCGCATCACCGCCCGGTTGCTGCCCCGCCTGGTTGCCGGTGGCTCGGAGCGGGTGCCGCCGAGGCTCGACGAGCTGACCCTGCGTGAACGGCAGGTACTTGCGCTGATCGCCGCCGGCCACTCCAACGCCGCGATCGGGGACAACCTCGGGCTGGCCGAGGCAACCGTGAAGAAGTACGTGTCCGCCGTGTTGGCCAAGCTCGGTGCGCAGAACCGGGTGCAGGCCGCACTGCTCGCCCAGGGGCTCGGCGTGGGATGAAGAAAATTCCGGTCGTCGTCCCAGGTCGCCGCACCTGGTGGTCGCAGATAGTGACTGTGGCGCTGCCCGCCACGGCGGTGCTGCTGGCGGCCGGTCACGACCGACACTGGCCGCTGTGGGTGGCGCTGGCCGCGTGCGCGGTGCTGCCGCTGCGGTTCTGGTGGCCCCGGCTGGTGGTGGTGGCGTGCCTGCCCGCGGTGGCCGGTGGGCTGGGCTGGTACGTGGTCGTTGTCGCGCTCTACGCGCTGGGCCGTTACACCGGCCGGCGACCACCCACGCTGCCCTGGGTGGTGCTGTGTTTCGGCGCGGCGTCGATCTCGATCTGGACGACACCGGCCCAGCCGGTCTCGAACTGGGTGCTCGGGCTGCTGTTCGCCGCCGCCTGCAGTGCGGCCCCGGCAGTGCTCGGCATGTTGACCACCACGGGGGAGAAGCTGCAGGCCAGCCTGCGCGACCTGGAGGCGGCGCGGGAGGCCACCGTGCACGCCCGCGAAGAGGTGGCCCGCGCAGCGGAACGGGACCGCATCGGCCGGGAGATCCACGACGCCGTCGGCCACCACGCCACCATGATCGCGGTCGGCGCCGCCGCACTTGCCGCGACCAGCACCGATGCGCAGACCAAGGAGACCGCGGAGCGGCTGCGGGTACTGGCCAAACGCGCACTGGCCGAGATGCGCGCCGCGCTCGGCCTGCTGGGCACCGACTCGGACCTGAGCTCCGGCATCAGTGCGCTGCCCGAGCTCGTCGCGCGGGCCAGAGAAGCCGGCATGCACGTCGAGCTGATCGGCGTGCGCACCCTGGGCGAAAACCTGCCACTCGGTGTGGAGCGCACCGTCTACCGCCTGGTCCAGGAGTCGTTGACCAACGCGGCCAAGCACGCGGAGGGCTCCGATGTGGAGGTCCGACTGGAGCGGTGGGCCAACGAGCTGCGGGTGACGGTCACCAACGGGCCCACACCGAGACCCAAGATGGTGCTGCCCGGGCCGTCCGGTGGCGGCTTGGCGGGCCTGGCCGAGCGCATCGGGATGATGGGCGGCAGGCTGCGGGCCCGCCCGACATCCAAAGGCGGGTTCTCGGTGCAAGGCAGGCTGCCCGCCCCACCGCTGGACCAGGACCGGGAACTGCCGCCCGCACTGCTGCCCTCGGCGCGGGACCAACTGCTCAGTGATACCAAAGTCGCCGCAGCCGAGGAGACCAACGACGGTGGTGCAACTCACACCGCCCGAGCACACTGAACAGGTGCTACTAAGACGTCCCGAGGGGTCGTTACGACCGGTTGTCCCAGCCCACCGCAGGCTGCGGTAGGCTGACCACGCCCCACGGGGCAACCGGGACGTGGCGCAGCTTGGTAGCGCACTTGACTGGGGGTCAAGGGGTCGCAGGTTCAAATCCTGTCGTCCCGACGGGCTGAAGGGCGGCATCCTTAGCTATAGGGATGCCGCCCTTAAGCATTTCACCCGCTGGCGAATCGGCGGACGTTTTGGCGCCGGTGGGCCTTTCTGCGCTCGGGTTGCGGGCGTGGTCGGTCAAGGTAGAGGAGCGCCGGTACGGGCAGCCGACCGATCAGGAAGGCCAGGCCGAACGCGACCGCCCAGGTGGGGGTCTGAGGAAGCCCGGAACCGTATTCAGCGGTAGGGGTCTTAGGCCTGGTGGCGGGGTGGTCGCTCGAGGACACCTGGTTGTGGTGGTCGGGGTCGGGGTAGTGCGCGATCGCGCAGGCGTACGAAAGCGCGCGGAGCCGATCAGTCTCCGCCGTCGAGGTTGAGCAGGCAGTCCAGGACGTAGAGCGAGTCGCGGACCGTGCCGGGTACCAGCACAGCGCCCAGGCCGGCGACCTGGTCTCTGACTGCGTCAGCCAGGCCACCCCACGCGGGAGGCCGAAGTATTTCGGGTTGGGCCCGGCGTTGATCGTCGGCCATCCGTTGATCAGCACCGGGATCGGCGCCGGTGACCCGGTCGGTGATGTGGGTGAACTCCGACAGGAACCCGGTCCAGGTATGGATCTCCAACAGCACCTCGGGCAGATCGATCCGGGGCAGCATCGCTGAGACCAGACCCCGCGGCTCGACCAGCTCCTTCGACTCGCCCAGAGACCGCGCGCTCCTCAGCGAGGAACTCGACAGGCACATCGGAGATCCAACAGGAAGATCAAAATCAGCAGAGCCCACCCGGACTACCGCTGAATACGGTTCCTGGCCTCCTCAGACCCCCATGCACCTGGACCGCCAGGCCCACCACCCGCCGACTCCGCTGACCTCATTTGCCGCGCGCTCTTATTTGCGCTACTGGGTGGGTTCCTTCGACAGGCTTCGTGCAGACACTGTAATATAGTGAGATTCGTTAAATCGCGGGTACGCGGGTGCGGACGGTGTTCGCGCGACCGCTGTTTGTGTGGAGGATTGCCGGTAATGGCGCAGAAAGTCACGGTTTCGCTGGTCGATGACCTGTCCGGTTCACGGGCGGATGAGACCGTCAACTTCGGTTTGGACGGTAAGGCGTACGAGATCGACCTGTCGGCCGGCAACGCTGACCAGTTGCGCAACGTGCTGGCCGAGTTTGTCGCCGCCGCTCGCCGACCCACGCGGGCCCCGCGCTCTGGCGGTGGGAACGGTTCCGGGCCGCGAGGTGCGGCGGCTGAGCGGGAGCAGAACCAGGCGATTCGGGATTGGGCGCGCGAGCACGGTATGAGCGTGTCCGAGCGCGGCCGGATTTCCGCCGAGGTCATCGAGGCCTACCGCCAGGACAGGTAACCGACCTGATCATGGCGCGGCATCCCCGGGCGTGTGGGTAGCTCAGCGTGGAAGGAACTGGATATTGATCAAGTTGCGGTTGCGTGCGTCGCAGGTGCGTATGGGGGATCGGCTCGTCGAAGGCGAGGAGAAACCGCGCATTGTTGTGCAGGTCAAGCGAACCCCCGACGGTGTGACGTTGTCACACGGTGTCGGAGCGGAAACTCAGCTTTCGGGTGATCCTCTGGTGTGGATCCTGCGCTGGCAGCCACGAGTAGTCGAAGAAGAGCTACCGCACACCATCTGGCGCCCCCGGGGGCCGCGGCGTATCCAACCCTGGGAAGCCAACACCGACTAGAACCGGTCGCGGCCTGCATCGCGGCGCGGCCGCTCGATGCCGGATCGTGGTCGTTGCATCGATCGCGGTGCTGAGGCTTCCCCCGGAACATGGGCCGGGTCCATCCGCCGTTTGACGAGCGTGGAGTCTGCGAGCGCCGCGCGCACGGCGTACATCATGGCCATGATGCCGCCGGCGATCACTGTCCCGATAGCGAGCGATTGCACGTCGACCGGTTTCTCCACTCTGTCTCTGCGGCTAGGGCGTCGTGGCGGTCTCGGCTTCGGGCCTCCTCCGCATCCGCACGATGCTAAACAGCCCTTGGGCAGCGGCTGGTCGTCCGATGGCAATGTCTTGGCAAAGCTGTCTCACACGCACCGGCGAAGGCGCGGGTGTGCTCGCGACCGACTCCGGCTCCACCACGTGGGAGTGGTGGGGCCGGAGTGTCTTATCGCCGGCGCTCGGCCCGGACATGATCGGCACCCGCTAGATTATTGCGGGCGCAATAAGGCTGGCGCTCCGTGCGAACCGTGAGACGGCTTAACTGATCCAGCTCTGTTCGAGGTTCTCGCTGGCATCGTGGAATCGGATTCGCAGGAGGTGTCGTTTGGTGTCGGTGAATGCGGTCCGGCCGTGGAAGGCCACGTGGTTGTCGATGACCACGATGGCGTCGGTGGACAGGACCTGGCGTACCTCGTTGGTGGTGTCGGCCAGTTGCTCGGCGACAGTGTCGAGGGCTTGCCGGACGCCCGGTGTCTCGGCGTCCGGGTGCTTGACCAGCCCATTTTCGATCTTGTCCTTGCGCCACCGCCACATCGGCTTGTCGGCGAAGACCGGCACGTAGCTGTATCCGTCCGTGGCGGTCGCTCCATACTTGCGGCGGAAGGCCCGGGGGATCCGGATCGGTAGTGGCGTCTGGCGAAGGGTGTCCACCGCGGCGCGGCCGGCCTGGCTCTGCTGCAGGGTGTCCATCACTTGCCGACCGTCGCGCAGGATGCTCAGCCCGCCACCGCAATCTGCCTGGGTCACGGCGTAGAGCAGGAAGAACCGCTCTGGAATCGGCACAATGGTGGAGTCGGTGTGGTACTGGGCCTCGTCCGGCGCCTGGGAGAACTTCGAGAACTGTCGCTCCTGCTCAGGCGCGGCCTTGACGTCCCAGATGACCCGGTGGTTGTCGGGCTCGGTCTCGGTGACATTGCCCAACAGCACCGCGAGCGCGAACACCGACTTGCGTCGCTGGTCGGTGCTCAGGTGCGCCAGCCCGAGCCGGGGGATCATCACCCCGCACGCTCCCGAGTCGAACAAGGCACGCATCTGGTCGGTCAGCGCGCCGAGCTGTGGTGCTCCCTGCCGCAGCAGTCCGCGCAACTCGGTGGGATCAGCCGGTGGCGTCAGGTCCGCCCCGGCGACATCGGCTCCGTAGTAGTCCCCGAGCACCCGCTCGACAGCGTCGGACTCGATCACCCACTGCGGCTCGATCACGAGCTCCGCCATTCCGGAAGCAGGGACCGATTCGCGGGATTCGTTGACCGTCGAACTCATCATTATCACTCCCCTTACCAGACATCATGCTGATGTGCCGACACCGGCGGGCGCTGCACGGGGGTTCTGGCGCCACGCGGCGGCGATCTCTGTGGGGCACAACGATACGCACGGACCCCGATGACGAACCGAGGCGGGGGCGGCTGAGAAGTAACCGCCAGGCCTCGCACCGTGACCGATGCCGCGGCAAGCTGCATCAGAGGTATGTGTCGCGCAGCGCGGTCTGGTCGGGGACATCGAGGGACTTGACGGTGTGACCGGTGGCACGGCTGAGCAGGTGGTCGGCCAGTGCCGGATTACGGGCCAGGACGGGCCCGTGCAGGTAGGTGCCGATGATCCGGTCGGTGTACACGCCTTCACGGCGTCTGCCCAGTCGCCGGTCGCAGTTGCCGACTCCGGAGCGGACGAGGCCGAGCGGCCGGGTTTCGGTGCCCAGGGTGGTCGCGCCTCGATGATTCTCGAAGCCGCACAGTTTTCCGACCCCTGGGACAGTGCAGTCTGTGACGATCTCACCGACGGCGCGGACCCTGCGTGGCCTGGTCTCGATGTCGAGAATCCCGGCGCCAGCATGGGTGAAACCGGAGACGTCGGTCATACACCTGCCGAGGATTTGCAGACCGGCGCAGACGGCTAAGGTCACCGAGGAGCCGGTGATCGCCTGGCACAGGGCGCGGTGCGAAAGCAGCCATTGGGCGGCGAATAGTTGCGCGGTGTCCTCGCCGCCACCGAGTACGTATATGTCGCAGCTGGTCGGTGGGCTCTGATCAGCGGTGCAGCGCAGAACCTCGGCCGGTATTCCCTGCCAATGCAGTCGTTTGGCGAGCACGGTCGCGTTACCGGCATCGGAGTAGGTGCTGAGCACATCGGGCAGTAACAAACCGATGGTCACCGTAGAGGTGGGCATCTCAGCCTTGACTGATGAAACGCCGCCGCAGGCTGTGGAACGCGGTGTAGTTGGCCACCACGTCGACCTCGCCGCCCGGAAGCTGGTTGAGTGCGTCGACCGGATCGATGTCGGTGTGATGGTCCAACTCGGCGTAGCTGAGTCGGACGCCGAGGTCGGCCGCGCGTTCTCCGCTGGCCGCGATCGGGCGGCCGCGCAGTACGTCGAAGTCGACGTCCCAGAGCCAGGAGGTGTCCCTTCCGTCGGCTTCCCGCGCGTTCACCGTGATCAGGAGCGGTCGGGAGTTGTTGAGCATCGAGAGTGTCGCGGCCCAGCCGGCTGGGTTCTTCGCCAGCAGCATCCTGATGGTGTGTCGCCCGTGGTTGATGGTGGCGTAGCGCCCGGCCACCTGCTCGAGTGTCCCGATCGCCTTGCTGGCTTTTTCCGCCTCGATCTGTTCGTGCCGCGCGGCGGCCAGTGCCATCAACGCGTTGCCGGCATTGACTGCACCGGGTAGTCGCGGTGCCAACGGTGTAGCCGAGTCGTTGCTGTAGGCGACCCCGTCGTGCAGCCACCAGTCGGGGGTGGGGCGCCGCAGTCCGCAGTCACAGTGCCAGCGCGACCACCGCTGGGCAAGCGGGCCACCACACTGGGGACAACTCAGCGAGTCGGCGCTCCAGCAGGACCCGGCCGTGATCCAGGTCCTCGGTCCCGCCGAGCGCGCGGCCGCCCAGACGACCATCGGGTCATCAGCATTGGCCAGCACGGTCGTTCCCGGAAGCTCGGCGAGTAGGTCGCCGATGATCGCCGCTGTGCGGCGGACCTCCGCGGCGCGGTCGAGCTGGTCCCGGGTGAGGTTGAGCAGGACGATGAGGGTCGGCGAGCAGCGGCGGGCGATGTCGGCCAGGTGCAGCTCGTCGACCTCCAACACCGCGTAAGGGGCGTCTCGGGCGGCCGCGAGCGCGGCGACCGCCCCGTCGGCCATGTTCGAGCCGGACGCGTTGTGCGCGACCGCGCTTCGGGTCGCCAACGCCGTGGCCACCATGTGGCTGGTGGTGGTCTTGCCGTTCGTGCCGGAGACGAGCACCACCCGGCGGCGGGCGGCCAGTTTCCGCAGAGCACCGGGATGCATCGCGAGCGTCACCCGACCGCCGATGATCGAGCCACCGCCGAGCCCGGCGCGCTGGGACAAGCTGGCTATCCGTAGACCCGTGCACACGGCAAGGCCGGCCCACCAGGCGCCGGGACCGTGGCGGCTCGGTGCTGGGTCGGTCGTCGAGGGTTCGACGATGCCGACTCCCGCGCAGCCGCCCGATGTCCGTCTCATCGCCTCACGCACCGCCTGCACATAGGTGATTCATAACTACTCACATCCGGCTCACAGGACCAACAACGATGCTGCCCCAGCTGCGCCACGTGGCGGGAGCCGCCAGGCGCGCAAAGACCAACCACAGGCGTATCACCGCAGTTCAGAAGCCGCCTCTGCTGAGAATGGTCACAGGTTTGTGGGCTAGCTCAGGGGGAGCTGCCTCGGGAGCATGGGCGGGTAGCCACGCCCATGCCGACCGCCCGGTGGTCGTCCGCGCCGCGGTCGTGCCAGCGGGGCGGCGATTGCGGCGCAGCGCAGACGATACGTTTCCGCACCGGGAGAGTCTCCTGGCCGGAAGGCCGGTTTGTGCGGCCGCTGCCCCAAAATTGGGCTTACGCTTACCGTGAATTAGCCGTCGGGCCGATTCCGGGCATGAGCGGGCCTGGGCACCGGTACATCCGCGCGTGGTGCCGAGTCAGCGCCACTCGCTCGGTGGGCGCCCATATCCGGAACGCGCACCACCGGTGTTCACGTAGCGTGCGCCGAGGGTGGCGCCTGATAATCCTCGTCCTCGACCTCTTCGAGCCAGTTCGTCGGTCCGATCGAGATTCCCACGTGCGTCATGATGGTGGTGCGGGTTCCGCCGTGCCAGTGCCGTTCTCCGGGCGGCGTCCACACGATGTCGCCGGCTCGGATTACCTCAGGCTGCGACCCTTCTGCGCAGATCCAGCCCAAGCCAGCGGTGACGATGAGGATCTGGCCGCCGGTGTGGCTGTGCCAGTAGGTTCGCGATCCGGGGGTAAAAGTTACTGAGCTTATCGTGTCCCCGTCGGCTGTCTGGGGCATCAGTGGGTCAGCCCAGGCCTCGCCGGTGAACGTCTTGGTGCGTTTCTTCGTTGGTCGGTCCTCGGGGGCGCGGCCTCGTACGATGTGCAACGGTGGATGTCCTTCCATGGCAGGTGAGGCGGCTTCGGGGAGAGTGCGTGCCGGCCGTCGGAGGCTCGGGCGCCGCCCCTGTTGCAACGACAGGCGCCCGGCCCGATGACGGACCCGACGGGTAACTGAGTAATTTCTGAGACCCATGAGGCCGCAGGGAACAAGCCGGTGCTAGCGTGCCGCGCCGTGGTAGCGACTAAGCATGCGGGCTGGGGCCGTCTGGTGATCCTGGGCTCGGGAGAGACCGCCCCGACCATGGTGGAAATGCACCGTTCGGTGCTGGCGGCGGCGGGGCCTGGCACAGGACTGGTCCTGGACAGCACGTACGGCTTCCAGGAGAACGTCGATGCGCTCACCCAGAAGACCGTGAACTACTTCAGCGAGAGCGTGGGTCGAACGATGACCCCGCTGCAGTGGCGGACCCGGCTGGACGGGGTCGCACTGGACAGGGCGCTGACCGAGGTTCGGAGCGCGCGAGCGGTGTACGCCGGACCGGGCAGTCCTTCCTACACGATGAGGGTGTGGGGCGGCAGCGGGTTCGCCGAGGCGGTCCGCTCGATGGTGTCAGCCGGGGGAACCGCGACTTTCTCCAGCGCCGCCGCTATCGCGCTCGGTGTGGTCGCGATGCCGACGCACGAGATCTACCGCGGCGGGGCTGACCCGTTCTGGCTGGCGGGGACGGACTTGCTGGGACAGCTCACCGGGCTCTGTGCCGCGGTGATCCCGCACTACGACCTCGCACCCAAGAACGGCTCCCATGACACCAGGTGTTGCTACATCGGTGAGCGACGCATGCGGGAGCTCGAACTGCAGCTTCCGGCCGGTGCCCACCTGATCGGGGTGGATGAGCACACCGCGCTGGTGCTGGATCTGGCGGAAGGCACCGCGCGGGTTGTCGGCCGAGGCGGGGTGACCGTCCGCGTCGACAACAACGCCGAGGTGCTGCCGGCCGGCACCGTGGCGCCGCTGTCCGCCTTGTGCCCGGCCGTGCACGCGGCGCCCACCGCCGAGACCGAGGCCCCGGCTCGGGGGAGCGCGGACCACCAGGCCCCTGCCGCGCTGCGAACCGCCGCCGATGCGGCTTACGCCGCGTTCGTCGCCGCGCTGGCCGACCGGGATGCCGATGCGGCCGGTCCGATCGCGCTGCGACTGGAGGAGGAACTGTCGAACTGCTCGTTGGGGTGGGCGCATCCCGACGACGCGGAGCACGCTCGCCGGACGTTGCGCGGCATGGTGCTCGAGTTGGCCGGAGTCGCCAACGACGGTCTTGCCGACCCTCGCAAGCTTCTCGAGCCGCTGATCGACGCACTTCTCGAGCAACGGAAGGCGGCCAGGGACCGGCGCGACTTCGCCGCGGCCGACACGATGCGCGACAAGCTGGCCGGAGCCGGGATCGAGGTACGAGACTCGCCGCGCGGTGTCGAGTGGTCGCTGCAGATGTCCTGAGGGACCGTCGAACATCGCCGAAGCCGGAGAACAGGTCCTGTACCGCGGTGCGGGACTGCCCGTTCACGATGGCGTAGCCGGGGTGGTTGTCCGACCACGCGGTGCGCATCCCGGCTTGGCGAGCTACGTCGAACACCGTGTTCACCCGAAGGCAAGGGTACGGAAAGATCGACCGGCAGGGTCCACCGGCGCCTTCGCCGGATTGGTCAGGTATCGGGGTAGACCCGAGTGAACGAGAACCGACGCGTACACGACGTACCGATAGCCGACCAGAAACGGTGGCTCAAGAGGGGTGAGTTCCCGGGCTTTCGGGGCGTGGCCCGCTGGGCAGGAAAGCGTTTGCCATCCGATTAGCTTTGCCCGGCCGGACGCTAACCTTTCGTCCCCTAGTGTGCGATAAGTGGTGGCTTGGCTCCCCTCTCCGCTACCCCGACTCACCGTCGCAGAACGGTGTCCTCGGAGCCACAGTCGCGTTCGGTCGGACCCACGGAAAGAGCCCCATGACTTCACAGCATGCCCTCGCGTCGAGCCGCCGGCTCCTGAACAAGGTTCCAGAAGTCACGATCTACTTCTGGATCGTCAAAGTGCTCTGCACGACGGTCGGTGAGTCGGCAGCCGATTTCCTCAACGTCAATCTGAACTTCGGGCTGACCGCCACCTCCGTCGTCACCGGTGTGCTGCTCGTGGTAGCCATGATCTTCCAGTTCAGCGCGAACCGGTACGTACCGAGCAGGTACTGGTTCGCGGTGGCGCTCGTGAGCGTCTTCGGCACGTTGGTGACCGACAACCTCACCGACAGCATCGGCGTGCCGCTCGAAGCGAGCACACTGATCTTCGGCGCCCTTCTCACCCTCACGTTCCTCATGTGGTACTCGTCGGAGCGGACGCTCTCCATCCATTCCATCGTCACCAGCAAGCGGGAAGGGTTCTACTGGCTGGCGATTCTTTTCACTTTCGCGCTCGGTACGGCAACCGGTGATCTCATGGCCGAGGTGCTCGGGCTCGGCTACCTGGTGACGGGAATCATCGTGGCGGTTCTGATCGCCATGGCCGCGGTCGCCTGGCGATTCGGACTCAACCCGGTTCTCGCCTTCTGGTTCATCTACATCCTGACCCGTCCGCTCGGAGCGTCGATAGGTGACTACCTTTCCCAGCCATCGAGCCAAGGCGGCCTCGGCCTCGGCGCGACGGTGACGAGCCTGATCTTCGTGATCGGCATTATCGGAATCGTCACCTACCTGACGGTCACGAAAACAGACGTGATCTCGGACGACTTCGCCGTTGACCCCGACGCGGCGGCGGACCGAGGAGGCTTGTGGCAGACGGTTGTCGTCGTGGCACTCGTTCTGGTCGCGGCCGGCACCGGGTACTCGCTGCGCAAGTCCTCGCTTGAACAAGACTCCTCGGACTCGGCCGGTGCGGTGCAGTCGGATTCCGGTGCGGGCCAGCCAGCGGGACCGATCCCCACCGGAGGCCAGGCGGCAGGACCGGTTCCGGGCGAGGGCCAGACGGCTCGGCCCTCGCCACTCGGGGATCTCTCCAAGTTCCGGAAGATCACCCAGGACACGTTGGGCCTGTTGAACGCCGGCAACCAGTCCGGCGCCACGACCCGCGTCGATGACCTCGAAACCGAGTGGGACAACGCCGAGGCGCGCATGAAGCCCAAGGACAAGGCCGAGTGGACCACCATCGACGGCAAGATCGACACCGTGTTGCGCGACCTGAGGGCGACGAGCCCGAAACCGGCCAGTGAGCGGGCCGCGCTCACCGCACTGCTCGACGCGCTCGGTTGAGTCGTCCTTACGCCGGCGGACTCCGGGGACTCGCGGGTTGGATCAGGAGCGATTCCGGTACTCCCTGGAGCTGGTGAATCCGCCGCGATACTCGGTGAGGTGGTGGGGCTGGTCCGCGGTGTTGCCGAGCGGCCGGACCGGGCCCGGCCGGGTGACGCGCATACGCGGGGGAGCCAGTGGGGGGTCGCGCAAGGGTCGGACGCACTCGCGGTGGAGCTTGACCTCTCCGATCAGGTAGCTCAGGAAGCCCGACACCACCGCGAGAGCCAGCAGCGCGCCGACGATCAGGTAGAACCAGACGAAGAACTGAGAGACCATCGACCCGTCGGCCTGTGGCAGGTTCGGCGCCCGGGACGGTGCGGGAGATGGGTGGGGGCCGGTGGAGCCTGCGATCAGATCGGTTATCAAGTGGGTACGCAGCGCCAGCATCGCCACCAAGAAAAGCGGCGAGACTCGTATGCACCACGTCACTCGATCACCATGCTCTTCAGGGGGCGGCTCCGTCTAGGGCTGATGTGTCGACCGGTCGAGCTCATCGCGCGCCGCGCCGGCGGCGTACCCGTAGGAACTCGAGAAGCACAGGCGACAGCGACAGCGCAATGACGATCACGATCGCGGGCCACAAGTAGTGATCAACATTGCGGATGCTGTCGCCCAGCAGATAGCCGGTCAGCACCAAGCTGACGGCCCAGAGGACGCCACCGATGGTCTGCCAGAGGATGAAAGTACGCACCGGTATCCCGGCGGATCCGGCCACCGGGCCCAGCATCGTGCGGACCACCGGAACGAACCGGGCCAGCACCAGCGCCCGCCCGTGCCCGTAGCGATCGAGCATCTCCGACACACGACCCATCGCGGCGGTGATCCGAGCGTGGCGAGCCTTGGCGGTCAGTACCGCCGTCGCCCGCCGGCCGATCAGATAGCCGACCTGTGCGCCCAGAACTGTCCCGGTCGGCGCGGCAACCAACGTCCAGGGCAGAGACAACTGCACCAGTCCACCGGCACCCGCCCGCGAGCTGAGCAAACCCGCGGTGAGCAGCAGAGAGTCACCCGGCAGGACGACCCCGACCAAAAGACCGGTCTCGGCGAAGAGCGTCACGAAGATGCTGACCACGCCGAAGGTCTCGATAAGCGATCTTGGGTCCAGCGGGCTCAGCACGAGCTCCTTCCCGAGCACGGACGGCCGCGGTGGGCGGGGCCCCACTTCGATAGTAGAGAAGTCTTGCCGACATACGGCAAAGGGACGGTAACTGCACGGCAAAAAGTCAGCGGTTGCGACCGACTCGTTGGCCGGACAACAACCATTCGGTAAGGCCACGGCGGATCTCTGCATCCTTCCGCTGTGCGATTCCTGTCATTTCTATTAGCTTATGTAACCTGGGAGGCTTTGTCTGGTAGCCATTTGGCCGGTGCTCAGCCGGTGGCGGGTGCCGAACTGGCGTCTCGGAGATCGCCGTCCCGGGCTCCTCTGAGCCGAGCAACGCCAGGCGCTCGGCTGTCAGGGAGCCCGGTTCGGCGGTATAGGTCTGCAGCATCTGGTTGAGCAACCGGATCGGCAGGTCACCCGCACTGCACCAGCTATGTGGACGCAACGCCGTACACGTCTGGGCTCAGCGCCTTGGGCGAGCCCACATGTACACCGGGGCGTGCACGGGAGATACCAAGCGCCGGTTTCCACAAGCCGACCCTAGTTGCGCCGCCGAGGACCCATACTGCTCCCGGCCTGCCCATCGCGGTCCGTCCCACCGTCCGAT